>NZ_JAVHPH010000001.1:0-7508 GCF_036170495.1 Azonexus sp.
GCGTTTTCTGGAGCCTTCTGTTTTTTTGCCAGCTTACGGCGTCAGCCGGGATTGCGCCAGAAGGATGGTTTGCCGGTGTTGGCGGAGGGCTGCGTTTGTCTGGCCGGCGCGAGATTCACGCGGCGCGGGCGCGTCAGGGAAATCGATTTGATTTTTGGCCATTTTTTGCGGTTGACCGTGGGAAATTGCGATGGTCGTCGGCTCGGGCTGGTTTTGGGTCGGTGGCGCCAGGTGGCCAATGAAAATCGGCTGGCCCAGGCAAAACGAAGACATCGGTGTACACCAGCCGCACGGCCAATGTCTTCGCGGAAAAGCCTAGTTCAGCGCGGCCGACATCTTGCGGCGGAATTCGCGGATCAGGTCGTCGTACTGGTCGCTGCCGGCGAGGGCTTCGAACAGGGTGAGCAAGGCCTTGCGGCCGGCACCTTCGTTGAAGGCGCGGTCACGGACGACGACTTCGAGCGCCGCTTCCATGGCGGCGCGGAAATCGCCCTGGGCGGCGTAGGCGCGCGACAGATCGAGGCGAATGGCGTGATCGGCCGGGTTGGCGGCCAGCTTGGCTTCGAGTTCGGCCGTGTCGGCAGCGCCAGCGGCGAGTGCCAAGCGGGCGCGCAGGGCGTTGGCGCGGTCGGCTTCCTGGGTGTATTCGCCGGAGAGCAGTTGGCCGGCTTCGTCGTTGCGGCCGAGTTGCATCATGACATCGACGGCGTCGAGCTGGATGGCCTGGTCTTCGGGTTTCTGCTTGCTGGCGTCGACGAGCTTGGCGAGGGCTTCTTCGAGCTTGCCTTCGCTGACCAGCGCAGCGGCTTCGGCGCGCGGATCGCTGCCGGTAGCGGGGGGCAGGGCAAAGCGGTCGAGGAATTCACGGATCTGGGCTTCGGGCAGGACGCCATCGAATTGATCGACGAGCTGGCCCTGGAACAGGACCTTGGCCGACGGAATGCTGCGCACCCCGAAGTGTTGCGGGAGTTCCGGGTTTTCGTCGGCATTGACCGTGCCGAGCCGGAAGCGGCCCTTGTACTCCGCCGCCAGCTTTTCGAGCACGGGTTTCAGTGTCTGGCTGGGTTCGCTCCGCGGTGTCCAGAAGTAGACGAGGACCGGCAGCGTTTCGGCCGGCTGGAGAACCTTGGTTTCGAAATCTTCGATGGAAACGTCAAAAGCAAATTCGGACATGGTGGGGCCTGTTTAAATTAGAGTCGGGTGAATTCTACCGTCAGCTTCATGGCGACGGGAGAATGCAGGGAAAGCGTCGGACCATCGTGGCCCGCCAGCCATTCGGCGAGGCGGGCCGGGAAGTCGGGCGTATCGGGCCGGGAAATATTCGATGCGCCGTCCACCAAATGGAGGCAGGCCGGTGAGTTTTCAATGGGTGCGCGGCTCAAGGCCAGCCAGTGGGCGCAGGCGGCCGCCGCCGCGTGGTCGAGCTGAGCGCACAGCACCTGGGCGCAACGACCTTCGTTGAGCCAGATGATGGCCAGGCTGAGCAGCAGCGACCAGTTCGCGACGCCTTGGCTGTCGAGCGGCAGATGCATGGCCGTTTGCAGGCCGGGCAGGAAGTTCTGGATCTGCGCGGCAGCGATGGCCGGCTGGGTGGCGAGGAAATCGTAGGGCATCGGTTCGGCGCCGCCCGAGCAGACTTCGTCGAGCAGGGTCAGCGTTTCGAGGCGCGGGCCGCTCGTCGATTGCCAGAGCAGGGCGGTCGGCAGGGCGCGGCGCTCGGCCGGCAGGCAGGCCAGGGCGCCAACGAGTGCCAGCTGGGTGAGCGGTGCGGCGCGGCGCAGCGGTTTGCCGAGTGCGGCGCGTACCGCGGCCGGCAATTCGACCGGGGCGAAGCTTTGGCTGAGGACGGCGGTCAGGCGGATCATCCGTGACGCTCCACGATCAGGCTGGCCAGCCCGCCGCCAAAGCCGACCAGGTTGAGCAGGGCGCGTTCGATGTGTTCGGTGCTGCGCTCAACCATCGGGAACAGGGCGATTTCCGGATCGACTTTGGAGAAACCAGCGGTGGCGGGAATCTTGTCGGCCTCGAGGCAGGCGAGCAGGGCGGCGAGTTCGGCCAGGCCGCTGGCGCCCAGCGTGTGGCCGAGGCCCGGCTTGAGCGAGAGGAGCAGCGGCATGTTCTGGCCGAAAACGCTGCGCAGGGCGTTGGCTTCAGCCAGGTCGGTACCCGGCGAGCCGGCGGCCTGCAGCTTGATCAGTTCGATGTCGGCGGATTTCAAATTTGCCTCTTTTAGACAGTCGACCGTGACATCGGCGATTCGGGAGCCGTCCGGGTTGGGGCCGGTGGTCGAGAAGCCGTCAAGGCCCGTGCGCAGGCCGGCGATGCGCCAGGTGGCAGGTTTGGCGCTCAGGTAAACGGTGGCAACCGCCTCGCCGAGGACCAGACCGTCGCGTCGGGCGTCGAAGGGGCGTCCTGCCGTGCGCGAGAGCAATTCCATGGCGGCAAAGCCGGCCAGCGTGCTGTCGTTGGCAAGTTCGACGCCGAGGACGATGGCGTCGTCGATGAGCCCGGCTGCGATCAGGCTGCGCGCCGCGTCGAGGGCGGAAAAGCCGGAGGTGCAGGCGTTCGAGAAGCTGTAGCAGGCGCCGCTCAGGCCCATCCATTCGCCGATTTGGCGGCTGAACGAGGCGGCGGCGAGCGGCAGGTCAAAAGGCGCGCCGAGTTGCTCGAAATGGCCGATCTGGAAGGAGGATGAGGCGACGAACAGTGGGGTTTCGGGCTGAAGCTGGCCGAGTTGTCCGGCAATCTGACGGACTGCTTTTTCGGACCGGACCATCCAGTCGGCTTCGTCGAGCGGCAGACCAAAATAGGGAAAAGCCCGCTCGCCCAGTTTTCGTTGGCCGGCACTGCATTCGCCATTCCACAGGGCGCTGGCGACCGCCGTCGGCGAATCGCCGCGGGCGCAAAACAGTGCTGTTTTGGCGATGAAAACCGGACGCATCATGCGCGGTTGGCCAGCCAGGCGTCGAGGTGTTCGGCCAGGTTGGCGACGCTGGACAGGACGCGGCGGGTTTCCTTGCTGTCGGGCAGGCGCAGGCCGTAGGTTTTCTTGATCGCCATCGAGACCTGCAGGGCATCGAGCGAATCGAGCTGCAACGGTGCTTCCGGCCCGAAGAGGATTTCGTCGTCGGTGATGCTGGCCGGGTCGCAATCCTTGTCGCAGGCTTCGACGATCAGGGCTTTTAGAGCAAGGCGGAGGTCGGTGGTCATACGCTTTGGCGGCGGTTGAGCCAGGTCGCGGCGGCGAGTGCGAGGGCCGCGCAGGCGAGGAGTTTGACGAGGTCGGGCAGGATGGCGACAAAGTCGCCGTGGCGCAACATGACGGTGTGAAAGCCGTTGAGCGCCCAGGCCATCGGCGACCATTCGGCGAGGGTCTGCATGGCGCTTGGCATCATGAATTTGGGGACCATGATGCCGCCGATCGCCGCCATCAGGATGTTGCCGACACCGCCGATGATCGTGGACTGCTGGGTCGTCTGGGCCAGGCTGGCGACGAGCAGGGCGCAGGCGACAGCGGCCAGGCTGACAGCGGCGGCCACCAGCCAGCAATGGAACAGCCCGGCGCCGGACGGCATGACGAGCGCTTCGCCACCGAACAGCGGGACGCCCCAGATGCCGACGGCAACCATCAGCACAGCCTGAATTTGATTGACGACGAAAAAGGGTACGAGCTTGCCGAGCAGCACGTCGCGGAACGGAACGCCCATGGCCGCGAGGCGCTGGAGCGTACCTTGCTGGCGTTCAGTGATCAGGATGGCGGAAATCGGGATGACGACGAAGAACATGGCGAAAACCAGCCAGGCCGGGACGTTTTGCTGCACCGACGAAGGCGGACGGATGCTGCGGTCGTTCTGCACGGCGGTGCTGACGATTTCGTCCGGCCAGTCGCGTTCGGCCGGACGGGCAGCCGTCGGCAGGCCGAACAGCTTGCCGGCGCTGTGCGTCAGTTCGTCGGCCCGCAGCATGCCGAGCGCCGCGCTGGTCTGGTTGCGGAAAGCGAGTTGCAGCGCCGGGTTCAGGGTCGGATCGACCATCAGGGTCAGCGCTTCGGTGGCCTGGCCGTCGGCGCCGGCCGGGGTCAGCAGGCGTTCGCCAAAGCCCTTGGGCAGGACCAGCGCCAGCGCGTAGCGGCCGGCGCGGATGTCGGCCCGTGCGGCGTCGGTCGTCGCCGGATCGGCGACGCGGCGGAAGCTGCCGGTCTTGGCCAGACGGCGGGCCAGCGATTGCGAATGGGGACTGCCGTCGAGGTCGACAATGGCGTAGGCGACGTCGATGGCGGCGCCGGGCATGAAGGCATCGTGCAGCGCCATGGTCATGACCAGGATGAAGATGATGGGCATGACGAAAAGGGCGGCCAGCCCGTGCCGGTCACGCAGCAAGGCCAGGGTTTCCTTGGTCCACAGGGCAAGCAGGCGGGTCATGGTCTAGAGCGTGCTCACAGTAAGCGGCGGGCAGCGTAAGGGTTTGGCGGGGAGGCAGTGCCAGGCGCCGGTCGCGCCGTGCAGTGATCTGCACCAGCGAGCGGCAACGCAGCAATGCGCCCCGCCCGACCCTTGTCCTTCGGGTTTACCATGGCGGGCAGTCGCCGGCGTTGCTCGGCTTGGGAATGGAACAACCATTCCCGGCACCTCGCGCCTTGGCGCCCATCCCGCCATGGCAAACGCTGTCCCGCCGGTTACTGTGAACACGCCCTTAGTCCCGCAATGAGCGCCGGGTCAGGCGCATGAAAAGCTGTTCGAGATTTTGCCGTCCGACGTGCAGTTGGCGCACGGTGCAGCCGGCTTCGGCCAGTTCGTCGAGCAAACGGGCGACTTCCACGGCCATGGAAACAGAGGTTGGTCCCACGGTCGACCGGAAAAAAAGGCCAAATTTGCAATGGCCGAGATCGGTCGCCGCGTAGCGTTCGGCCAGGGCGGGCGGCAGCGGCTGGTCGAGTTCGATTTCGGCGCTGCTGTCGGCGGTGGCCAGCAGGTCGTCGAGCCTGCCTTCGCTCAGGACGCGACCCTGGTCGAGGATGGCGACACGCTGGCAGATGGCTTCGACTTCTTCCATGTAGTGGCTGGTGTAGAGCACCGTGGTGCCGCTGGCGGGCAGGGCGGCGATGGATTCGAGCAGGAAGCTGCGCGACTGCGGGTCGACGCCGACGGTGGGCTCGTCGAGCAGCAGCAATTGCGGCTGGCCGAGCAGGCCGATAGCCAGGTTGAGGCGCCGGCGCAGGCCGCCGGAGAGTTGCTCGGCGCGTTTGCCGGTGACCTGTTCGAGCCGGGCGAAGGCGATGGCAGAGTCGATCTGCTGCCGGCGTTCGCCGTGCGCCAAACCAAGTGCGCCGGCGAAGAAGGCCAGATTCTCGGCGACGGTCAGCATCGGGTAGAAGGCGTAGTCCTGCGGCACCAGCGCGATGGCGCGCGGGTTGGCGGTGCGGGCTTCACGCAGCGGCTGGCCATTGAGCGAAATATTGCCATCGGCTACGGTCAACAGCCCGGCGAGCAGCGAAATGAGCGTCGTCTTGCCGGCGCCGTTCGGGCCGAGCAGGCCGTAAACGCCGCCAGACGGAATGTTGAGCGATACGTCCTGCAACGCCGGGGCGGCGGCATCGCGATAGCGGTAGGAAACGCCATCGACCTTGAGCATCAGGCGGCGCGGCGCAGGTCGCGGAAGAAGGCTTGCTCGCGGTCGGCGATGGCGCGCAGCTTGTCGGCCAGTTTGGACGGATTGAGCGGCTCGCGGTCACGGATCATGCGGGCGGTGGACAGCGCGAATTCGCGCCACTCGTCGCCGATGTCGACGAGCGTTTCGGATAGTTCGTTGAGCGCCGGGCGAGCCAGTCGCTCGGCCGCTTCCTGCAGGAAGGCGGCGTAAATGAAACGGAAGCCGCCGCCGCCGGTGCCGATTTCTTCCTGCATGCGCACGACCTGACCGATGAACATCTTGGCCGCAGCAGGGTTGCCGGCTGCATCGAGGCGCTCGATAGCATTGGCCAGCCGCCGGATACCGCGCACACCGATGATCGGGATGGGCGAGTCGAGCAGGATGCGCGTCGTTTTCTTGATGGCCCTGGGCAGGACTTTCGCCCAGTCCGGTTCGGACGGCTTGCCTTCCGGGTAGTAAAGCAGCCCCTTCGGGGCCAGCACGCCCTTGGCAAAACGGGCGCGACGCAGGTCGGCCGGGGCGCAGGTTACGGTCGTTTCGACCACCGGATCGGACAACAGATAATCGCCACTCGCCGTATCGCGGCCATAGGCCAGCACATTGTGGGCATTGAAATGAAAGCGCAGGTCTTCCGGCATATAGGGCAGCCAGAACACGGAGGTCTGCATGCCGACCAGTCGGCCGGCATCGAGCAGTTCGTTGAGGCGCTGTTCGCCGGCTTCCGGGCTGCGGAAGGTTTCGAAACGCATCTTGAGGCCGAGCGGCTTCTGCAGGCCCTTGATGATGAACTTCGGCGGCATCCGGTAGGCCACCAACGGCAGGCCGTTAATCTTGATGATCGGCAGATAGGCGAAAGAGAGTGCCGACGACAGACCGAAAGCCATGGCCTCCGAGATCGGCAGACCGAGATGGCGCAGCATCGACGACATGACGCCGCTTTCGCAATGGGAAGCGTGGCTGTGCTGGAATTCCATCATTCGGCCATTTTTAGTTGCTCGACGCTCAGGCCCATGGCGTCGCCATAGCGCTGGAGCAGCCCGGCCGACAGGCCCTGAAAGATGTCGGGCCGAAAGTGACGGCGGATGCGCCACTGCCAGAGGCCGGTGACTTGCGATAGCAGTGGCACGTCCATGCGCGCCTTGTGCATGTGGTATTCGAGCGCCGAAGTCTGCCCGGCGATGACGCGTTGACGGGCATCCTCGGCCAGCCGGTTGAGATCTTCGACGGCTTGCCGGGTGACGATTTCCTCGACCTCCCAGCCGGCCGACTGGACGATGTGCAGCTTGCCGTCGGCGCCGCGCGCGTACATTGCCTTGCGCTGGCCGCCCAGCGTGCTGTTGCCTTCCTGCGGGACTTCGCTATCCAGCATGATCGACGGCCGTCAGGTGCATCAGTGAGCCGGTGAAACGGCCGCTTTCCGGGATGAAACAAAGCAGGCGGTCGCCATGTTTGAGGCGGCCGCTTTTGAGCAGTTCATCGATCATGATGTAGATCGAGGCCGAACCGGTATTGCCCTTCGTTTGCAGATTGGTAAACCATTTTTCCTGCGCGATGGGGAAGCCGACCGCGGTCATGCAGTCGGCCATCGGCTGGCGGAAATACTCGGAGGACATGTGCGGCAGGAACCAGTCGATAGCGGCCGGTTTTACGTCGCGGGTGCGCTGCATTTTTTCCAGCGACTTGCCAATGGTCTGGTAGGTCACCTCGGCGTTGAGCAGGCGGACGTCCTGCTTGACCGAGAAAATCGACTGGGCGGCACGCTGTTCCGGCGAATAGTGCTGCCAGCCCTGCAACGACCCATCGCCCAGCTTTTCGCCGCCGGCATACATGCAGACTTCCATCGTATTGGCCTGCGACAG
>NZ_JAVHPH010000002.1:0-1462 GCF_036170495.1 Azonexus sp.
AGTTTCAGTGCGACGCTGGCCGGGTCGCAAGGCAGCCTGGGCAATATGGCCAGCGTGCTGCATGACGAGAAGCTGCAGGCGACCGAAGCGGCAGAAGTGGCAAAATTGAGCGGTCAGGCGACGACGGAAATCGCCACCAATTTGCACCAGTTGGCGCAGGCTTCGGCCAAATCGGCACATGAAGTCGAGTCGCTGGCCATTCAAGCCGACAAGATCGGCTCGATT
This sequence comes from Azonexus sp., assembly GCF_036170495.1. Lineage (GTDB taxonomy): Bacteria > Pseudomonadota > Gammaproteobacteria > Burkholderiales > Rhodocyclaceae > Azonexus. The sequence continues at coordinate 226 of NZ_JAVHPH010000002.1, forward strand.
GTTCAGCTCATTCACGAAATCGCCGATCAGACCAATCTGCTCGCCCTTAATGCCGCCATCGAGGCGGCCCGCGCCGGTGAGTCGGGGCGCGGATTCGCGGTGGTCGCCGACGAGGTTCGCAAGCTGGCCGAGCGCACATCAAAGGCAACGAAGGACATCGGCGGGCTGGTCAACGACATCCGTCATAACTCGACGCAGGCCAAGGAGGCCATGGAACTGCTCTCGTCGTCGGCCGACGATTTCAGCCAGCGCGGCGGCAAGTCGACCGAAGACATGCGTCGTCTCATGGACATGTCGCAGAAGATGGAGCACGTGATCTCCGCCAGCGCCCTGAGCAGCTTTGTCGAGGTTGCCAAGGTCGATCACCTGGTCTTCAAGTTCCGCATTTACATGGCGCTGTTCGATCTCGAGAGCCTGGCGGCGGATGGCGTCGCTGCACATACCGGCTGCCGGCTCGGCAAGTGGTACTACGAAGGTGAAGGCAAGGGGTTATTCAGCCAGTTGCCAGGTTATCGCGAGATGGAAGCGCCGCACATCGTGGTCCATACCAATGGCAAGGCCGCGCTGCAAGCCAAGGCCGCGGGTGACATCGAGGCCATGCTCAAGCATGTTCAGGCGATGGAGCAGGGCAGCCTTGGCGTCATCGAAAACCTCGAACGCATGGCTAACTCGGTTGCCGTGTCGTAAGCCTGTTTGATCAGATGCCCGGGCACTAAGCCCGGGTTGCTGCGGCCAGCGCGGTGGCGAAGTTTTCAACCGTCTGCGCCGGATTGTGCAGCTTTTCCAGACCGAACAGACCGAGGCGGAAGGTCCGGAAATCGGCCGGTTCGTCACACTGCAGGGGTACGCCAGCAGCGGTCTGGAGGCCCAGGGCGACAAATTTCTTGCCGCTGTGGATTTCCGGGTCGGTGGTGTAGCTGACCACCACGCCGGGCGCCTGGAAGCCTTCGGCGGCGACGCTGGGGAAGCCATTGGCCTCCAGCAGCTGACGGATGCGGCGGCCGAGATCGGTTTGTTCCTGGCAAACCTTTGCGAAACCATAGGCTTCGGTTTCCAGCATGGCATCGCGCAGCTTGGCCAGGGCGTCGGTCGGCATTGTCGCGTGGTAGGCATGGCCGCCGTTTTCAAAGACCTCCATGACCTGCAGCCATTTCTTGAGGTCGCCGGCAAAGCTCGTGCTGTTCGTTGCGTCGATGTGGGCGCGGGCGCGTTCGCCGAGGGCGACCATGGCGCAGCA
>NZ_JAVHPH010000003.1:0-1459 GCF_036170495.1 Azonexus sp.
AGCCGGTCGGCCGCGGCCAGCCGCTGTTCGAGGTGTACAGCCCGGAACTGGTCTCGGCCCAGCGCGAATACGCCATCGCCGCGCAGGGCGTCGGCAAGCTCAACGAAGCCGGCGGCGAAGCGCAGTCGGCGATGAAACAACTGGCCGATTCCAGCCTGCAGCGGCTCAGGAACTGGGATATTTCCGACGAACAGATCAAGTCGTTGGCCCAGTCCGGCAAGGCCAAACGGACGCTGACCTTCCGCGCCCCGGTGGCCGGTATCGTCACCGAGAAGAAGGCCGTGCAGGGGATGCGTTTCATGCCCGGCGAGGTGCTTTACCAGATCGCCGACCTCTCGGCGGTGTGGGTCCAGGCCGATGTTTTCGAACAGGACATTGCGGCGGTGGTTGTTGGCCAGAAGGCGAGAATCAAAATCAACGCCTATCCTGGCGAGGTCTTCGAGGGGCGTATCGCCTACGTTTATCCGACGCTCAAGGCGGATACGCGGACGGTGCCGGTGCGTATTGAACTGGCCAACCCGAAGGGCCGATTGAAACCAGCGATGTTCGCCGAGGTTGAGATTCCGGTGGCCGGTGCTGCTTCGGTCGTCACCGTGCCGAATTCAGCGGTGATCGATAGCGGCAGCAAGCAGGTGGTCATTGTGCAACTGGCCGAAGGGCGGTTCGAGCCACGGGTTGTGAAGTTGGGGGCGCGTGGCAGGGAATTTGTGCAGGTACTGGATGGCGTCAAGGAAGGGGAGATGGTGGTTTCGTCGGCCAATTTCCTGATTGATGCGGAGAGCAATCTGAAGGCGGCGCTTGGCGGGATGCAGGCAGCCAAGCCGGCGGTGGTTGGGCATAAGGCAGTGGGGGTTTTGAATGCGGTTGATGCGGCTTCCGGCACCGTGACCATTTCGCATGAGCCGGTGGCGAGTTTGAAATGGCCGGCGATGAAGATGGATTTTGTTTTGGCGAATCCTTCGCTGGTGGCGGGTTTGAAGCCGGGGGCGGCGGTGGAGTTTGAGTTTGTGGAACGGGGGCCGGGGGAATGGGTCGTTACCTCGGTGGTTCGGAAATGACGCTTTCCTTTGGTGGGCAGGTGGTTCCGCCTTGCTGGCGGGCGTACTTTCTTTTGCTTCGCCAAAAGAAAGTAGCCAAAGAAAAGGCGACCCCGGGGGCGGCGCCCTGCGGGTTCCTTGCGCTACTCGGCAGGCCGGGCGGCTGGCTAAACTCGCCTGCGGCTCAGACAACGCCAGCCGAAGGCCCCCGGCCTTCCTGCGTTGCTCAGCGCCTTCCACGGGGACCCCAAAAACGTCCACGGTCAGCCGTCGTTCCCCAAAAAACAGATTCCCACGGTCAACCGGAAAAAACGGCCAAAAATGAAATCTGCCATTCAGGCACCCAAGCTCAAGTACGGGTCGTTTCACCGGGCCCCTTGAGAGGTGCCGAGCAACGCAGGAAGGCCGGGGGCCTTCGGCGA
>NZ_JAVHPH010000004.1:0-28131 GCF_036170495.1 Azonexus sp.
AGATCAGCACGTTGTCAGGCGGCGCGGCGACCGAGCCGTCGAGCACCGATTTGAGCGCCTTGTACGCCGTCTCGCCGGCCTCGAAGGAGAGGTCGTCGCAAAAAATGATGAATTTTTCCGGTCGACCGTCGAGTAGGTCGACGATGTCGGCCAGGTCGACCAAATCCTCCTTGTCCACCTCGATCAGGCGCAGGCCCTTGCCCGAGTACTCGTTGAGCACGGCCTTGACCAGTGACGACTTGCCGGAGCCGCGCGTGCCGGTCAGCAACACGTTGTTGGCCGTCCTGCCGGCGACGAACTGACGCGTATTGGCGGTGATGCGTGCCTTCTGGTCGTCGATGTTCTCGAGATCGGCCAGGCGGATCGGGTGCGGGTGGCGCACCGCCTGCAGCCCGCCGCGGCCGTTGCTCTTGCGCCAGCGGAAAGCGACGGCCGATGACCAGTCGGGGGCTGCCTGGAGCGGCGGCAGGGAGGCTTCGAAGCGGGCCAGCACGGCTTCGGCACGGGCAAGCAGGCGTTCCAGGGGCAGGGCGTTGGGCATGGTGGCAGGTATACTTCGCGGCAAATAGCGAACTCTAGCGAAACCCATGCGAAAAATCCAAGCAGCAGCCCTTTTATTTCTCACTCTCCTCGCCGGCTGTTCGACTGTGCCGCCTAGCGTCGCTCCGGTGGCCTGCGCTCCGTGTCCGGCCTGTCCTGTCTGCCCGGCGGTAGCGCCCGCTACGCCGACCATCCCTCCCGCTTTTGCGCGCTCGTTTCAGCCCGCCGGTTGGGGCGATCTCCCCGGTTGGTCAAACGATGATGCGGCCGCCGCCTGGCCGGCCTTTCTTCAGTCCTGTCGGGGTGTCGCCAGCAAGCCGCAGGGGGCGGGCTGGAAGCGTGTCTGCGATCTGGCCAGGGCGGCGGATGGCAAGCCCGGCCATAATCCGCGCCGTTTCTTTGAGCAGCATCTGAAACCCTACGCCGTCACCAGCGGCGATGGCGCGACAAGCGGCATGATCACCGGTTACTACGAACCGCTGTTGCAGGGCAGTCGCTCGCGCCGCAAAGGCTACGAGCAGCCCGTGCGCGGTGTGCCGGACGATCTGCTGAGCATCGACCTGTCGGCCGTCTTTCCCGAGCTAAAGGACAAGCGCGTGCGCGGCCGGTTGGAAGGCAACAAGGTCGTGCCCTACTGGTCGCGGGCCGAAATCGCTGCGCGTGGTGAAAAACTGCCGAGCAAAACGCTGCTCTACGTGGACGACGCCATCGAACTCTTCTTTCTCCAGGTTCAGGGCTCCGGCCGCGTCCGGCTGGCCGATGGTGGCATAGTCCGGCTCAACTACGCCGACCAGAACGGACATCCTTATCAATCCATCGGCAAGGCGCTGGTCGAGCGCGGCGAGTTGAAGCTCGAAGAGGCGTCGATGCAGGGTATTCTGGCCTGGGCGCGAGCCAACCCGGCGCGCCTTGACAATCTGCTCAACACCAACCCGAGCTATGTCTTCTTCCGTGAAGCACCAAACAGTCAGGACGGCCCGATCGGTGCGCTCGGCGTGCCGCTGACCGCCGAGCGTAGTATCGCCGTCGATCCACGTTCGGTGCCGCTCGGCTCGCCGGTCTTTCTGGCGACCACCCGGCCGAATTCGGCAATGCCGATGAACCGTCTGGTCATGGCCCAGGACACCGGCGGCGCCATTAAGGGTGCCGTGCGTGCCGATTTCTTCTGGGGCTTTGGCAAGGAAGCGGGCGAGCTGGCAGGACGGATGAAACAGAATGGCCGCATGTGGATCCTTTTGCCGACGGAACTTGCCCCGAAATAAGGCGTAGACGCACCGTTAGTGAGCGCCTGCTTGTTTATTTGCACCAATGCGGTGCAAATAAGCTGTTATGGCATTTGGCAATGCCCTGATTTATAACAATATTGGCGCACTGGAATGGTGCTTGCTTTTGGCCTCCCCATTCTTTGATTGGGGTGATTCATGGAAACGGTTCAATCCAGCAGCAACGTATTGTTTATCCTGCTCGGTGCCATCATGGTGCTGGCTATGCACGCAGGCTTTGCTTTTCTTGAGGTCGGCACGGTCCGCAAAAAGAACCAGGTCAACGCATTAGTCAAGATTTTGACCGATTTTGGCGTGTCGACCGTGGCCTACTTCTTCGTCGGTTACAGCATCGCCTACGGCGTCAATTTCTTCAGCGGCGTCGAAACGCTGATGGCGAAGAACGGTTACGAATTGACCAAGTTTTTCTTTCTGCTCACCTTTGCGGCAGCGATTCCAGCCATCATTTCGGGTGGCATCGCCGAGCGAGCCAAATTCAACCCGCAGCTGATCGCCACCTTCATGCTGGTCGGTTTCGTCTATCCTTTCTTCGAAGGTATCGCCTGGAATCAGGCCTTCGGTGTCCAGTCCTGGCTCAAGGCAACATTTGGCGAAGAGTTCCACGACTTCGCCGGCTCCGTCGTCGTCCATGCCATGGGCGGCTGGATCGCCTTGCCCGCCGTGCTCCTGCTCGGTGCGCGCTACGGGCGCTACAACAAGGATGGGCGCATTTCGGCCCATCCGCCTTCATCGATTCCCTTCCTCGCGCTCGGCGCGTGGATCCTGACGGTCGGCTGGTTCGGCTTCAACGTCATGAGCGCCCAGACCCTCGACAAGATTTCCGGCCTGGTCGCCCTCAACTCGCTGATGGCCATGGTCGGCGGTACGCTCGTCGCGCTGGTTGTCGGCAAGAATGACCCGGGCTTCCTGCACAACGGGCCGCTGGCTGGCCTGGTCGCCGTCTGTGCCGGTTCCGACCTGATGCACCCGATTGGCGCCCTGGTCGTTGGCGGCGTGGCAGGCGGACTATTCGTGGTGATGTTCACTTTGGTGCAGAACCGCTGGAAGATCGATGACGTGCTCGGTGTCTGGCCGCTCCATGGCATGTGTGGGGCCTGGGGTGGCATCGCCGCCGGTATTTTTGGCAGCAAAGCGCTGGGTGGCGCGGGTGGCATCGCCTTCATGCCGCAATTGATCATGACCGTAATGGCCATCGCGGTAGCCGTGATTGGCGGGGCGCTGGTCTATGGCGCGCTCAAGGCAACCCTGGGCTTGCGCCTTGATCAGGAAGAGGAATATGACGGGGCCGACCTCAGCATTCACCGGATTACAGCGACGCCGGAGCGCGAGCCGAACTGGTGATTTTTGATAGGAAACAATAAAGTCTGTCGGGAGACAATTAAGTCTGTCGGGGGCAAAAAAGGGAACGAGTATGTTCCCTTTTTTTAGAGTAGTTCTTTGAGTGACGCTGCCAAGCCAATTGAGCCCAGCAAGCCCAAGAAGACGCTCCATCCCCAATGCTCTTTCAGCAGTTCAATCAGCACAGCAGGATGAATGCCATTGCGTTCTTGCCAGCTTGCTTTTGTTTTGAGAGAGCCATCAAACACCCGTTCAAGTATGTTGGCCATCACATCTACTTTCCGAAGGGTGGACTGATGGAGTTTTACAAATTCTTTTTCGTCGAAGGCTTTGGCCTCTTCTGCTCCAGTTAAGACGTCTTTGGCCGTTATTGAGTTGAGAGCCATCAGGCTGTGCAATCTTCCACTATCGCCATGTGGTGCGTAGGTCACACCGTAGAGTGCAATAAGCTCTTTTGCGAGGTCGAATTTTCTGCTGTCGTCAATTACAAAAGGAAATCCTCCAAGCACCTTATATCGATGCTCGATTGCTTGAAATCCATAATTGATGTCCCGCATGTTCCAGTGAATGAAGCTATATCCGGAGCGAGATTTCAAAAAATCAAAAAACTCGTCGAGCATGTTTCGCTCAAGGGCATCGTAATGCTCAGAGATGCCCCCTTGAGGTATTCCATCTTGTTCTGCTGATTTATGGATAGAGAACGAGGATGTTTGTCCGCTGGCCAGGTTTCGGGCTGCGATTGAAGTCACTCGAGGCGTGTGTCCATCTTTGATGTCGTAGAACGATTCACATGAATAATGGAGAACAACAGATAATTCTCTCTTATTATTGATTGCATCAAAGCGTTTCTGAGCCTCTCGTCTTCGGGTAAATTTGTTCAGCTCTTTTCCCACTGCTTCTCCGTATTCTTGAATGTTAATAATGCAGTTTACATATAGAAGCTATAACGTGGTTGCACCATGCCGCCCTCTGGAACATATTTCAGTACCTTGCCAACTTGCTGAGCGACTCGCATCGTAATTGGCTCTCCTCCGTCAAATTGCGTGTTGTTCCAATTCAATTTTGTCAGCGCAAGTATTTCTTCGGCTAGCCGTCGTGGACTCTCATCGGCCTGCGCAATCTGAATTTTGAGTGGCCTAGGTACATACATTCCAGGATAGGTGGCGTAATAAGGAACGCTTCCCTTGGTGTAAAGAAGATGGATATTTTTGTCTAAGCTGAGCATTGTTCCTCTCAATGGTGGATAAATGCCGTCACGGTATAGTCGTGTGAAAGCTTTGCTCACCACGAGAAAGTCAGCCGTTTCCAATCCCTGCCCTTCAACTGCGTTGTTGAAGCCGTCTATCTCGGCGGGGCTATAGGTAGAGCTTTTGTGCATAACAACCCTTGCAGGTGGGTGTTTATGCTCTTTGCGGTACTCTGAAAGCGCAGAAGCAAGGAGAGCGAAGGCGTCGCCACTCGAAAGATGTGGTTGCCTATCATTCTTTGCAAGCTCAACCGGTTTTCCACGAACAATAACCCCTTCGCCTCGCTCATCGTAAACTTGGGCCATACTCGTCATCAGATTCGCTTGGTCTAATGAACGGTAGAAACTAATTCCAACGAAACAGGTGTGAAGTTCCGACGGATTGCGTACGATTCTCCATGGGCGGCAGTTAGCTTTGTAATAAAGCGCTGTGTGGAAATTCCAAGCCCGGGTCGCTTCATCTTGAAGACGACGCTGTCCTGACTTCTTGCTGCTCTTGCCTTTTGCATTGTCATCATATGTCTGGGGGAGGACAAGCTGCACTGGCTGATTGAGACGCATGACCTTGGCTTTTAGCATATGCCTTAGGTCTATTGTGGTTTCGTATGCTAATTGGTCTTTCTCAGTCTTAAACTCGGCTGTTACTTCACTTTCTTCCTCGTCTTCCAGTGCTACTAGTTCGGCCGGCACACCGACAATAACGACATCTGGCCGCCCTTTTTCGTTTATGGCTTGAACCTCACCTGTTAGCAGAGCCTCTCCTTCTGCAAGAGCCATATAGTGAGATTGAGAGGTAATGCGTGCGAGCTCACGTGGAGATATTGCCCGAACAAGATTCTCATCAATCTCAAATTCGGCCCTAAAAGGCGATTCAGCGCCAAAGCCCGGAAAATCAGGAAATAGCTGAGGCTGTCGGGATGCTTTTGCTTTGATGCCAGCTTTGCATTTCTCTAACCATTGGCGAATGCCATCAATGGTCTGCTGAGTTCCGACTATGCCAAGACGGATTTTTCTTGGACTTCCCTCTTGTGCATCAAGAGGGCCAAAAAGCGTCATTCCCTGACGCATATCCACGTGCCGATTATGGCCGCCAAATTCGAGCTCTGGCTCATCAAGAAAATCAATTTTCATTAGAGTAGCTCAAATAGAGTCGAGTTGGCGCTATCGGAAAGCTGCTGATTGGCTTTGTCCGACGAGGTCCATGCGGTATCGTCAATTCCCCTGTCCAGCTCGAAACTCAGTGGATTACCAAAACCTAAATGTGGATAGGGGTTACCAAACAGGTCGGGAGGGTTAATCAAAATATCCGCCCACATCATGAGCTGACCTCGAACGGCCCCATTTTTTTCTAATTCCTTGATGCCCTTGAGCCAGTCTTCATGCCATTTGCTTTGTTCGGAACCATCTTTGGTGAAAAAGTAGGTTGGCGTTACTTCGAGATACCATGAGCCATCCAAGCGTAGGAACTGAGCTTTCATTGCTGAATGCCGAAAGCCCATGGTGTGTCCCTTTTGCTTATTTACCCGTGCTTTGAATACCTCTCTAGCCGTCAGCTTTTTGTCGCCCCGGTAACCGTAGCCGTAGGATTTTTTGTCTCGTGAAGGAGGGAAAAAATAGCATGATGTTTTTCGGTCGAACCATAGCGCTTCCGGCATTGACCGGAGCATTTCGCGTAAGCAGCGATTCAACAAATTAACAAAGTCGCGCTGTTTTTCAGGGTCGTTTGATTGCGCCCACTCCTCTGCAGGGAAATCCTCGACCGTTCCTCTATCACATAAGAATTGATATTGAGGTTCTGTTAAATCACGAACAGTTAACATCCGCTTATTCTTTAACAAAAATTCAATATGTACATTTCTTCCTTGTAGGGACTCCCCAACCTCTTTCGCATCCCTAAAGAGAGTTTCGGCTAGATACAGTCGTTCAGGCAATTTTGTGACAGGAAGGAGATTGCTGACGAGAGTCTCGGTTTTGACTAAGGCCGGTGCAGTTCCGGATGGAGAAAAGGCTTGGGCTAGGTCAATTAACCTCGATTTCGATGAATCATCAAGCCGGTCTCTATTTTTAATAAAGTGGAAACGCTTTGACTCAGGCGAGGAGGCTACTTGCTCCTTAACCGATAGCCAATACGCTTCGTTTGTCGCTGGGCGGGATACAACAAGAATGACAGGAACCGTATGGGCCAGCCAATAGCGGACATCACGAGCATCTGGCCAATAGTCGAATCCTTCGTCAGTCTCGTTTTGAAGGGTAGAGACGGCTTTACTTTGAACCTTAATCAGCATCCCGGTCATTCTGCCGGTTGCTGAATCTCGTATCTCGATTTCACCGTCAATTCCTGCGTCATGCTGTGCGGTAGGACGCCACACAAGCCCCATCCTAGATATGGCGAGCTCAATCAGCCCGGTGCCCTGAGTTCCAAGTAATTGTTGGTCTGTTAGTTTTTTGTCATTCATGGCGTGCCCTTTATGCCGATGGTGACAGTGGCTGCGAACGTGCTCGAAGCGCTTCATACAACTGCGCCGGGCCGAGCAAGGTGTCTTTCAGGCCTTCCTGAATCTTCTGCGAATTCAGGGCCTGGCTACTCATCGTTGTATGGGCATCCAGCGCATCCATGATGGCGTGCAAAATAGCTTGCGACAAGTCGGGGGAGTTGGCGAACTGTTCCTTGCTGTTGTTGGCCGCTTGCTGAACCAGCGTGTCGTTCTCCAGCAGCTTGCCCTTGATGACGCCATTCACGTAAACCAACTGGTCATTGTCGGACAGCTCTCCTTCGAACAGGCCATTTACCTTCTGGATGATTTCAGTGAGCAGGGCCTTTTCCTTCTCCTGAACTGACCCACTGCCTGTTTCCGTCATTGGCTCAAGTTTCGGGTTGTCGCCTTCCTTCAGGTTCAGCGCTTGCTGCCCCTTGTTACGCAGCGTGTGATGCGTCAGCACGACCTTGGACAGGTCGACGGTTTCGCGCTCGCGACCAAAGTCGAGCAGCGGTATCAGGCGTTTGTAGAAGATGAAGCGCTTCTCGATGTCCGTATTGCCGTAGTCAAATATCTGCGACAGGAAGGCATACAAGCGGTTGAAAGCCCCCATGTCGCCCTTGAACAAAACGAGGACCGACATTGCTTCCTTGGCGGCCTTGATAGCGGCTTCATCCTTGTCGGCTTCGGCGATGGCCTTGTCGTTCTGGGCGGCTTTGTAGCGTTTAAGCAGGCGGTCGGCCACCGGGGCCAACGCTTGGCTCAACTGCGACTGGGTGCCCTTCGGGTCCATTTCGACCTGGGCTACACGGTTGACCTCAAAGGTATCGTAGTAACCGGTGGCATCGAGCTTGGCCCGCAGGTCGAAGACCAGATGCGGGTCAGTGGTAGCTTCAAGCTGGGCGGTTTCGTAATAGGTCTTAAAGGCGGCCAGCACCTCCTCGGCCTCGTTCACGAAGTCCAGGATATAGGTCGTGTCCTTGCCCGGGTAAGCGCGATTTAGGCGGGACAGGGTCTGTACGGCCTGAATGCCGCCCAGGCGTTTATCGACATACATGCCGCAGAGCAGTGGCTGGTCGAAACCGGTCTGGAATTTGTTGGCAACCAGCAGCAGGTGATACTCGGGCGCCTTGAAAGCCTCACGGATGTCACCCTTGAGGCCAGGATTGAGCAACTTGCTGTGCTCGCTGACCGGTTCCGGGTAGCTCTCCGTGTCGTTGATTTCTCCGGAGAAGGCCGCCAGGACGCCGAGCTTGTAGTTCTGCTTGGCAATATAGGCAGTAATGGCCTTCTGCCAGCGCACCGCTTCCTTGCGGCTGCTCACCACGACCATCGCCTTGGCTTTGCCGGCGAGCAGCGGCTGAACGTTCTCGCGGAAGTGCTCGACGACGGTCTGGACCTTCTGGCTGATGTTGTACGGGTGCAGGCGGACCCACTGCATGATGCCCTTGAGCGCTTCGCTCTTGGTGACCTGGGTTTCATCGTACTCCTGGCCGTTGTTGGCCAGTTTGAAGGCCAGCTTGTAGGTCGTGTAGTTCTTCAGCACGTCGAGGATGAACTCCTCTTCGATGGCCTGGCGCATCGAATAAACGTGGAAAGCCTGTGGCAGGCCGTCGGCATCCTTGCGGCCGAATAGTTCGAGGGTCTTCTGCTTGGGCGTCGCGGTAAAGGCAATATAGGTCAGGCCCTTCTCCTGCGCCGCCTTAGCCGACATTTGCAGTGCAAGCAGGGTTTCAGTGTCGATTTCGCCGCCATCCTGCATCTCGGCCATTTCCTCGGCGGAAAGCAATTGCTTGAGCTTGGCGGCCGCTTCGCCGGTTTGGGAGCTGTGCGCCTCGTCGGCAATCACCGCAAAGCACTTACCCTCGGTGGCCGACAACTCCTGCACTGCCTTCAAGGCGAACGGGAAGGTCTGGATGGTGCAGACAATGATTTTCTTGCCGTCCTTCAACGCCTGCGACAACTGTGCGCTCTTGCTACCGTGCTCGTCGTCGATGGTGGTGACGACGCCGGTGGTGCGTTGGAAGTCGAAGATGGCTTCCTGCAACTGGGCATCCAGTACATTGCGGTCGGAGACGACCAGCACGCTGTCAAAAATCTTCTGGTGCGCGGCGTTGTGCAGGTCGGCCAGGAAATGAGCTGTCCAGGCAATCGAGTTGGTCTTGCCTGAGCCGGCCGAATGCTGAATCAGGTAACGCTGGCCGGCGCCCTGCTCCAGCACGTCGGCCACCAGCTTGCGGGTGGCGTCGAGCTGGTGGTAGCGGGGGAAGATGACGCTGGTTAGCTGCTTCTTGTCGTCGCGCTTGCCGATAAGGTAGCGACCGAGGATTTCCAGCCAGCTATCGCGCTGCCAAACCTCTTCCCATAGGTAGGAGGTGGCAAAGCCGAAGGGGTTGGGGGCATTGCCGGCACCACCTGCATTGCCGCGGTTGAAAGGCAGGAAGCGCGTTGCCGTACCGGCCAGCCGCGTGCTCATCATCACTTCGGACTGGCTGACGGCGAAATGCACCAATGCTCCACCGGGAAAGCCCAGCAGCGGCTCAACCAGCCCGCCCTTGGGTGCCGGGTTGCGGTCGAAGCGGTACTGGTCGACCGCATCGGCAACGCTCTGAGTGAAATCAGATTTTAGTTCGGCGGTGGCCACCGCAATGCCATTCACGAACAGCACCAGGTCGAGCGCATCCTTGGCGTTGTTCAGCGAGTGATGCACCTGGCGCACCACTCGCAGGCGGTTGGCGGTGTAGGTCTGCTGGATGGCCGGGTTTATGCCCAGCGCCGGTTTGAATTGCACCAGGGACAGCGGCTTCTTGAGGCCGACCATCTCGACACCCCGGCGCAGAACCTCCAACGTGCCTTGCTCGTTCAGGCATTTGCGCACCCGCTCGGCCAGTACCTTAGACAGGCTGGCGCCGTGGGTCTTACTCAGCGCCTGCCAGCTTTCCGGCTGGGTGGTTTCAACCCAGGCCAGCAGGTCGGGCAGGAACAGGGCGTTCTGATTGTCGTAGTGGGCAGCATCGCCTTCGGCGTGGAGCCAGCCGTTCTGACCAAGGTGATTGCAGATGGCAAATTCAAAGTGCAGTTCCTGGTGCAGGTTGGACATCAGGCGGCCTCGGCTTCAACAAGGTGGCGAACGTCAATTTTTCCGGTGACTGCTGCGGAAATCAGGGCTGAGCGACGTTCTTTGAGTAAAGCGATGCCGCGAGCGGCTTCATTGCTCAGCGCATCAATTCGCTCAGAGTCCTCCTTGAGGAAAGCCAAAATGGCAACCTGTTCGTCGTCGGGAGCGAGAACGACATTGATGGTCTTGAACTCCTCCCAATACAAACGAAGGCGAAAATCTGTAATACCTCGAGAGTGGCGCTTTATCTCTGTCACCGCGTGTGGAGTTCGCAATTGCTGCTCGATGATAGAGGTTGAGAAGTTGCGGATAGGTCGTGCGACTACGTAGGCGGGGCTAACCATGCCAAAGACCGTTACTGAGCCAAAACCTCCTTGCCAGGCTCGCATCATGTTGTACGTCAGGTCACCAGGCGCTACTGCCTTGTATTTCGAGCGGTCATCGCTACGTGTGACCTTACGGTCCATTTCGTTCTCATCAAGTTCTTTGTCCGAAACGCCATCGTGGATTGAAACACTTAGTACAGGCAGGTCATCATTTCCAGGGATGGCAACCTCTTTGAACAGCGAGCCAAGACGACACACTTCCCAATGCGCCGGCACCTCCCCCAACCACGCCACTCCGGAATCCTTCATCGGCACATCGGGGTTCAGGCCTTTAGTGACGGCGTGGGAAATGGTGGTCTGGCGCTTTTCGGCCAGCAGGGTGATGAGCTTTTCCTGCTCGGCAATCAGCCCGTCAATCTTTGCCGTTTCGCGGTCGAGGAAGGTGGTGATTGCAGCTTGCTCGAATTCAGGTGGCCACGGTAAAGGTATGCAAGACATCTGACCTTGCGTCAATTTATCTCTGGTTGACCCATCAATGAACCCAGAAAAATCGGTGGCGTTTAGTGCATGCACTAAAAAAGTGGCCGACTTAATCGAAATTGGTCGCAGCACATGTATGTGGTTATTTGGCCAAACAGGCCCTTGGGACAGAAATGCAACCGACCGAGTTTTATCGAAGAACGGCGCACCATCCTCGCCAAGCAAGATAAGCGTTTCATCAAAAAGTGCTTCGTTCACATACCCCATGACAGAGTTTGCCCCCCAGTAAGGGACAGCACCCAATCTATCCGCTCGTTGCTCAGAGTTGAGTGGGACACGCTTTCCGTCAAGGCAGGTGGTCAAATAACGTAGTGCTTTGACATCCCAATGCGCTGGTAATGCTCCTAACCATACTGCGTCACTGTCCCTGTACTTCGGATATTGAGGCAAACTCATTCGGCCAGCTCTTCCAGCATGCGCATGATGTTGGCGGTGACGCCCTTCAGTTCCTCGTCAATTTCATGCAGGCTGCGCGGCGGCTCGAAAACGTAGAAGTGGCGGTTGAAGGGGATTTCGTAGCCAACCTTAGATTTGTCCTGGTCTATCCAGGCATCCAAGGCGTGCGGCAGCACTTCGCGCTTGAAGTAGTCGTCGATGTCGTCGCTGAGCGGCACGTTCTCTGTATCGCGCAGGGTGCTATCGGCTTGCGGCTTGCCTTTCTGCTTGCCCTTCTCGCCAAGGATGACCTTGCCGTTTGCATCGCGCAGCGGGCGCTCGACAGTGAGCGTGGTGTAACCGAATTCCTCGTTCTTGAAGATGCGGGAAATGGGAACGACCTTGACCTTGCCGCCTGCCGGCGGGGTCGGGCGCGTGGCGCCGGGCAAGACTAGCTGGCGGCTGACTTCCTTGCCGGCGGCGTCGAAGACGGTGGTTTGCTCCGCCTCGGCGAATTCACCGAACAGGCGGGTGATGTCGGCAATTTGGTCATCCGACAATTCCTTGCGCTTGCTGCCCAGGCTCTTACGCATCTTCTGCCAGAAGCTGCTGGCGTCGATAAGTTGGACCCAGCCTTTGCGGTCCGTTGGTTTCTTGTTGGAGAGTATCCAGATGTAGGTGCTGATGCCCGTGTTGTAGAACATGTCGGTCGGCAGGCCGATGATGGCTTCGACAAGGTCGTTCTCCAACACGTAGCGGCGGATTTCGCTTTCGCCGCTGCCGGCGCCCCCGGTGAATAGCGGCGAGCCGTTGAGAACGATGCCGATGCGGCTGCCGCCATCGACAGCCGGGCGCATCTTGCTGATGAGGTGGAGCAGGAAGAGCATGGAGCCGTCAGAAACGCGTGGCAGCCCGGGGCCGAAGCGGCCATCGAAGCCTTTGTCGGCAGCTTCCTTGCGCACTTCCTTCTCGACCTTCTTCCATTCCACACCAAAAGGTGGATTCGACAACATGTAGTCGAACTTGCGATTACCGTGGCCATCTTCCGAGAGGGTGTTGCCCACTACGATGTTGCCGACGTCCTGCCCCTTGATGAGCATGTCGGCTTTGCAGATGGCGTAGGACTCATCGTTCAGTTCCTGGCCGAACATGGTCAAACGGGCGGCGGGGTTGTGTTCGAGCAGATATTCGCCGGCCACCGATAACATGCCGCCGGTCCCGGCCGTAGGGTCATAGATGGTACGCACAACGGCATTGCCGGGCGTCAGCACGTCGTCGTCCTCGATGAACAGCAGATTGACCATCAGGCGGATGACTTCACGCGGGGTGAAGTGCTCACCGGCCGTTTCGTTACTGATTTCGGCGAACTTGCGAATTAGTTCCTCAAAGACTAGGCCCATCTGGGCGTTGTCGACTGCATCTGGATGCAGGTCGATATTGGCGAACTTCTCCGTCACCAGATAGAGCAGACCTGACTTGGCCAGGCGTTCGACCTGGGTGTAGAAATCGAAGCGCTCGAAAATGTCACGGGCGGCCGGAGAAAAGCCCTGGATGTAGGCGTATAGGTTTTCCCGAATGTGGTCCTGGTCGCCGAGCAACTTGCTCAGGTCGAGTGGCGAGGTGTTGTAGAAGCTTTGGCCAGCCTTGCGTAACAGGAAGGGGTCAGGATTCAGGCCAGCGGCCGTCTTGGCTGCGAACTCGGTCAGTACCGCCGGCTTGCTGCTCTCCAAGACGCAATCCAGGCGACGCAGGATAGTGAAGGGTAGGATGACTTTGCCGTACTCAGATTGCTTGTAGTCGCCGCGCAGAAGGTCGGCAACAGACCAGATAAAGGACGATAGTGCTTGGTGATTCATTGATATGGTTTTCTTTGTGCGGCGTGACAGTGGGTGTGGTTCAGGCGGGCCAGTAGACGCGCTTCAATGGCAGTAACACCCGAGTTTCCAGGTCCATGGCTTCGTAGTGCTCCAGAATGGCCTCCACGAGGTCATCGAGGTCCATCAAGGTAATTGGGTTATTTGCCCGCTCGGCTTCGTAATACGCCTCTCGGGAGAAACCACCAGTGCTGACGTACAAGCCTTTGTCACCAGGGTGGCGGATGACTGCAAGAAAGCCTCGTACCTCTTGGGTACCCATTTGGCCACGGCGATGTTTCACTTCGACAATAATGCGCGGTTGTTCGAACCCAAAACCGTCGGGCGAGGCCACAATATCTTTCCCGCGGTCGGGGCCTGATGGAGAAACGCGAGTCTTGTAACCCATAGCGCGGAGCAATCCTGCGGTCAGGTCTTGCATCTGCTCCCAATCGAGTTTGCTGACTCGGTCTTTGATGAACTCCATCGATTTCGACTGAAGGTCTTGTAATAGGTCCTTCTCTTCGAGTGCTTCCTCTTCTTCGCTGGCTTGTTTCGGTTGAGCCCCACCTATCAGAGCTTCAATTTCGGCGATACTTTCGATTGGGACCTTGAAGAGGGTAAGCGTCGAGCCCAAGGAGTTCTTCGCCTTCAGAGTCAGCGCATCACGCGAGACCTCGTGCTTCCATTCAACTTGGCGGAAAGTCGAAAACTCTCCGTCAAACAACCCGCCGTCGTATTGGGCAGCACTAGCTATTCGGCCGACAAGGTAAGTGCGTCGGGCATTGTCATAGGTGACTATTTGGTCGCCGATTTGAAGTTCACGCACGAACCGGAACATCTGCCCGGCAGCGTTATGCTGCTTCGGCTTTGAATCCTCGGGATAGGCTTCCTTCATGCGCAAGAAAAAAGCTTCGCGGGAGTTCAGGTCCAGCGTGTTGCCAGCTTCAATCCAGCCAATAGCCACGAGGGATTTCGATTTGAATTCCGGGGCCAGACGACCACCACTATCAGCGCGCACGAGCCAAGTTGAGGCCATGGCCTTCCCTTATTTGATAAAAGCTTTGAATATAGCGCGAACTACGCAAGAGGCATACTAAATGCTCAGCGTTTCCAAATCGCTGGCAAGACCTCCTGAAGCCACTCTCGGTCGTTGTTGTACAGCCATTGAAATCCGTTATTTGGCATTCTGCGAATGGTTTTGATGGGCATGCCTGGATGGGCGTTCAATACAGCAAGCAATTGGGCGCGGTGCTTCTCGGTTTCCTTGGCGGTATGAGCAGTTTCCCATTGAGCTTTGAGTTCCGGATGTTGCGCCAGATAGTCCTTTATGAATGCTGGGCGCAACGATAGCACCCGAGCAGTTTCTCCTCGATTTTGCCCCTCATGCAGCATTGCACGCAGTTGTTTTTCTCGAGGGGTGCCAACAATATGTGGGCGCCGCGGGCGGGCTACATCATTTCGGCGATTGAGATGCGCCAGTGCTTCGGCTGCTGGAATGTCGAGAACGCTGGCGGCAGAACTAACGGAATGGCCGGCCTTCTCAATCAGATTGATGAGTTTTTGACTGGAGTCGGTAACTAGCTTTTGGGCACTCTGGATGCCATCCATTGAAATGGCCCCTTCAACTGTTGCGTAGGTTCTGAAAAATTCTTCCGGTTCGCCAAATAGGAAGTTCATCAGCGCGAGATGTTTTGAAGGATGGCGCCGCCCGGGATGCTGACGAAAAAGGCTCCCAAGGAATCCACCGTTCACACCGCCAGCGCCCCTCACGAAGTGAAATGCAGGAATGGATTCCAGATTGGCACATTGAGATAAAAATGAGTCTTGCAGCGCTTTCAAGCGGAGTGAACCGTCCAGAGCAAGCCAACCCCGGCTTTTTGCCCGTAAGAGATAAGTAAATCGCAAGGCCGTTTCATTCAGGTGATTCTCGGTTTGGTTCACCAAAGCCATTGTCCAGGTTGCGATAGCAGCAAGAAGCCGGCGCTGACTGGTTGTGACATCGAAGCTTGGGCTCAAATGAGAAGCATCGAGTTCATGCACCAAAAGAAAATCGGCTGAAGTACGGTTGAGTAATTCGTCTTTTGTCTGAACCAACAGGCACCCATGCCGTTGGCAAATGCATATCGATGGCCAGAGATGCTCGGTTTTCCACCAAGATATTGCGTATGCAGCCAATTGCTCCTTGGCGCACTCGGGGCAAAAGCGCAGCGGTGAACGAGTTGCTTGGCCATCCTTTGACAACCCCAAAAGAGCTCGGGCAGGGACGCTGTTGCCGTTGGCAAGACGATGGTGAATTTCCGCCATGCCAATTGAGGATAAAAATGGCCGGTAAAAACCGAGGATGGTTCGTTGCACCAGTAGGTCATCCAGGCATCCAAGGTAGTAATTGGTGTTGTGTTGGAAATTGCCTAGATGAAAAGGAAGCTCGGGCCGAAGGCCAGCGGTGGGATGTCCAAATAGCTGTCGGCTGGTGGCACGAGGGTTGTTGCTACCGTTCAATCGCTGATAGCGCGCACACCAGCTGTAGAGCGTTTCCCCTGCAAATGGCTTCGGTAAGCAATCGTATGTCGAGGGAAATAGGTCGTTAGATGCTGCTGAGCCGTCTCCCTCGTTTGCCACCTGCCCTCCTGTGTCAGAAAATCAGACTTAATGTATGAAATACTATACTTTAAGCCTTTGAGAGTGTGACCCTTCAGCTCACATAGTGGGGGAGGTTTGCAAGTGCTTCGTCGCTAGATTCGTAGATGAGTGCCATTGCGAGTGCGAATGCATGGGGCTGGGCATGCCGAACCATCACGGTGTTGTCGAGTGCTGGAAAAGGGGTGCCGGGCTGTTTCGCATTTATCGAAGGGAATGTTTCTTCGAGCCACCAGCCAGGTAACAGCCCCAAGGCAAGGTCACTGAGGAATTGGCATTCAGGGTTGTTGCCTGTGTTGATGGATTTGTTGGCTGCTACCAAACGCAGGGTCTTCGAGACGTCGCGCATTCTGGTGCGGACTGTCCTCGTCAGAAAGGCATGCATGATTTCCGAATAGCGCGTTAGCACCGGCCAGTAGGTGGTTTCCGGTTGCGCCCCTGGAAAGGTGCCTGTAGCTAGATTGGTGCAGGGGGTGTCGTTTAAGAATGCCTTTTCGGGGCAGCGCAGAAGTGACTCGCCGTGTTTTGAGCACCAACTTACTCCCCGTAATTGATGGCATCTCTGCCAATAGGCGTATCCCCAGCGAGCGTGCTGGCTAGCCGCGCATTGTGGGCAGAAATAGGCTCCGGGTTTTTGTGTCAGTTGCCACCACTGCTTGATGAGCGCTTTGAATTTTGGACTGCCGTGAGGAAGGCCTGAAAATTCGAATGTGATGGCGCTGTGCGCAGGAATGAGCGTGTGATTTTGAACGAAACTTTGGACGTCTGTATTCGCAGCGAGCGCCAGCGCTTCTATTCGTTGAGTGCGACTGGGTGGTAGCGCGAAATATTCAATCAGTGCTTCGACCGTCTGAGTTGGCGTGCCAAAGAAATTGAGGATATGAACTCGTCCCCAATAGCCAAGCACGAACTCATCCGGCATCACGGTGGGCAGGATAGTCATAGGATTGCACTCAGCTTGAGGCGCATGAGGGATGCGCTCAGAGGCTCAGCGGGACATTGAATGGTTGGTTTGCCGAACGGCAACTCTCCCCATTCTACGGTACTTGCGCTGTAGCCCAGGGGGGAGTCAGGCAGCGATTTTTTGGCTGGCGCCAAGTCTTTGGTCTGCTACGCCGTTGACCGCTTGTTTTGCCAACTGCGACTTAAACAACTGGAACAAAGCGAAACGAGCTTCAGCTCCCAAAAAGCCTTCCGGCTGCTGACGCACGTGCTCCTCTACGAGTTCAAATGCCTGCCGTTCTAAACGGTATTGGTCGCTGTTGGGCAGTTGTCCTATTGACGGTAAATCACAGAAGAGAATTTTAGTGAGATTGACGCCTGCTTGGGCTATCGCGGCCAGGTAGCGCACGGTTGGCGAACTGGTTTCCCGCTCGTACTGGCTTTGTGCCAAGCGTTTAATCCCGCCAATCTCCGCCAGTTGAGACTGACTTAGCCCCAGCCGTTTACGCTCTTCGGTGAGGCGTATCCCAAAACCATTAGGAATTGTAGAGATAAGTTTGGACATGTGCGACCCCCTGCCCAAGAGTGGACACAGCTATGGCTTAGTATGGTAATGTGCATGAATTAACATGCAATTATGGTGATATCCATGTTTAATATACCTCAGAGCATACATTCTGTCAAGTGCGTACGTGCCGTTTTTGAGGATAGCGGGATTTCAGTTGCCGAGTGGGCGCGGGCCAAGGGGTTCTCGACATCGCTTGTGTATCAGGTTCTCGAAGGCCGCCGGAAGTGCCTTCGGGGTCAAAGCCATCAAATTGCAGTGGCGCTCGGCATTAAGCAGGGCTCCATCGTTAGCGTCCAGGAATTAATAGCCCGCCTGGGTTGAGCCCAGGTTAGCAAGAACAAGGTCAGGAGGAAACAAGAAATGTAGAAACGAAAAACCGGACTCACCTTTCGGCTTATCCGGCTTCGCCTGCTTGCGCAGGAAATACTGATGGTTGGCGCTTTCAGTATCTCCAATCCAATCAGGCGAGTCAAGGCCTTATTGCATCTTTTTTCATGCTCGGCAGGCAAGAAAGGATGCCCTGTGCCCAAGAAAACGTTTGATTTGGAGATTGCCATCATGCAATTAGAGCAACAACTGCAGGCTCAGCAGCTAGCTGCTGATGATTTGTCGACTAATAAAACGCGAGCCAAGCGCACGCCGAGTGAAAAGAAGCTACGGCGCATCTCAAAGCGTCAATCAAATCCCACTTGGGACAAAAACTATGTCCCATCGATTCTGGCTGTGCGGGGAGAGGCCCCTTCTATTTCGCATGCGCTGACAATTACACCTGAAAAACTCGATAAGCGAGAGGTACATCTGCTATCGCTCGCTGAATGTATGGCGGCAATTCTTGGTTTGTACCATCCCAATTCTGTTGGACTCCAAGAGCAGCGGGCATTTTCGCGAGGAGGGAGTCCCCATCCCCTTCACAATTTCGAGTTGGCATCTCCTGTCGGCCTACTGCCCCTTAAGGGTATTGTTGATGTCGCCGAGCGGCTTGGTTACCTAGAGGCGCTCCCCAAGGTCAGAATCAAGGATGCCGAAGCTATTGGCGGCTATCGATGGGTGGTCTTTCCATTTATTGGTGACCTTCTCTGGGCAATGAGAGCGAAAAATGGTCGTTGCTATGCCCTCAATTGGTCAATCAAAGACAGTGAGGATGCATTTAAGCGGCCACTCGAATGCAAGCGCTTCATCACTCCGAAGGGGCGGCTGGCTGAGGATTTATTGGTTCGGCATGAGCTTGAGCGTAACTATTACCAGGATGCCGGTATTCGAACGGTTTTTCTGGCAGCGGATGCAATTGACCAGCATGTTCGCTCCAATCTTCGGCAACTATTTCTGCATCACAGCCGGAAGGTATCTCTTCCGCGGGGCGAGCAAGAGGAGCTGATTGAACGCTTCAGGGTCTGCGTCGAGAGTGGCGTTCCGGCGCTTGAGCTCATCGCTCGTTTGACTGGCGCTGGAAAATATTCACTCGACGATTGTCGGAATGTTCTTTATCAGGCCATATGGTTCCGCCGCCTCCGAGTAGACCTCTTTCAGCCCATCCTGATTAACCGGCCGTTGAGTCCAGAAACACGGGATGTTATCGACGTATATGCCAATTGGTTTGGTGAGGTGGCGTCGTGTTAGTCGGAACCTGTCTGGTTGCTCCCGAAGGATATGGGTCGTTGCCCAAAGATATGGCGCACCATTTCTTGGCTAACAATGCCGCTTCCAACAGAGTTTTGTTGGTTCGGTTCTCCTGGGGGGCGAAGGGGGCAGCACAAGCCCAACTGATTTCCCTCGAAAGTAATGACTTTATTGCGGCAACGGCGCGCAGAGAAATACTACTAGCCGAGCCGCAGCCGACCCTGCCGCCCTGGCTTGAATCTCTTAAGGGAGAGAACCTGGGACTCCGGGACGCCGAGCGCCAGCGAGGGAAGGTGCCGCACTCCCAGCGAATAGAGCAACGATTGCTGATTATCGCGAAGGCTGTCGACGACATGCCCAAAATTTTGCTTACAGACAATGTTGTAGAGGAACTGAATCGTTATGCTCGGCAAGCCAACCCACCACAAAATGTGACTAGATTCCGTTTGTGGGTCCTTACCTATTTGTGTTTCGGACGCAATTTCTGGTCATTGTTACCGCCATTCCAAAGGGCGGGGCATTGGGACCGAAAGAGGTTGGCCCCAAAGAAGATGGGGGCACCCTCAAAAGCTCATGGAAGACGTTACGGCTATGGCATGTCCCTGGACATGGCCAAGCGCTGTGACAAGGCATACGTGAAATATCTTGGCCTAGGCAAGTCGATGTTAGCAATCTATGAAGAGACAATGCGCAAGGAGTTCGGCTGTGTTGTCCTTTTGCAACCATCTGGAATGAAGGTTTACGCACACCCGGAAGGCAAGCCTTTTCCGACACAGCGCCAGTTCCGTTACCAAATCGGCAAAACTTATGGCATCGAAACTGTCCAAAAGAATCGTTATGGCTCCGCCCGTCATCGGAACAGATTGGCGCCATCCATGGGCAACTATTCAGCGGATGTCGCCAATTTGATGGAAAAGGTCGAGTCAGATGGGTACTTCACTACGGAACGTCCCAGGGGGTATCTGGAAGGCAGCGTTCTAAAACCGTTGTGCGTCGTCACCAGTCGTGACCTGTTGTCCGGGATGAAGCTCGGTATTGGCTTTTCATTTGGTTCTGAAGACGGAACCGCATACCGCATGATGATGTTCTGTATGGCTGTTCCGAAGGACTACTTCTGTCGCCTCTGGGGCTTGAAATTTAAGCGAGAGGAGTGGGCGAGCCAAGGCTTGCCACCGCATTTCAAAGTGGACCGTGGACCTGGCTCAAGCCTGAATCTGGTCGACGAAACAGCTAGGTCTGTTATTCGAAACCTTGTTGAGTCCTGGTCCGGACAGTCGAAGGCAACGATTGAATCATCTCACCCGCGTGATGTGAAGTTTGAGGGCCAGCCCACTTATGTCGAGAGCGACTACACACCGGTTGCTTTGTGCCGGCGTGAAATTGTGCAACTGGTCAAATACAACCACACGGCCGACATGTCGGCACGCATGGAGATAGATAGAGAGCTGGCATTTGTTCCACCGACACCGCATGCCCTCTGGAACCATTACGATGCCAGATTAAGGAATTCAGCGAACCCCATGAGCATAGACGATGCTGTCCGGGCATTTCTTACGCCCGTGAAGCTCAAGGCCAACAAGGATGGGGTTTTCCTGGATGGTCGCCGATATGACTCAAAGGAGCTCAGAAAGTCCGGATTGCTTAAGCGCATTGCTAGGGCCGGTCAGTCGGAGGTGGCTATCCAAGGCTACATGATGGACCTTTGTGTCAGGCACATCTGGATTGAGGTTGACCGCCAGATATTGCTGCTCGACGCCCAGTTAAAGATTCGCGAGGACGAAGAGTTGTTATACATCTCCTGCACAGAAGTGGAGCAATGGAATGAAGCCAGGGCAGAAGTAAATTCGGCTTTCAGGGTTCACGTGTCGGCAGCTACCACTGATTTCATAGAGTGTTTTGAGTCGCAAACTGGAGTTAAATGGCAGGAAGGCAAGCGTAAGTACGGTCGCCCGAAGAAGGATGAATCATCGCGCCAAGAGGTGCTGGAGGTGCAGCAGCAGACGGCAAAGCGTAAGTCGGCATGACCCATTCCTCAGAAAATCCTTGGGTCGAGCGATTCACCCTGTTACTCAATCGAGATGAGATTCGGCGAAGGGTCGAAGTGGCTCCCCGGCTCTTCACCGAACCTGAGCTGCTATCGCCTGTTCTAGCTACCCGAGAATTCAAGAGGCGCTTGGAGGAGTTGTTTTTTGCCAGTGCGCAATGCGTTGAAATTCTCTACGAATGGATAGGACTCGCTCTTGACCACTGCCACAGCCACTACCACTGCCTGAGAGAATTCCTGGAAACGGTATATCGGGAGGATATTCCTTTTCCTGCCTTTTGTTTTCCGATGTGCCTGACGGGGTTGGCCGGCATAGGTAAAAGCCAATTGCTCAAAGCGTTCAGACGCTTGATGCAACCTGACTCGAGCATTACGGCTGAGGACAAAACAAAGTTTCGACTGGAGGGCTGCCGAATTGTGACTGTGCAGGCCAACGGTACTGCAACAGACATGCTGGTCGCACTGACTGGGCAAAAAAGTGAGGTGCGCACCCTGATGCGTATTGCGAGAAAACGGGCATACAGGGATGGTTGGGCATTGCTGGGTGTTGATGAATTTCAGTTCCTGACGCAAAGCGACAAAGCTAACGCTAGACTTGTGCAACTATTAATGCTGGTTGGCTATGTCGGCATCCCCGTCGTCTTTATCTCGAATTTCAGCATGCTGCATAAGTTGCTCCGGCGTAACCAGGAGGACAAGCAGCGTCTCTTGAGCAACGTTTGGGGGTTATTTCCTGAGCCTCCAAATAGTAGCGATTGGGTTGGCATGCTCCAAAGGCATAAATGCATTGCACCCAGCGTGTTTGAATTTAACGCAGAAGCAGATGCTGGGGCGATTCACCAATTGACCGGGGGCATCAACCGGGCAGAGAACCGGTTGCTTGAAGTTGCGTTTCGTCGCGCAATGGACTCCGGCAGGGCAGTAGGCCTTCGAGAGCTTGAAATAGCCTACAAGTCACGAGAATACGCGGGGTACAGGGCAGACATCGAAACTCTGGCAAAGCTGCCTTATTCTGTTGAACTGCAAAAGCGCCACAAAGACCTCTGGTGTCCGCTCGACATAGCGCCACTCTCGGATTCCTCTGAGACATTTTCGGCGAGGCGACAGGAGAGTGTGGCTGGTGCCGCCATCGAGGCTTCCCTGAACGCAGGGGAGCGAGATGCGCTAAAAGCAATTGCTACCCGCTCGTTACCAGCACAGAAGCGGAAAGCGCCAAAAGTTGTTTCAATCGATATGAAAAAATCGCTAGCAGAGCAGTTGAAAGAGGATGCTCGTTGGTTTGACGAAAATACATAATCAGGCAGTTGCCGGCCAACTGCCGCCGGTCAACATAGCCATTTAATTTCAATAGCAAAGGTTTCGTCGAGGCTGGCTCAATGTCCGCTATTCGGTGAGCAAATTGAAGCCCTGATTGCCTCAATCCGGCCAGGACCGGCCGCTGGGTGAATTGTCCTCAAAGCCGACGCTCAAGCTGTAAGCATTATTTATTTGTGCTGTCCGGAACCTAAGTTGCAAGTCTTTGTCATGGCTGAGAGTCGGAAAATGTTTTGTTGTGGGTCCAAGATTTCCGCACTCGACCAGACGCCGCCCCTTGCCTTTTGGGTGTCATTTCGAGCCCATTGCATCCAGTAGCACTGAAACACCAAAGGAGACCGACAATGAAAACTCAGTACAGCATTTTGGCATCCGTTATTGGTATCACCTTTTCCTGCGCAGTCTTTGCACAAGGCTGCGAATATGACACCCAATGCAAGGGAGACCGTGTTTGTGAAGCGGGGAAGTGTATTTCGCCGTCAGCGACTAAAGAAACACCAAAAACCGCATGCTCCCGAGGGGCTTTTCCAGATGGTATCTGCTTGCCTGCCGCAACAGACCCTAACATTCCTGACGAAGTTCGCGCTCGGCTATATTTCCGGTGTGCTCAATCAGGAGGGAAGGACGAATACACTGCGCAGTGCTGTGACCACCTCACTGGTGCTCTCCAAGATAAATACGGGGTTTGTCGCGCAGCCCCCAGTCCAACATTTCTCAAAGACATTCAAAGCCTTCCTTGGCAAGACATTGTGAAGATGATAGCTACCAAGAAGTGAAGCCGACGCCCAACCCTCCGCTCCTGCCGACCATCGGCCAGCTGCACTGCCTATCGTCGGCGGAGCTAGCACGTTCCGGAACGACCGCTTTACAAATCTAGCTACGTCCGCAAAGGGTCGCCTGCACCCAGTGACCAAGGTCCGTTTCCGGGAAGCCAAACTCCAACGGCGGCTTTACGGCGATGAAACTGGAGAGAGCTAGTTCGCGTTCCGACCCATTGCCGTCATTGCCAACAAATGGAAGCTGCCGTTCGCCGGTCGGTCAAGGGAAGCAATAGCGGCCTTTCGCCGGCCCGAGTCTGGTTTTTCTCCTGACCGGCAGGTATCCGCTAAAGTCCGGCCATTGAAGGTGGCGACTTGGATTTCAGCACCCGGCCAGAAGCGGACGGTTTCCTGTCAATATCAGTAGTCACTTGAATTTCCGGTTAGCTCTGATACCCGCCGCGAAGCCTACGCCAAACTCCGGTGTATCAGTTCTTTAAGAATTGCGCAGAGAATAATGAAAATAGAAAAAGCCAATATCGGTCATTCCAAGAACGATTGAACTTGGGCTGAAAATATCTTCGGCTGGCGGACTCAACGAGCCACGGAAACCCGTCTTGGTTTTAAGCTTGCGTTAAGATTAGTTGACTATATTAGTTGGATATTTCACCCATGCCACAGGAGAACCGATGAAAACCATATTCGCTGTAGTTCTGACTGCCATTGCGCTTGGAGCTTCGCCCAATATCCTCGCAGCTGAAAGTTCCGCACACAACCATAGCCATGGGAGTGCCGAACCGACAAAGCTCCATCTTAACGCTGGAAAAAAATGGGCAACTGATGAGCCGCTGCGTCAGGCTATGAACGACATCAATCAAGCGATGGCGAAGGCAATACCGGCGATTCACAAGAATCAATATGGCAACGACGACTATCAAGCATTAGCGACGACAATCAGTGAAAAGGTGGCTTATGCAATACAGAATTGCAAACTCGAGCCCCAGGCTGATGCGATGCTTCACTTGGTTATTGCAGACCTGATGGAAGGCGCCGAGACCATGAGAGGAAAAACTTCAAAGTCCCCCCACGATGGCGCGGTGCAAGCACTTGAAGCTCTGAAGGCATATGGGAAATATTTCCAGCATACGGGGTGGAAGGCCGCCAAAGGCTGAAGAATCATGATGCGCCAGGGATGAACTCTGGTTGATTAGTCTTCTGCAAATAGTTAGCCACCAATACTTGCAGCCAGGAGAGGCGGGCAAAACGGACGCGGCATCTGATTTTGCTTGAAATAGGGCATTGTCTGCCCGCCTATCTGAGACTCAGTTCAGCGCCAGGCCTTTTTCTTCAAAGGTTTTGCCGTCTCGTATGTGGTAAATCCGCTTGAAGGTAGGAATGATTTTCTCATCGTGGGTCACCACGATGATGGCCGTATTGAACTGCTGTGCCATCTGATTGAGGATGCGCACGACACTCAAGGCACGTTCGCTATCCAAAGGAGCCGTCGGCTCATCGGCGAGGATGACGGGCGGCTGATTCGCCAGAGCTCGGGCAATGGCGACGCGTTGTTGCTCCCCGCCCGACAGTTGCGATGGTTGGGCTTTGGCGCGGTGCCCGACATCCAGCGCTTCAAGCAACTCGAGCGCACGCTTTCTCGATTCCCCATTCGGTCTGCCTGCCAGCATGGGTAACAGGGCCACATTGTCGATGACATCGAGGAATGGAATCAGGTAGGGAGCCTGAAATACGAACCCGATTCGGTCGCGGCGCAAGGCACGCAGGTCCGGAATCTTCCAGCCATTGTCGTAGATGACCTCATCACCCAGGGTCATCTTGCCGGTTGTCGGCTCAATCACCGCGCCCAGGCATTTGAGCAAGGTGCTTTTTCCGGAACCAGAGGGGCCAATCAAGCCAACCACCTCTCCTGGGGCGACGGTCATATTGACTTCTTTCAAGGCGTCGACTGCGGTATCGCCCTCACCGTAGCGCTTGCTCAAACCTTCGATACGAATGCCGAAACCGTCCATCTCATCCTCCAATGGCGGTGGCCGGGTCTACGCGCAGGGCAGCCCGAATCGCCAGCGTGCTGGCCAGCGCACAAATGACCATGACCACCACAAAGCCGCGCACTGCATCGCCTGGCTCCAGCAGAACATACTTGGGAAAGAATGGCGCCCATACGGTTGCCGAAACCTTGCCTACCAGAAAACCGATAAGCCCCAGGCCCAGCGCCTGCTGAAGAATCATTCCGGCAATGGTCCGGTTACGCGTGCCTATCAACTTCAAAACGGCAATCTCACGAATCTTGCCCAAGGTCATTGTGTAAATGATGAACGCGACGATGGCCGCACTGACCACCGCGAGAATGACCAGAAACATCGCGATTTGTTTGGCCGAGGTGGCGATGAGCTTGGCCACCAGAATCTCTTCCATTTGAACCCGGGTGAAAGCCTGCAGGTGCTTCCAGCGCCTGACTTGATTTGCCACCGTGTCGGGCTGGCTTCCAGGAGACACCTGAACCAGCACGGCATTGACGTTGCGATTGGCGTTCTGTGATGCCTGGATGGCCTCGAGCAAACCCGGCACCCCTGGGCGATTCAGCGTGGGATTGGCCGCTGTTCTCGCCCGCTCATTGAGGATGGCATCGTTGTCCTTCAGGAACTGGGCTTCCTGGGCATCCTTCAGCGGAATGAAGACCATGGGGTCGCCGCCGGACGACACCATGCGTTTGGTCAGGCCGACGACCAGGTAGTCGTGCCGACGAATCCGAATGCTATCGCCCAGCTGGAACCCGGTTTTAATGTCAACCACAGCTTCGTAATGGTTACGGGTAATGTGACGTCCGGCAATCAGGTAGCCGGGCTCTCCCGGCTGGCCCGGCTCGAAGCCAACGACCATGGCGCGCACATCGGTATTGTCCAGACGAACCTGCATGGTCAGATAAGTCACGTTGGCGGCACGGGCCACGCCAGAGAGGCTGAGCAAGGAGCGGTACACGTCATCATGGATGCTCGAGGACTCCGCATACGGCCCCTGCGTGTCCTGCTGAACGACCCACAAGTCAGCGCCACTGTTGTTGAGAAGCGCCTTGGCATCATCGACCATGCCTCGATAAACCCCGGCCATGGTCAGCGTCACGCCAATCAGCAAGCCAAGACCGATTCCGGTCAACACGAACTTCGACCAGGAATGCAGGATGTCGCGCCCGGCCAGACTTATCACTGGCGTTGTCCTGCCAGTTGTTCGACAACTTTGACGCGGCTACCTTCAGACAGCTCGCGCTCGCTGTGAACGATGATTTCGTCACCTGCGCCAAGTCCTTCCAGTACCTGCACCGAACCATCCAGAGTGCTGGTGCCGAGTTTGATGGCGACAAAGACGGGCTTGCCATCGCGTAGTTTCCAGACACCAGAACCCTCAGGCATTTGTTTGATGGCTGCATTGGGCAGTGTCAGGCCAGATTGATTGGTTGCCGTTTGAACGGTCACCTCGGCCATCTCGCCAATACTGAGGCCTGGCGGAATCTGGTCGAAGGTAATCAGGGTGATGCGCTCCTCGGTCACGCTGTCACTGACCGGTTCAATCCTGACTACCTTGCCGGTTAATGGCATTCCCGGATTGCTGCGCAGGGCAATGCTTGCGGCTTGTCCAGCAGCCAGCCCGCGGGACCGCCCCTGGTCCAGCCGGACCTTGACCCAGAGACTGCTGGGCTCTATCAACTTGAGCACCGACTGGCCGGCAATGACCGTCGAGCCGGCTTCCGCGTCACGACTGGTCAGCACGCCGTCAACGGGCGCGACCAGGCGCAGGTTATTCCGTTGCTGCCGCAAAGCATCCTGGTCAGCCTTCAGGCGGACGACCTCCTGCCGGGCACTTTGCAGATTGGCATCGCTTGCATCGACGGCTGCATTAGCCGAGGTCAGTTCCTGTTGTTTGCTCTCAACCGCGCTCGGGCTGACGAATTGTTTGTCGCCAAGGTCGCGATAGCGCCTGGCATTCAAGCCGGCAATCGTCTGGCGGGCCAGAACATCCTTGCGCTGAGCGTCAGCCGCCAAAACCGCGCTGGACGCCCGAGCGTATGAGGCTTCAAGCGAACGTAGTCGTTCGTCCAGGTCGACGGGGTCAATTTCTGCCAGCAGCTGTCCGGCCTTTACCTGCTCACCCACATCGACATGAACTGCTTTGACGCGACCAGCAGCGGTGGGTCCAATAAAATAGCTGCGTCGTGCTTCGACCGTGCCAATGCCGAACAGGGATGATGACAGACTGCCAGTTTCGACCCGGGTGATGGTGACCTTGGTTGGCGCCAGC
Organism: Azonexus sp.; assembly: GCF_036170495.1. GTDB lineage: Bacteria > Pseudomonadota > Gammaproteobacteria > Burkholderiales > Rhodocyclaceae > Azonexus. Next base: position 27,291 of record NZ_JAVHPH010000004.1, read on the forward strand.
GGGCCTGACCGGGCGAGCACAAAGCCAAATCCGAGCAGAAGAAGCACGGCAAAAGCCACCAGGCCAAACTTGCGACTGCGAAAACCATTTAGCTTCATGACTTGACCCCAAGGGCGGCAAGATAGAGTTCCAATACGCCCACAGCCTGTTGCTTCATTTGTTCGGTGCTTCCGCTCAGCATGGATTGAATGACCAAGCCCTGAATGGCCCCAAGGAACAAGGCTGCCGCCGACGGGCAATCGACATCGGCGCGAATCAACTTCGCCTCAATAGCCGCGGCCAGGGTTTGGGAAAGGGTTTGCCGATAGCGATGCATGATTTGCTGAACCCGCTGCTTGACGGGGGATGAAGCAGGTTGCTGAAGCTCGCCAAAAATGAGGCGAGGCGCTCCAGGGTGTGCTTTGGCAAAGCCGACGTGAGCCATGAACATGGCCTTGAGGGCAGTCAGCGCATCAGGGGAGCGCTCTTTGGCAGCCAGTAGTTCGAACATCAAATGCTCATCTATCCATTCGACCACGGCCAGGCGGATAGCTTCCTTGGTGGCGAAGTGCCGAAAAAGCGCCCCTTGAGTAACCCCCATGGCTTTGGCAATGTCCGTAGTCGTTATTTCGGCAGGGCTGCGCTCGGCCGAGAGCCGAACCATGGTGGCGATGATTTCTGCCTGGCGTGACTCGGTGGTTTGACGAGGGTTGATAGACATGGGCGCTTGTAAGTATTAAATCACTTACTAGTATAAGCGCCTAATTCATATTTTCCTAATATGCTTCACGTAGCGTGCAACCCAGGGTGCGGTGGTCCCGGTCGTTTGGACAGCCACCGGGCAGGAATAAGCTAAGGCCGG
>NZ_JAVHPH010000005.1:0-1452 GCF_036170495.1 Azonexus sp.
GAAAAACAGCCATCCCGGCGGGATGGCTGCGCTATGGACCGAGACTAGCGAAAAGTGCCCTTGCCCCGCCCTAATGCAAATCAAATTTGCCGGGCTGGAGGGCGATCAAACGACGACCAGCGTCTGCCGCCCGTACCACTCCTCGCCGGCCGGCAGCGAGATCGGCCGAGTCGCCGCCGCCTCGACGCAGAGCATGTGGCGCCAGCCGTTGGCCGGCATGTCCTTGAGTTCGGCGCAGCGGTCGACAAACGGGTTCCACACGACCACATCCGGGAAACCCTGATTTTGCATGGCCAGGGTCTGTTTGCCGCTATGCAGCAGTTGCGGCCGCTTGGCGTTGAAATAGACGCGGTCGACTTCGCGGTCGACCGTCAATTCGGGACGGGATTCAAGGGCGCTGCGGTCGCCGTCGAGCGAATCGCAGTACTCCAGACCTTTCACCCCTTCCAGCACGGCCTCCTCGACCTGGGCGACGCGCAGATAGGTGTGCAACGCCCCGGTAAAGGAAAGCGGCGCGCCGCCGGTATTGGTGACGCCCAGCTCGATGTCAATGCGGTCGGCCTCGAGCATCAGTGTCAGCTCGGCATGGAAGGCGTGCGGCCAGAGCGCCAGCGTGGACTCGTCGCTGGTGATTTCCAGCGTGACCAGCGCGAAATCGTCGCCCGTCCGCTCGCTGCTGACCGACCATTCGCGGGTCCGCACGAAGCCGTGCTTGGGCAGATCGCCGCGTTCGGCAAATTGGGGAAAACAGACGGGAACGCCGCCGCGAATGGCGACGCTGCCGTCGAAAACGGCCTTGTCGGACAAGAACAGGCGCTCCTTGCCATCGGGCGGCACCCAGGACAACACCTGCGCGCCCAGTTTGCTGATGACGGCCGTCGCGCCGCGCGGGCCGTTCAGGCGCAGGCCTTCGATGCCGTGGAAGTCGATCGTTTCAATGGAAGGTTTCATGGGTATTCGGAATCACAAAAAGGTGGGGGCGAACATGCAGGAATTCGATATCGTGACCAAGCAGCGTGACACTGCCGGAACGCCGGTCGTTCCCGGTATCGCTGTATTCGAAGGAATAGACACGGCGCAGCCGGAGTCGCCCGGCGTCATCGCGGGCCAGGCGTACCGAGGTGCCAACAACGGTTTCATCGAGAAACTGCAGGCCATCATCCAGGCAAGCAATACGGGCTGCATTGACGCCGATTTCCCGCGTTTTCAGGCTATCCAGCCAGAACCAGACGCCGGCGGCAATCAAGGCAAGAAACAACACTTCGCTCAAATTCATCGCCCAAGTATACGTAATGTGGAAATACTGCACAGAAATTCCGGCGAAATTGCCGGATAATCCGCCTGTCAAATTTTTCCTTGTGATCATGGAATCTCCGCTGCAACTGCTACGTGAGCTTTTTCCCTTCGGCCAGGCCAGTGCCGAACAGAAAAGTGCAGCCGCAGTGCGTGGAT
>NZ_JAVHPH010000006.1:0-7408 GCF_036170495.1 Azonexus sp.
CACTTGCGTGCCCAGCGATTGCCTGGCCGACTTTCCGAGGCGGATTATACGCGCCAGCAGAGCAGCCCCGCGCGGCTTTATCGAAAGGCCGTCCGCACCGGAAACACCGTCCACCGACCAGCGGTTCGTGAAAAATTGGGCAGCGCCGATGGGGCAGATTCGTTATCCTTCAATGCCGAGCGAAAAAATGATGCAAAATAAATATTCGCCGGCTTTTTCTCGGAGAACACTTTCATGTCCATGCACAGCGCCCTCAGGCGGGCCGTCGAAAAAGGGAACCTGCAAGCCGTCATCGTCGCCCTTGAGCACGGCGCCGTTATCGAAGAAGCGGACATGCATGGTGATCCGGGTCTGCCCATGCGTATCGCCTGTTTCAAGGGCCACGCCGACATCGTACGCGAACTCATTAAACGCGGCGCCGACATCGACGCCCCCAATGCCCAGGGCGGCGGCGGTCCAATCCGCATGGCAGCCCGGGGCAAGCACCCCCATATCATCGAATTGCTGATGACCCATGGCGCCGTCGTTCCCGAAGATGTCCAGTTACCTGACGCCAAAGCCGCTGAACGACGCCGGCGAGGCGACCGGAGACGACGCGACCTCGGCCCTCCCGTCGAATTTCGGGAGCGGCGCCAGTCACGCGAGCGCCGCGTGACATTCGTCCGCGAAGTTAAACTCTCCGACCAACAATGGGAGCACTACTTCGCGCAAACCCAACCGACGCAACACCCCGCGCCACAGCCCGAAGCCGCGGATAGCGCGTCGATAATTTTTGAGCGCGTCCGCGACTAAGCGCCCACAGGGCGTCTAAGCCGGCAAGGCGCTACGGTCAACCACCTTGCGCAGCACAAAACTCGTGTGCACGCCGGTCACCCCTTGAATGCGCGTGATTTTGTTGAGCAGCAAATCCTGGTAAGCGTCCATGTCGCGGACGACGACTTTCAACAGGTAGTCCGACTGCTGACCGGTAATCAGCAAACACTCCAGCACTTCCGGTATCTCGCCAATGGCCGCCTCCAGGTTGGCAAAACGCTCCGGCGTGTGCTGATCCATCGAAATACCAATTAAGGCCATGAGCGACAAACCCAGCTTCTTGGCGTCGAGCATGGCGCGATAGCCGGTAATCAGCCCCGACTCCTCGAGTACGCGGACGCGACGCAAACAGGGTGAGGGCGACAGGCCAATACGGTCCGCCAAATCCTGGTTGCTGATGCGCCCCTCAGCTTGGAGGATGGCAAGAATTTGCCGGTCATAACGATCGATATTCATAATATTTCTCAAATAATAATATTTAAGCAATTTACTGCCGATAATACCCCAAACAATGCAGAAACTCGCAATCGTCTGCCAGCCACTTTCGCCTAATATTTCGCTGTCGAAAAATTAACTGGAGCACGCCATGATCCCCCAACCCACCACCAAATACACCGCGTTCCCGCCCGTCTGTCTCGCTGAGCGCCAGTGGCCGAACCGCATCATCGAACAGACGCCGATCTGGATGAGCACCGATCTTCGCGACGGCAATCAGGCACTTTTCGAGCCGATGAACAGCGAAAAGAAAATGCGCATGTTCAAGACGCTCTGTGCCATCGGCTTCAAGGAAATCGAAATTGCCTTTCCGTCGGCCTCGGAAACCGAATTCGGCTTCGTGCGCGATCTCATCGAAGGCGGCCACATTCCCGACGACGTCACCATCGAAGTCATCACCCAGGCCCGCGAGCACCTCATTCGCCGCACTTTCGAGTCGATCAGAGGCGCCAAACAGGCCATCGTCCATGTCTATAACGCGACCTGCAAGACCTTCCGCGACAAGGTGTACGGCTTAAGCCAGGCGGAAGTCGTGAGCATGGCCGTCGATGCCGTCCGCCTCATCCGCCAGCTCGCCGATCAAATACCGGAAACGAAGATCACCCTCCAGTACAGCCCGGAGCTGTTCACCGCCACCGAACTCGATTTCGCCAAGGAAGTCTGCGACGCCGTGACCGCCGCCTGGGGCGCCACGCCGGAACGCAAGGTGATCCTCAATCTTCCGACCACGGTCGAGATTGCCACGCCGAACATCTACGCCGACCAGATCGAGTGGATGCACAAGAACCTTGCTCGGCGCGACAGCGTCCTCATCAGCCTCCACCCGCATAACGACCGCGGCACGGCCGTCGCTGCCGCCGAACTCGGCCTCATGGCCGGCGCAGATCGTGTCGAGGGCTGCCTTTTCGGCAATGGCGAGCGGACCGGCAACGTCGATCTCGTCACCCTCGCCCTCAACCTGTACACCCAGGGGATGCATCCCGGCCTCGATTTCTCGGACATCAACGCCGTCGCCCGCACCGTCGAACACTGCACCCAGCTCCCCATTCATCCGCGCCACCCGTACGTCGGGGATCTCGTTTTCACGGCCTTCTCCGGCTCCCATCAGGACGCCATCAAGAAGGGGTTTTCGGCCCAAGGAGCCGACCAGCAATGGGCCGTTCCCTACCTCCCGATCGACCCGGCCGACGTCGGCCGCAGCTATGATTCGGTCATTCGGGTCAACAGCCAGTCAGGCAAGGGCGGTATCGCCTACCTCATGGAAACCGAGCACGGCGTGGTCATGCCACGTCGCTTGCAGGTCGAGTTCTCGGGCGTCGTCCAGCAATACACCGATGCCCATGGCGGCGAAGTGAGCGCTGACGACATCTGGTCCATGTTCGCCCGAACCTACCTCGACGCCAGCAGCCCGATCCACTACCGCGAGCATCACCTTTTCGAGCATGGCGAGGGCACCCAAATTCGCCAGGGCATCCGCCTGAACGTAGATATCGACGGCACGCCGCACCTCCTCTCCGGCGAAGGCAACGGCCCGGTCAATGCCACGGTGCACGCCTTGCACAGTGCCGGAATCGATATCCAGGTGCGCAGCTACGAGGAACGCTCGATGGTGCCCATAGGCGAGGACGGCAACGCCCAGGCCTGCGCCTTCATGGAGGTTGCCGGCAAAAATGGCGGCGAATGCTATGGCGTCGGTGTCGACAGCAATATTGTCACCGCCTCGATCAAGGCCTTGCTCAGTGGGGCTAATCGTCTCGGCGCCATGCAGATGCGTGGACAGCAACCGAAAGCCGCCTGACGCCCCCAAAATCCCTTGCCAAAACATCGGCAAGGGATTGAATATTCGGCTCTTTTCAGGACATTCCCTTGCCACACAGGGGATCGGCGAGTAAGATGCTGGCTTCGTCGGACGTGAAATATCCGATGTCACCGTTCTGCCCGCGTAAATGCCGTTCCTCTGCCGCCTCGTCAACCGACTATTTCCGGCCCGCCGAAGTCACCATTTCCCGTCGCAAAGCGCTGTTTAATGGCTCACCCGAGCGCTTCCGAATTTCCGGAAACCGGGTCATCACTTTCGGGGAATAAATGGTCCGCATCCAGTTCGCTATCGATCTTCACTATGAACTGGGTTTTCAGGGCGCCGATTTCGTTTTCAACATCCATGCGGCAAAAACGCCCAGCCAGACCATCGTCAGCGAGCAGTTGCTGATCAGTCAGCAGGTACCGCATAGCATCCAGGCCGATCCGGCGACCTGCACGCGCTATCTGCGCCTGACCGGTGCGCCGGGGCCGTTGCACATCAGCTACCAGGCTGTGGTCGACATCAAGCAGCAAGTCGATCTGCCCGATCTAATCACGGAAACGCCGATTGCCCGGCTCCCGCTGTCGGCACTGACCTACATCTACCCGAGCCGCTACTGCCAGTCCGACCGACTGGCCGCGCTGGCCATGAGCGAATTCGGCCATTTACCCAAAGGCTATCGCCGGGTCGAGGCCATTTGCAACTGGGTCAACAAACACGTGACCTTCCGCGGCAACACCACCAGCTCGACCACCGCCGCGCTCGATACGCTGATCGACCGGGTTGGCGTCTGCCGCGATTTCGCCCACCTGATGATTGCCATCTGCCGCGCCCTCAACATTCCGGCCCGCTTTACCACCGGCATCGACTACGGCGCCGACCCATTGCTCGGCCCGACCGATTTCCATGCCTACGTCGAGGTATTCCTTGGCGAGCGTTGGTATCTGTTTGATCCGTCCGGCACCGCGATTCCGATGGGTTTTATCCGTCTGGCGACCGGCCGCGACGCGGCTGATGTATCCTTTGCGACCATCTTCGGCGGCGTGCTCTCGCCGCCGCCGGCGATCACCATAAACGCCATCACCGAAGCCGGCCAGCCGTGGGAATTGCCGCGCCACCGGCACGAGGCGCTATCGACCGACACAGCAGCGGCCGTTGTCGCTGCCCCCTGAACATTTTTACGATTACTGGAGAACAAGACTTGGCAAAAGAAGAACTATTGGAAATGCAAGGCGTCGTTGAAGACGTGCTTCCGGACGGTCGTTTCCGCGTCATACTGGAAAACGGCCACGAGATGATTGCCTACACGGCCGGCAAGATGAAGAAAAACCATATTCGCATTTTGCTCGGCGACAAGGTAACGCTCGAACTGTCGCCCTACGACCTGACCAAGGGCCGCATCACCTTCCGTCACATCGAGAACCGCGGCGCCCCGGCTCCGCAACGCCGCCGCTACTAAGCCGCCGGTTTTGCCAGAGACCGACGGCCTGGCCGGAACTGCCAGGCATCGTCGTAGTACGCCGGATCTTCGCTGTCCGGCGTAACGCCAGGAACCCCCAGCAAGGGCAGCGGTTGAAAATCGCGCGGACTGCTGTAACGACCGCGGATCAAATCAGCGGCCAGAAGCTTGTCGACCGCAGCAAGCTGCTCCGCACGGCCCATTCGCAGCCAAGCCTCGCTCACTTCGTAGAGCACGGCCTTCGCGGTCAGCCCGCGAAACGGCCGGAGCATCTGCTCATAGGTAGCGTGGCCGAAAATGACGAAACGCATACTGCCTATCACCTCGGTCCGGCGCTCGACAAATAGCTGCTTCCACTGAAAATCACGCAACAAATCAAGCAGCTCGGGCTGGCTGGCCAGCACGACAATGCCGCATTCGTCGAAGTGGGTCAGCGCATCGCGGGGTGTCCCGCGCGTTGCGCCCGGCGCCTGCATGGCGTGCATGTGGGCGGCGCTGAGGGCAATCTTGGTGTGCGGAAAGCTGAGCCAGACCAGCGCATTGAAGAAATCATGCCAATTGTCGGGGCGGGTTTCGACTTCACCGCTTGCCCAGATACGGCATTCGTAAACCAGCCCGTCCGGGCGCGGCGGCACGAAACGGATACGTCGGCCGTTCGCGGCATGAATGGGAAACTGCTCGGCCAGATCGGCCACCGCCGAGGCATCCGGCGCTTGCGGCAGACGATCCAGCCAGGCCCGCAGCGGATCGAAAAGCGGCGAGGTGTAAACCGAGGCGGCGCTCACTCTTCAGTCGACGCTTGGTCCTTCTCTGCCTTGACGAAAACCAGCTCGCCGTTTTTGACACGGAAGGTACCCATCAACTGCCCCATGCCTTCGGGCGGCTCGCTGTCCATCTTGGCGAAGTTCTCACAGGTTTGCGTCTCGGTGGCGAACATTTTCTTGCCCGCCTTGACGATAAAAGCACCGGACGGCACCTGGTAGATTTCGACCTTGGTATTGGCCGCCATCGAGCCCAGGCTATGCCGACGCAGGCAGGCCGGCATGCGCGAGACGACAAGATAGAGATTGACCTTGCTGTCCCAGAAATACGGCTGTTCGCGAATCAGCGACAAAACGTGTTCGCGGGTGTTGTCGATTTCATACGTCGCGCCATCATTGACGCAGGCGGTGAGCAGAGGAACGACCAACAGCGGCAGGAGAAAGTGGCGCAGACGCATGATGATTTTCCTCAGAGCATTTTCCAGGACAGCGTTTCACCGGCCCGTAGCGGAACGATCGTATCGGTGCTGATGTAGGGGTAATCGGCCGGCACCATCCACGCCTGTTTGGCCAGCGTGATCTTGCCACTGTTGCGCGGCAGGCCGTACCAGTCCGGGCCGTGGAAGCTGGCAAAGGCTTCGAGCCGATCGAGGGCGCCGGCCTGTTCAAAGACTTCGGCATAGAGCTCGATGGCGGCGTAGGCGGTGTAACAGCCGGCGCAGCCGCAGGCCGCCTCCTTGGCACCCTTGGCGTGCGGCGCCGAATCGGTGCCAAGAAAAAATTTCGGATTGCCGGAAACGGCGGCGGCGACCAGGGCCTCGCGATGCGTCTCGCGTTTGAGCACCGGCAGGCAATACCAGTGCGGCCGGACGCCCCCCTGGAAGAGGGCATTGCGGTTGTAGAGCAGATGGTGGGCGGTGATGGTCGCGGCTACGGTCAACCCGGAATTTTGCACAAATTCGACCGCATCCCGGGTTGTGATGTGCTCCATGACGACCTTGAGTTTCGGGAAGCGCTGGGTCAGCGGCAGCAGCACGGTATCGATGAAGACCTTTTCGCGGTCGAAAAGGTCGATCTGCGGATCGGTCACTTCGCCATGCACGAGCAAGGGCAGGCCGAGGCGTTCCATTTCGACCAACGTGTCGTAAGCCTTGGCAATGTCGGTCAGGCCGGCGTCGGAATTGGTCGTGGCGCCAGCTGGGTAGAGCTTGACGGCCTTGACGAAGCCGGATGCGGCAGCCTTGGCGATTTCGCTGGCCGGCGTGTTATCGGTCAGGTACAGCGTCATCAAGGGCTCGAAGCTGGCGCCGGCCGGCAGCGCGGCGACAATGCGATTACGGTAAACGGCGGCCTGATCGACGGTGGTCACCGGCGGCTTGAGGTTGGGCATGACGATGGCCCGGCCGAACTGGCGGGCGCTGTGGGCGAGCACGGCAGCCAGCGCTTCGCCGTCGCGCAGGTGAAGGTGCCAGTCGTCGGGGCGGGTAATGGTGATCTGCATGACGTTTCTCGGGTCGGTGTCCGGCAATTTTAACAGGCAGCCCGGCCCCGGCGGGACGATTCGCCACAGCACAAGCGCCCCGCCTTTTGCAAACTCGCCACAAAGCTTTACAAAATGACAATCGCAAACTGCTAACCTATCTCGGCTGAGTCCTCTGCTCTGCAGTTGCCGAGGCGAACACCAGCCGGGCCACCTGCACATTCCGAACATCGGCGCCCAAACCAACTCGCTTCCCGGACAGTCATGTACGACGCCCCCCTTCGCCACCTTGCCGACGCAACACCAGCCGCCGGCCGAGCGGCCAGTGGCTATCTGTTGCACGCCACGGTACTTGAGGTTTCAGACCAAGCCCATGCGCCCGACCCAGCCCTGCTGGGCAAACTGGTTCGTCGCCGGCTGAGCCGCCTGGAGCGGGTTCTCGCAGCACACGGCGGCTCGCTCGTCCGGCAACTGCCGCAGGGTTTGCTGGCTGCGTTCGATAGCGCCGAGGCGGCCGTCCTGGTGGCCTGCGAGATGCAGCGGCGGTGCGCCGTCATCCCGCAGATTCTGGAAACCCAGATTGGCTTGAAGATCGGCAT
>NZ_JAVHPH010000007.1:0-1446 GCF_036170495.1 Azonexus sp.
GTGTCCGGTGTCAATCTCGACGAAGAGGCCGCCAACCTTATTCGTTATCAGCAGGCCTACCAGGCATCGGCCAGGTCGCTCGATATTGCATCGAAGCTCTTTGACACCCTTCTCGGCATCAGCAATTAAGGAGTGACATCATGCGCATAAGCACCTCGATGATGTTTGATACGGGCACGCAGAACATGTTGCAGTTGCAGACAAGTCTGTTCAAGCTGCAAAACCAGCTTTCTACCGGGCGCCGTGTGCTGACCCCGGCAGACGATCCTGTTGCAGCGGCTCAGGCCTTGGTCATTAGTCAGCGCCAATCAATCAATACCCAGTTCATCGACAACCAGGCTAATGCCGAGAGTCAACTTGCCGGTCTGGAGAGTCACATAGCTGGGGTCGGGGATCTGCTTCAGGCCGTCAAGACGCGTGCCGTCGAGGCGGGCAATGGTGCCTACAGCGACAGCGACCGGCGCACGATTGCCGCAGAGATTCGGGAACGGTTTGACGAGTTGGTGGGATTGGCCAATAGTGCCGATGCCATGGGGGGGTATGTGTTCTCCGGATACCGAGGCGACACTCAGCCTTTCTCCACGACGGGGGCACCGGGTAACCGAACAACGGTCTACGACGGCGACGATGGTAGCCGGCAATTGCAGGTCGATACCGGGCGCATGATGGATGTATCAGAGTCTGGCCGGGATGTGTTCATGAATATTCCCCAAGGGAATGGGCAGTTTATGTTCACGGCTGATTCGGCCAATACCGGAACCGGTACGGTCGGCGCATCGTCGGTTATTTCGGGGTTCGATGACAGCAGCTACCAACTGGAATTTACCGGAGCTAATACCTACGACCTGACGGTAACCACAAACGGCGTTCCAACTGTCACTGCCGGCCTGACCTATACCAGTGGGACCGACATTACGCTTGGCTTGCCGGGGCAGCAGTTCAAGATCAACATTGCCGGCGTTCCGGCGGTCGGCGATAAATTTGATGTCAAGCCGGCCGACAACCAAGACATTTTCAAAACACTCGACAGCATGATCAAAACGTTGGAAGGCAATGTTTCGGCCACGCCGGCCAGTCGCGCGGCTTTCCAGAATCAGATGGTGAACATCGGTGAGAATCTGGATCAGGCATTGGATCATCTGCTGAGCAAGCAGACCTCGATTGGCGCGCGGCGTCTCGAATTGGAGTCGCTAACAAATGTGGCGTCGGATCTGAACATTCAATACAAGCAGGATATTGCCGGGCTTCAGGATCTCGATTACACCAAGGCGATTTCCGACATGGCCAACCAGAAAATGGTCCTTGAGGCGGCGCAGCTTTCCTTCAAGCAGGTTAGCCAGATGTCGTTGTTCAATTACCTATGAAAAGATTCAGCGCCGCTCTGATTGCAGCAACTTGTCTGGCTGGTTGCGGGACTTCTCCCCTGATTCCGAATGAGACCATTCA
>NZ_JAVHPH010000008.1:0-7358 GCF_036170495.1 Azonexus sp.
CAAGGGCAATCTGCGCCGCTGCTCGCGCGGCAGCCTGGCGCCGGTCATGCCACAGCCCGCGGCGGCCAGCAGTTTCATCGACATTGCCGGCACGGTCCGCTATCTCGCCCGCATCGCCCTGCCGCCCAACGCCATCCTCAAGATCCGCATCCAGTCCGGCCGGCGCACGCTGGCCGATCAGCGTTACGAACTGAACGGCGCGCAGGTGCCGATTCCCTTCAGTGCCACGGTCGACCGCGACCTGATCGGCAAAAAGGCCGGCGCCACCGTCAGCGCCCGCATCGAGGCTGGCGGCAAACTGCTTTTTGCCAGCGCCAAACCGACGCCGGCGACCCCAAACGGCCAGCCGGTTCCCGTCGACATCGTCCTCACAGCGGTGCGCCATGCCACGGCGCGCTAGCACCATGGCGCTGATCGGCGCCCTGCTCCTCGGCGCCGCAACGGCCCACGCCGAAGCGGGCGAAACGGTGGCCTGCCACGTCAGCTACGGCGGCGAGACGACAATCGTCGAAGCCCGGCCGACTACTTCGCCCTACACCGTGGCGCCGATCAAATTCGGCTCTTACCTGCTGTTCCGCATCGTCTTTCTCAACGAACCGGCCGACCTCGCCAGCATCAAGCTCTACACCTACGCCGAGCACGAGGACATCGACGGTCGCCCGCTCATCCACCAGGCCACCTACGCCTACCCGCCGGTTCCTGCCGGCCAGTACGGCTTCACCGGCCTGAACCACGCCTACGAGCCGCGCTACGGTCTGGTCCTCGACTACTGGTGCGAACTGCGCGAAGGGGTTTCAAAATGAGCCGATTTTTCCGGTTGACCGTAGCACTGGCCCTCCTCGCCGGCCTCAACGTCCAGGCCGAGCCGCTGACCCTCATTTTCGCCGGCGACATCATGCTCGACGACGGCCCCGGCCGGCTCATCGCCAAAGGCGGCGACCCGCTCACCCCTTTCGCCAAAACGCTCAAGGCCGCCGACTACCGCATTGCCAACCTCGAAACCTCCGTCGCCACCAGCGGCAAGCGCCTCGCCGGCAAGCCCTACACCTTCCGCGCCCACCCGCGCACGCTGGCCGTGCTCAAAGGCCGCTTCGACGCCGTCACGCTGGCCAACAACCACGTTGGTGACTACGGCCACAAAGCCCTGCTCGAAACCCTGCAACGCCTCGACCGCGCCGGCATCGCCCATTTCGGCGCCGGCCAGAACCTCGTCGAAGCCCACAAGCCGCTATGGATCGAGCGGAACGGCCTGAAAATCGCCATCCTCGGCTACAACGAATTCGCCCCGCGCGCCTTCGAAGCCGGCGCCGACACGCCCGGCACGGCATGGAGCGAGGACGACCAGGTGATCAGCGACATCCGCGCTGCCAAGGCCGCCGGCGCCGACCTCATCATTCCCTTCATGCATTGGGGCTGGGAATACGAACCGGCCGCCAGCCCGCGCCTGCAAAGCTTCGCCCGGCGCATGATCGACGAAGGCGCCAGTCTGGTCGTCGGCAGCCATCCACACGTCACGCAAGGCGCCGACATTTACCAGGGCAAGCCGATCATCTACAGCCTCGGCAACTTCGTCTTCGACGGCTTCGAGGCCCCGGAAGCCAAGCTCGGCTGGCTGCTCCGCCTCAAGCTCGACAAAACTGGCGTCCTTGAATGGGACACCCTGGCCGCCCACATGGACAAAAACGGCACCCCGCACCCGATGCTCGGCGCGCTGACACCCTGCGGCAAAGCCGGCGACACGCAGGTTGGGCAGTGCCGGAACCCGTAAGGCGGGATGGCAAAAACCGTCACGCATTTAACGCTTGACGATAAACGCTTCCCAACATAGCGTTAGCCATGACGATTCATTCATTTCGTTGCGCCGAGACGGTTTCGGAATTTCGAAAGCGTCGCCCAGCGCAAGCTGCAAATGCTCGATGCCACGGTCGAATTGCGCGACTTGCGCGCGCCGCCCGGCAACCGGCTGGAGGCCTTGAGCGGCGAGCGTAGCGGGCAGCACAGCATCCGCATCAACGACCAGTGGCGGATGTGCTTCGAATGGATGGATAACGGACCGACGAATGTTGAAATCGTCGATTACCACTGAGAGGTTGAAGATGGCGACCAACAACATGCGCGCAATCCACCCCGGCGAAATCCTGCGCGAGGAATTCCTCGTACCGCTGAAAATGAGCGCCAATGCGCTGGCCATGGCGCTGCACGTGCCCGCACCGCGGATCAACGACATCGTCCGCGAACGCCGTGCCGTAACGCCGGATACCGCCCTGCGACTGGCCCGCTATTTCGATACGACGGCGCAATTCTGGCTCAATCTGCAAAGCGCGTTCGACCTGAAACAGGCCGCCAATGAAAGCGCAGAACGAATCGCCGAAGAAGTTCGGCCGCTGCAACGCGTCGCCTGAGGTCACCCATGGACACCCGTTTTCTCGACGACCTCGCCCCCGGCCAGCGTTTCACCTCGCCGGGCCTGACGCTGAGCGAAGCCGAGATCATCGACTTCGCCTGGCGCTACGACCCGCAGCCCTTCCATCTCGACGCCAACGCGGCGGCCGGGTCGCCCTATGGCGGCCTGATCGCCAGCGGCTTCCAGAGTCTGGCCATCTGCTTCCGGCTGTTCATCCAGTCCGGCATGCTGGCCGAATCGAGCCTGGGGTCGCCGGGTATCGACGAATTGCGCTGGCTGGCCCCAGTGCGGCCGGGCGATACGCTGCACAGCGAGATCGAAGTGCTCGAGGTACGGCCGTCGAACTCGAAGCCGGATCGCGGCATTGCCCGCCTGAAATATCAGGCGGTGAACCAGCGTGGCGAGGCGGTGCTGAGTTTCATCGTCATCCATCTGCTGCGCCGCAAACCGGCCTGAAGCCGTCGCCCGGCGATTTCAATTTTGGCCGTTTTTTCCGGTTGACCGTGGGATCTGGCTGGTAAACCCCGGAGAATCGTTGAATGCCAGCGGGACGTTCTCCTCCCCCTTCAAGGGGGAGGCGGGGATAAGCAGAGACTTGGCCGCCGTTGTTTGGCGGCTTAGTCGGTTGCTTAGTGGCTTCATCAGGGGGATGGGTCTGAAAACGCGGGATTTTTTATCCCGTTTGTACCGGCATAACCCATCCCCTCCCCAACCCCTTGAAGGGGAGGGAGTCGCTATTCAGACTGTCGCCCTGCTAGCCCGACCGAACTTTACCCGCCGGAAAATATCACGATGGTATGCTGTCCCGCGAACCATTCTTCTGGAGCCTTTTCCATGCGCATTCGTCTTTACGCCATCCTCGTCCTCATCGCCAGCCTGCTCTCCGGCTGCGGTTACAACCAGATCCAGATCAACGACGAAGGCGTCAGCGCCGCCTGGTCGGCAGTGCTCAACCAGTACAAACGTCGGGCCGACCTGATCCCCAATCTCGTTTCCGTCGTCCAGGGCTACGCCGCGCATGAAAAGGAAGTGCTGACCCGGGTCACCGAGGCGCGCGCCAACGTCGCCGGCATGAAGATCACCCCCGAACTGGTCAACGATGAAGCCGCCTTCGCCAAGTTCCAGAAGGCGCAAAGTGAGCTGTCCGGCGCCCTGTCCCGCCTGCTGGTGGTCGCCGAGAACTACCCGAACCTCAAGGCCGACGCCAATTTCCGCGACCTGCAAGCGCAGCTCGAAGGCACCGAAAACCGCATCACCGTGGCCCGCAACCGTTACATCGACAGCGTGCGCCAGTACAACATTTCGGTCCGCACCTTCCCGAACAACCTGACGGCCATGGTCATGGGCTACAAGCCCAAGGCCAATTTCACGGTCGACGACGAAAAGGCGATTTCCGCCCCGCCGGTCGTCAAGTTCGACACCCCGGCCGCCGCCAAGTAAACCTCCATGCTGCGCTGGCTCGCCGCTCTCTGCTTCGCGCTGCTGCCGCTGCTCGGCTGGAGCGCCAACGAGGTGGCGCTGCCGGCGCTGACCGAACGCGTCACCGACCTGACCGGCACGCTGTCGACAGCAGATAAAGCCGGGCTAACCGCCAGCCTGGCGGCGCTGGAAAAGGACAAGGGCGCGCAGGTCGCCATCGTCCTGCTGCCGACGACGCAGCCGGAAAGCATCGAGCAATTCAGCATCCGCCTCGCCGAGGCCTGGAAAATCGGCCGCAAGGGCATCGATGACGGGGTGATCGTCATCGTCGCCAAGGACGACCGACGCATGCGCATCGAGGTCGGCTACGGGCTGGAGGGCGCCATTCCCGACGCCATCGCCAAGCGCATCGTGGCCGAACAGATGGCGCCGCATTTCCGCCAGGGCGATTTTGCCGGTGGCCTGCGGTCGACCGTAGCAAGCCTCGACAAGGTCATTCGCGGCGAACCGCTGCCCGCCCCCGTCGTCCAAACCGCCCCGAGCGGTGCCGAGCCCGGCGACGCACTGACCTTCCTGCTCATCGTCTTCTTCATGGCCGGCGTCATCCGCTCGATGTTCGGCCTGCTCGGTTCGCTGGCCGTCTCCGGCGTCGCCGGCTGGCTGGCCTGGACCGTCTTCGCCTCGCTTGGCCTGGCCGGCGGTGCTGCACTCGTCGCCTTCGTGCTCTCCTTCATCCGCCTCGGCCGCAGTGGCTGGTCTTCCGGCGGCAGAGGCGGCTTTCCCGGCGGCTTTGGCAGCTCGGGGGGGGGTGGATTTTCCGGCGGCGGTGGCGGCTTCGGTGGCGGCGGCGCTTCGGGGAACTGGTGAAACCATGCTGAGACGCCTGCTCAAACACCTCTCATCGCCCGGCTGGTGGGCCAGACGCGCCTTCCGCGCCGCCGATCTGGCAGCCATCGGCGCGGCGGTCAAGGCTTCCGAAACCAAGCATCGCGGCGAAATCCGCATTGCCATCGAAGGCCCCTTACCGCTCCGTGCCCTGCTCCGCAAGGAATCCTGCCGCGACCGCGCCGCAAGCCTGTTCCAGTCGCTCGGCGTGGCCGCCACGCGCGAAGCCAACGGCATTCTCGTTTATGTTCAATTGGTCGACCGCCGGGTCGAAATCCTCGCCGACCACGGCATTTCCGCCCTCGTTCCAGCCGCCGAATGGGAAGCCGTCTGCCACCGCATGGAAACCGCGTTCGCCGCCGGTAACTACCAAACCGGCATGGTGGACGCCATCAAGCGCATCACGGCCCTGCTCGCCCACCACTTCCCGGCCAGCGGCGACAACCCGAACGAACTCGCCGACGCGCCAACACTGCTTTGAGCTTTTCCGGTATGGAACGCCCCATTTACGGATCGTTCCGAAGACCTGAATCGGACGCGGCATCATCACTTTTGGCCAATTTTCGCTGTTGACCGTAGCCATCGAACTCAACCGTTCGCCACCTGCTCAAAACTCCCAAAATCCCCGTCGCCCAGCGCGATATTGAGCTGCTGAACGATGGCATGGCTCGGCCCGCGCCGGGCCCAGGCGATCAGCTCAAGCACGGCCATTTCCTCGCCGACGGCCAGCGCCTCGACCCGGCCGTCAGCCAGGTTGCGGACCCAGCCAACGACGCCGAGCGCCCTTGCCCGCTCGACCATGGACCGGCGATAGCTGACGCCCTGAACCCGGCCTTCGACCATCAGATGACGCCCAATTTTTGCCATTTTTCGCTCCTTGCAACACTGCCGATCATGTCCGCATCTATACCAAAGCTCAGGGCAAAGTGCTAGATTGTCGGGCTTGCCAGACCACGCCGCCAACAGAAAGGCGCGGCTAGGCAAATATCAGCGCCCCAGGCGCATCAGGGGAATAGATGTCGTCGCACAACAAGCAAGCCTTGCCGGCCATCACGGTCGCTGCCATCGGAGTCGTCTTCGGCGACATCGGGACCAGCCCGCTTTATGCGCTCAAGGAAATCTTCAATGGCCACCATCCGATCCCGGTCACCCCGGAAAACATCCTCGGCGTGTTGTCGCTGGTCTTCTGGGCGATCATCGTGTTGGTCACCATCAAGTACGTCGCCATCATCATGCGCGCCGACAATCGCGGCGAGGGCGGCTCGCTGGCGCTGCTGGCGCTGGTCACCGAACGGGCCAAAAACCCCCGCCTGGCCTGGATCGTCACCCTGCTTGGCATCTTCGCCGCGGCGCTGTTCTACGGCGACAGCATGATCACCCCGGCCATTTCGGTGCTCTCCGCCGTCGAAGGCCTGGAGATCATCACGCCCGATTTGAAGCCCTACGTCATCCCGCTCACGCTCGGCATCCTGACCGGCCTGTTCTTCATCCAGAAGCACGGCACCGGGGCTGTCGGCAGGTTCTTCGGCCCGGTCATGGTCGCCTGGTTCGCCATTCTGGCCATCCTCGGCCTGCACCAGATCGCTGCCAACCCGGCCGTCCTGCTCGCCCTCAATCCGCTGTTCGCCATCGTTTTCATCGCCGAACACCCCAGCCTCGCCTTCCTGGCGTTGGGCTCCGTGGTGCTCGCCGTGACCGGCGGCGAGGCGCTGTACACCGACATGGGCCACTTCGGCCGCTTCCCGATTCGCCTTGCCTGGTTCGGTTTCGTCATGCCGGCGCTGGTCCTCAACTATTTCGGCCAGGGCGCCCTGCTGCTCGTCGAACCGGAAGCCATCGCCAGCCCCTTCTACCACCTCGCCCCGGACTGGGCGCTGATTCCGATGGTCGGGCTGGCCACGGCCGCTACCGTCATCGCCTCGCAGGCGGTGATTTCCGGCGCCTTCTCGGTCGCCCGCCAATCGATCCAGATGGGCCTGTTGCCGCGCATGCAGATCATCCACACCTCGGGCATGGAAGAAGGCCAGATCTACGTGCCCTTCACCAACTGGTCGCTCTACCTGGCCGTCGTCGCCCTGGTCATCGGTTTCAAGAGCTCATCCAACCTCGCCGCCGCCTACGGCATTGCCGTCACCGGCACGATGCTCATCGACACCATCCTCGTCGCCTTCGTCATGGTCCTCATGTGGCAGTGGAACAAGCTACTCGTCGCGCTCATCGCCGGCGCGCTGCTCGTCGTCGACATCGCCTTCTTCGCCGCCAATGCAATCAAGATTCCCGAAGGCGGCTGGTTCCCTCTGGCCATGGGCGTCGTTTCCTTTACCGTGCTGACCACCTGGCGGCGCGGCCGGCGCATGGTTTCCGACGAAATGGCCAAGCAAAGCATCCCGATGGACGACTTCCTCGAATCCATCGACGACGTGCACCGCATTTACGGCACGGCCATCTTCATGACCAGCGCCAAGGACGCCGTCCCGCCGGCCCTGCTCCACAACCTCAAGCACAACCAGGTGCTGCATGAACGCGTCGTCCTCGTCACCGTGCAAACGATGCAAACGCCGCACGTCAACGACATGGACCGCATCTACCTGCACGACATGAAAAAGGGCTTCAAGCGCCTGATCATCCGCTACGGCTTCATGGAAAGCCC
>NZ_JAVHPH010000009.1:0-27827 GCF_036170495.1 Azonexus sp.
TGAACCGGGTTGTCTATGACGTTTCGGGGAAGCCGCCGGCGACGATTGAGTGGGAGTGAGTAGGTTGGTGTAACGTTTTGATTTTATTGGTTTGTAAGTTACAGAAACGTTGTGCGCGGCCAGTTAAAACTATCCTTTTAGCTGGCCGTATTGTTTGCACAAAAACTGCATTTTGGTGCTACTACAATTTTGTAAGCCAAGGAATGACATGGCAGGCCAGATCAATCTGTTCAGTAATTACGGTATGACTCCCGAAAACTGACCCTGCCAATGGTTTGTCAGATCAGTACTTGCCTTGAGTCCGCAAAGTATTTGTAAATCTGCCGTTCGATCAGAGGATCAATCAATTCTTTCGGACGTTTTTCATTTGGGCAAGCCAGTCTTTGAGTGGTTCCAAACAATCGGCAGATCAGCGGGCGTTCCGGATAGGTTGTGCAACCCGTTTCACCTAGATAGGGGCAATCCAGTCCAGCCAAGGCCGTTGATCGCTCCTCCTCGCTTTTCGCAGGAAGTCTGGCCATCTCTTCACTGGAAGCGGTTACTGGTCCGCAGCAATCATGGCAACCTGGCGCACACTCAAATTTTGGAATATGCCGCCGAAGAAAACGGAGTTTCTGGCTATTTCGGGTCATTCCGTCGATTCTTTCGAGGTTCCTGAATCGGTCTGGCAAGCGTTCTTGAGCCTCGCCTGAGAACCCGACGGAGGATAGAAATGTTCGTTTACCGTAATCCAGCTTTTGCTTCGCTCGAATTTCCGGGCAAATTTTTCAAAATCGAGGCCGATGCTTTTGCTTAATGACTTGGCTCGGCCATGGACCATCTGCCAACAGGGTTCAAAATCCGGTTTGCTGAAGGCAAGCGCAACGTGATTGTCGTCACGGCCAACGGGTACGGCGAGGGTTCGTCCACCGAAAATGTCATTGAGCATTTTAAGGTGGGCCATTTTTTCTTCCCTCCGCCCCGCCATGTTCGAGACGACCAACCCGTTGTCGGTGAGCAAACGGCGCAAGTTCTCGTAGAACGCCCGGTTACACAGTGAGCATGCATAGCCATGCCTATCGAATGCATCGGTGGCGATCACATCGAAGTTTGAATGACAAGAAGCGACATATTCGGCTGCGTCGCCCAGCATGACCTGGAAATGCTCGCTATTTTCCGGAATTTTGAATTCATTCCTGAAGGCCAGGACATGCGGATTGATTTCGATGACGGTGATTTTTGTATCCGGCAGATGCTGGTAGCAAAACTTGGCCAATGATCCACCGCCCAAACCAAGCATCAGGATGTTCTTGGGATGCGGCTGAAAGAGCAGAAAGCTCATCATTTTTCGCGTATAGGCGAGTTCAAGTGAGTTTGGCTTACTCACTCGCATAGCGCTTTGCACGAACGCAAATGAAAAATAGAGCGAGCGTGAATACCCATCATCGACGATGTAGGGCTTTTCATATTGGCCACCCAGCAGGCGATCGACCAGGATGCGCTGATCAGTCTCCGGAGGTTCCAAAACCTTGAGCACCCCGTTTTCAAACGCAAATGGACTCGGAATCGACAGGATATGCGGTTGGACTGAGTTCAAGCTAGGTTTGTGTGAAGTAATGATGATCGAGCGTTTGCTGTTGTCTATTTGCTTTGGACGGCCGGATGGCCATAGCGCAGACGCACAGCCGTCAGAATGCCCTTGAGCAGTTCGATAGGTGGAGGCGGGCAGCCCCGGATGACGTGATCAACTGGCAGAATCTTGCTAACCCCGCCACAGCAGGCGTAGTTCTCGCCAAAAATACCGCCGTTGATGGTGCAGTCGCCCACCGCGACGACTATTTTGGGTTCAGGCATCGCGTCATACGTCCGCTTCAACGCCAGCGCCATATTTCTGGATACCGGCCCGGTTACCAGTAGCATGTCGGCGTGGCGCGGACTGGCGACAAACTTGATGCCCAACCCTTCCAGGTTGTAGTAGAGATTGTTGGTCGCGTGGATTTCCAACTCGCAGGCATTGCAGGAACCCGTATCGACCTCGCGGATGGTCAACGAGCGGCCGAGAACTTCCAGGATTTCATTCCGCAGGCGATGCGCCGGCAAGAGAAAATCCGATCCCAGGTCGGGCGTGGGTTCAGTGCGAATCCCTTGTTTGCCAATTTGAAAGAGTATTTTCAACATCAGAGATCAGGCCCCGCATAACTGAGATTGAAGGATTTGTTGATGAGCGGGAAGTCGGGAACGATATTGCCCATCACTGCATGCTCCAGGACAGGCCAGTTCTGCCAGGAAGGGTCATGGCAATGGCAGCGACGGATCTTTTCGCCATCGGACTCCAGCGCGACAAATACCTCACCTCGCCAGCCCTCTATCCAACCCGCACCCAGCTTTGTTTCGGCGGATGCTTCCAGCGGCACCACAATTTCACCCGGCGTCAGTTCGGTAGCAAAGAGGCGGATCAGCCGCAGTGATTCGGCAATCTCGTCGAAGCGCACGGCTACCCGGGAGGCCACATCACCATTTCGGTGCACCACTTTCTTGAAATCATGGCCGCTATAGGGCGCCATGCCGAAGTCAGCGCGCAGGTCGGCGGGAACACCACTGGCTCGCCCGGCAAAGCCATTCAGGCCGAGCATCGTCGCCAGTTCCTTGGTGACGCGCCCCGTGGCAATGAAGCGATCCTGAAGCCCCGCATGATTTTCATAAATGGCGCGGAGGTTTCTGACCTCTTTGGCAATTGCTTGGCATTGAGTAAGCAACTCGGAAATTCCGGCATTTTCGAGGTCGACCGTAACACCTCCGGGGATGACCACATCCATCAAGAGACGGTGGCCAAACAGGCGCTGATTGAGGCGCAACCAGTCCTCCTTCAGGCGCATGAACTGGGTCAGCCCGAAGGCAAAAGCAGCATCATTGGCCAGCGCACCCAGATCGCCGAGATGGTTGGCGACCCGCTCACGTTCCAGCAGCAAGGCCCGTAAACAGCGGGCTCGGGCTGGTGTCTGGGTATTGCAAATGCTTTCCAGTGCCATGCAGTAAGCCCAGGAAAAAGCCACTGTCGAATCACCGGAAACCCGTCCGGCCAAGCGATATCCATCTTTGGCCGGCATTTCTTCAAATCGTTTGTCGATCCCTTTATGCTTGTAGCCAAATCGTTCTTCCAGGCGCAAAACCTTCTCGCCGACCACCGAGAAGCGGAAGTGGCCCGGTTCGATGATGCCGGCGTGCACAGGCCCCACCGCGATTTCGTGGACGCCATCGCCCTCGACACGAACAAAGGGGTAATCCTGGAGTTCGCTGGCCGGGAAGGCTTCCTTGCCGGTCACTTCGTGACGGAGCGGGAAATAGTCGGCTGGCCAGGCGCCATGATTTAGCCAGGGGCGGCGATCTTCCATCGGCTCGGTAACGATGCCCAGCAGGTCGGCAATGGTCCGCTGCATACGGGGGGCGTAAGGGAAGCTGGCGGATATATCCGGATAGGTTTCCCCTTGCGGATCAAGCAGCAGTTCCAGGCACAGTAAGCCTTCCGCGGTGGCATAAGCCGCAGAAATGACGTAGCCACCAGCCTTTCCATCATGTCGGTCACATCCCCATAAACTGACCAGGCGACCACCGCTGGCCGCCACGGCGTGGGCGACTTCCTGCCAGTCACTGGCTGGGCAGGTAGCCCTCCAGATCGGCAGCGGTGTCGCCAACCTTTCGGGTTCAAACGTGAAATCAGCGATCTGCATTATTGCCCTCCGATCAGGCGGGCTGCTTGCTGATACCAGCCGTTGAGATACGGCGGAATGTAAAAGCCGAGCATCAACCCCAGCCCGAGGTGGACGAAGACAGGCACCAGAGCGGGCGGATGGGCCAGCGGTTTGACGGATGTCACCCCAAAAACCATCGGCTGGACGCGGCTGAAGATCGCCCCGAAAGAAATGCCCAAGGCCAGTAGCAGCAAGGGCGTTGCCCAGGGCAGGTCGCGCATGGCGGTGGTCAGAATCAGAAACTCGCTGGCAAATACGCCAAAGGGTGGCATGCCGAGAATAGCCAGCGATCCCAGCATCAAACCCCAGCCGACGGTTGGGCTGACCTTGATCAAGCCGCGAATGTCTTCCATGATTTGGGTGCCGGCCTTTTGCGTGGCGTGACCAACCGAAAAGAAGATTGCCGACTTGACCAGCGAATGCAGCGTCATGTGCAGCAGGCCTGCAAAATTGGCAATCGGGCCGCCCAGTCCGAAGGCGAAGGTCATCAAGCCCATATGCTCGATGGAGGAATAAGCGAACATCCGCTTGACATCTTTTTGCCGGAACAGGAAAAAGGATGCAGCAACGACGGAGAGCAGCCCGAAACCGATCATCAGTTCACCGGCAAACCGGCTTTGCAGCGCCCCGTCGGTCAGGATCTTGCAGCGCAGTACCGCGTACAACGCGACATTGAGCAGCAAGCCGGAAAGCACGGCGGAAATCGGCGTCGGGCCTTCGGCATGGGCATCGGGCAGCCAGTTGTGCACGGGCACCAGGCCGACCTTGGTGCCATAACCCAGCAGCAGAAAGACGAAGGCCAGCGAAATGATGGTTGGATTGAGCTGAGTTTTGACAGCATCCAGGTTGGTCCAGAGCAGCGCATCGACGCCATCGGGAATCACCCGGTCGGCGGCCATGTAAAGGAGGATGGTGCCGAATAAGGCTTGGGCAATACCGACACCACAGAGAATGAAGTATTTCCAGGCGGCCTCAAGGCTGGCCGGGGTGCGGTAAACCGAAACCAGCAGCACCGTGGTCAGCGTGGCGGCCTCCATCGTGACCCACAGCGTGCCCATATTGTTGGTGGTCAGGGCGACCAGCATGGTGAAAGCAAAGAACTGATACATGCTGTGATAGAGCCGCATGCGCCCGGGAGTCATTTTTCCGTGATCCTGTTCGACGCGCATGTAAGGGCGCGAGAAGATCGAGGTAGTCATGCCGACAAAGGCCGTCAAGGTGACCAGAAAGACGTTAAGTGGATCAATGAAAAACTGTTTATCCAACGCAAACAACGGGCCATCAGCAATGATCTGTACCGTCAATACGCAGGCCGCAATAAAGCTGCTGGCACTGAAGGCGACATTGACGTCCCGCGCATAGCTGCGATGCCCGATCAAGGCGAGGACGAGGCCGCCGAGCAGAGGAGTGCCGAAAACAAAGTAAAGCGGGTTCATTCGATTCAGTCTTCCTTGAGCTTTTCCAGGTGGCGGATATCCAGGCTGTCGAACTGCTCCCGGATCTGGAACATGAAGACGCCCAGAATGAGAATGCCGACCAGCACGTCGAGCGCGATACCCAGCTCAACCACCATCGGCATGCCATAGGTCGCGGAAGTCGCGGCCAGAAACAGCGCGTTCTCCATGGCCAGGAAGCCGATGACCTGGGGCACCGCCTTGGCCCGGGTGATCATCATCAGGAACGAGAGAAGAATGCATGCCAGAGCGATGCCCAAGGTGCCATGGGCGATCGTGTCGGAGAATTTCGAGATCGGCAGGGCGACATTGAAGGCGAACACCACCAAGACTATCCCGATGATCATCAGCGTTGGGATATTGAACAAGGTTTCAATGTCCCAACGAACGTTCAGCCGGTTGATCAGCCGGTGTAGAAAATAGGGGATCAAAATGACCTTGAGCAGGAAGGTCAGTCCCGCCGAATAAAAAAGGTGGTGCTGGTGGGTGACGTAAGCGACAACCGTGGTCGAGCCAACCACCGCCAGGCCTTGCCAGGTGTAGAGATGGATCAGATTGACGATGCGGCGCTGGGACAACATCGCAAAAGCCAGAATAAGAATGACTGAAGCGAACAGGTTGATCAGTTGGGAAATCAGCGCATTCATTCAAGCCCCCAGCAGAAAGTGAACCAGCATGCCGATCACGGCCAGCAGGAAGGCGGAGGCAAGGAACTCGGGCACCCGGAAAATACGCATCTTGGCTGACAGCGTTTCAATCAATGCCAGCAGAAATCCGCCGATCGCCAGTTTGAAAACGAGCGCCGGGATGGCAAAGATCAAGGCCAGGGGTGCCTCAGCCTCGGCGATGCCCCACGGGAAGAACAGGGCAAGCCCCATGCAGGAGTAGGCGAAGAGCTTCAATGCCGAGGCCCATTCGATCAACGCCAGATGCCGACCCGAATATTCCAGGATCAGGGCTTCGTGGATCATCGTCAGTTCGAGGTGGGTGGCCGGATTGTCCACCGGAACGCGGGCATTTTCGGCAAAGGAGACCATCGTGAAGGCAATGCCGGCAAAGGCCAGGCTGGGGTAGATGGCGAAGTCCTTGTGGGCCAGATATTCGACAATGCTGGTTAAGGCGGTTGAATTGCTGATCAGTGAGGCGGTGAACAATACGGAAAGCAATGCCGGCTCGGCCAGGAAGCCGATCAGCATTTCCCGTCGGGCACCCAGGGTGCCGAAGGCCGTACCGATATCCATGGCAGCAAGGGAAATGAAGACACGGGCCACGGCAAACAACCCGACCAGGGCAATGGCATCAGCCGCTGGCGAAAGCGGTAAATCGGTTGATAAGGTCGGGATGATGGCGCAGGCCAGCACCATGCAACCGAACACAATATAGGGCGCCATGCGAAAGAGCGATGAGGCGTGCTCGGCCACGACCGACTCTTTGTGGAAAAGTTTGTGCAGCATGCGATAAGGCTGGAGCACACCCGGCCCCGAGCGATTCTGCAGCCAACAACGCCACTGATTGACCCAGCCCATCAGCAAGGGGGCCAGGAGCAGGGACAAGACGATGGCGAGAAGCTGGGAAAGAAATCCTGAAAGGCTCATCGCTGCACCAGGAAAAGCATGAATAAAAGGGTCAAAAAGCTATAGAGCAAGTAGATCGAAATTCGTCCTTGCTGAAGACGCCCAACCAAGGCAGCCAGAAACTCGATCAATCGGGAAATTGGCAAATACAGCCCATACCAGAAATGATCACTGACTTCAACTTTGTAACTGGGGTCGCGGTCCATCGGCGTCGGGAGGTGCCGCCTCATTCGGAAGAAAGGCTCGAAAACCTGCCGGATAGGCTGACCAAAGCCTTCTGCAGTGTCCTGCATTCTGGCGGTTTGCCAAGGGTGGCCACAATCCCAGGGTGGGGAACGGCGCAAACGACCATGGTAGAGAATTCTGACCAAGGCAAATGCGACAAGGCAGCCAATTGTGACGCCCAGAAGGAACAGCAGCGGCGCAAAACTGGCACGCTTGATGGACCAGGGCGCCAAAAAGAGCCAACTGGATTCCGTGGCGTGTCGTCCGAATCCGACCCCCACCAACGATACCGTGACCGAATCAATCAGGTGGATCAGAAAATTCGGGAATAGCCCCAAGGCAATACACCATGCGGCCAGCCACAACATCCCGATCTTTTCCCACAAACCCGCATCGTGCGCTTCTTTCAGTTTTTCCTCACGCGGTTGCCCGAGGAAGATCACCCCAAAAAATTTCACCATGGCGTAGCCGGCAAGTGCTGCAATCAAGGCGATAACGGCCGCAACGATGGGGATGAACATGTTCAGGAAGGAGTCCGGCAAGCCGGGCGTGAACAGGAAGCTTTGCAGCAACAGCCACTCCGAGACGAAACCGGAAAATGGCGGAAGCCCGGAACTGGCAAACACGCCGATCAACATCAACCATGCAACCCAGGGCATGTAACGAATGAGCCCGCCCAGCCGTCCAAGATTGCGTTCACCAGTCGCATGCAGCACCGCCCCGGTTCCGAGAAACAGCAAGCTCTTGAAAAATGCGTGGCTGACTACGTGATAGAGCACGGCGGTCAGGGCCAAGGCCGTGAGAGCTGACATGTTGTAGGCGTGGAAGATCAACGCCAGACCTATCCCCGCCAGCAACAAGCCGATGTTCTCAATCGATGAATAGGCAAGCAGCCGTTTCATGTCGGTTTGCACCGTGGCAAAAACCACGCCAAACAAGGCTGTGGCCAAGCCCAGCGCCAGCAGCAGCCCCCCCCACCACCAGACATCGACATGAAGAAGGTCGAAAGAGATGCGCAGCAAGCCGTAGATTGCCGTTTTCAGCATGATGCCGCTCATTAGGGCGGAAACCGGCGACGGCGCTGCCGGATGTGCCTCGGGCAACCAGACGTGGAGCGGCAACATTCCCGCCTTTGCGCCAAAACCAAAAAGAGCAAGGATGAAGGCTGTCGATGCCCAGAAAGGGGACAGCGATTGGATGCGCATGTTGGCGAAGGTATAGTCGCCGGAATTGGCCTGCAAGACGCCAAAGCACAACAAAATGCCAATTGCACCAACGTGGGCAATTAGTAGATAGAGGAATCCAGCCTCTTGAACCTCGGGAAGTTTGTGATTGGCCGTAACCAGGAAAAACGATGAAAGGGCCATGGTTTCCCAGGCGACCATGAAGGCGTAGGCGTCGTCGGCCAGGATGACGAGCACCATGCTGGCAAGAAACACGTGATATTCAAGGCACAGAAGCCCGGGCGGTGTTCCAGCGCCCTTGCGGAAATAGCCTGCGGCAAAAATGGAGATACCGGCACCGACGGCGCCGATCACCAGCAGGAAGAAAGCGGCCAAACTATCCAGTCGCAGATGAAAAGGCAGTTGCGGCAAACCCAGGGGCAATACCGCTATTTCCGGCGTACTACCGATCATCTGTAGGGCAGCCCAAGCCAGAGCAAGACAACACATCCCGCCGAGCGGGAAAAGGACTCGGGCGACAAAGCCGAATTGCCTTAATGCAATAACTCCGGCAACGCCGATTCCCAGCCAAATGGTGATGACCAATAGGACGACATCGATGGAAAGCCAGTTCAGCATGATGTTTCCAAGGGCGTGGAAATGCGATCAGGCCACGCCATAACCGACTCTCCAGCGAAAAAACAGCCCACCACAAGGGTGGCAATACACGGGTACGGGGCTTGCTCTCTGGTGAGTGGTCGAGCGGAAATAAAACCGTCAGGCCCTTTGGGCGGGGCCGTGAATTCTGTCCAATCAGCAACAGGGATCATCCGCGTCCCATGTGGCTGGCTTTTTGTTTCCTTGATGACATACCACTGGATCCTGTCGGCTAATGGAGCGACGTTAAATTCCAACTCGGGAAGCTGGGTAGCAATAGCTTTCAATCCTGTCACCCCGTTGGGACAAATATCCAAAACCGTCAATGCTTCAAACTTGCCAAGGCATTCTAGAATATTTTCAGCTAAAGCCATGCCCAGACTGTCAATCAGGATTTTAACCAATTGTCGCGCTTGCAGCTTGTACAGAAATTGTTAGTGCGAATATAGCTTGCATTGGATTACAATTATAAGCATACGCAATGATATGGCAATTATCATTTGATTAACATATTAAGTGAGCCTGAGCTATGGAGAGCAGAACTGCACGTCTGACAGTCCTGATTGACCCGAGAAAAAAAGTGCTGTTTGACGAAATTTGCGCTCAACAAGACCTTACGCCGTCCCAGGTGGTCAGGCGTTTGATCCGTCAATACATGGTCGATAACGCCGGCAACATTGAATTGCCGGATTGGTTAATCCGTGGGGCGCAGCGCGCCGACGACTCAGAGTAATCATTTCAGGAATTGCTCAGGAAAGGTGGTTTTCGATGGAGTTGATTTCTCGCATCACCGTTCACTGCTATGAAATGGGCGGCATGGGAGACGAAGCCCACAAGCCCGCCCCGGTTAAGTCGCTAGCAATTTTTCGAGTGCTAGGACGGTCAACTGAGCGAGCCATGAAAATTCTCAACGCCGAAATGGCTAGAGAGTCGGGGCAGGTCATGGTTCTTTCAATCTTTGCAAAAAAATTGACGGAAGATGAAAAACACATCTGCACCGCAGCGATGGAGCAAGGCATTCGCCAATCCACGAAGATTGTGTTTTGCG
The DNA here is from genome assembly GCF_036170495.1 of Azonexus sp. GTDB lineage: Bacteria > Pseudomonadota > Gammaproteobacteria > Burkholderiales > Rhodocyclaceae > Azonexus. The sequence continues at coordinate 9,850 of NZ_JAVHPH010000009.1, forward strand.
GTGGCGACCCTAGTCAGATATTTGGCAAGTTGGCTGCAGATGGCAATGCCCTAAAATGGTTTCCCTCAATTCCTTCCTTTGTTGCCACCTATGAAATTGATGGCGGCCGGCAAACCGCCAATTGTCCCAGATGAAAACACATAACATCGTTTTCCGTGTTTTGCTGGTCTGCATGAGTAACATCTGTCGCTCACCAACGGCTGCGGCAGTGTTGAAACATTTGGTTGAGTCAACGCAACTGGGTAGTAAAGTTGAAATCGATTCAGCTGGTACGCATGGCTACCACCTTGGCGAGGGCGCAGATCCCCGTACCAAGCAGGCTGCAGCCCGCCGCGGCTATGACCTTTCCCGGCACCAGGCTCGCAAAGTGGTCCATCAGGACCTTGAAGACTTCGATTTAATTCTGGCCATGGACAAAACAAACGAGGATAAGTTGCGCCGGATGGCTTCGCCTGAGCAGCAAGCAAAGATCAAACTTTTCATGGATTACTCGGCCAAGTTCGAGGACGACGAAGTGCCTGACCCGTACTACAGTCTGGGACACACGTTTGACCTTGTCCTGGACATGCTCGAAGACGGCTCGCAAGGCGTGCTCATGGAAATCAAAAAAGCGATCCGTGGAAAGCAGCCCCAATGAATCAACTCATTCTTGCAGTTCTGATATTGATGCTGGGCGCGGGGCTCTGCCTTCTGCCGATCAGAAACGCCACCCGAGCCGGGATTGGCCTTGTGTCGCAGGCCGTTGCCACATTGGTGGCGTGGTCTGTGGTCATCCCGGTGTTATTGGGTGCGCCGGACATTACCGGCGAAATGCCCTGGGCTTATCCGATTGGCGACCTGCATTTTCGGCTCGATGCACTGGGGGCATTTTTTCTGAGTTGGTCATTGCCGATGACCTTTCTGGGTGGGGTCTATGCCGTCGGCTACATGGACAAATATTTCAGCACGTCGCGTCATCTGGGGGTCCATTTTGCGTTGCTGAACATGATTTCCGTCTCGTTTCTGCTGGTCTATACCGGCGAACACACGGTGACTTTCCTGTTTGGCTGGGAAATCGCTGCCCTGGCAGCATGGTTGTTGGTCATTTGGGACTACCCCAACGAAAAAGTCCGTTTCGCCGGATTCAACTATCTGGTATCCACCCACATCGGGCTGATTTTCCTGGTGGCGGCGGTGATGATTCTCTACACCCGCACCCACTCCTGGTTTCTCGACGATTTTGGTGACTGGATGAGCCGGAATCCAGGCACCCTGCGGAATACGGTTTTTCTGTTGCTGGTCACCAGTTTTGGCCTTAAATCGGCTTTTTTCCCCTTCCATTCCTGGCTGCCTCGCGCACACGCTGCCGCTCCCGCCCATGTCTCGGCATTGATGTCAGGGGTAATTCACAAAGCGGGCTTGTATGCGCTGGTCCGCTTCATCCTTCTTCTCGGCAAGCCGGACGAGTGGATGGGGTGGTTCCTAATCGTTTTCTCGGTCATCTCGGCGCTAGTCGGTGGCCTGTACACCGTTGGTCAGCGTGACCTGAAACGACTGCTTGGTTACTCCTCTACCGAAAACGTCGGCATCGCCGGCATCGGCTTCGGCATTGGCTGTCTCGGACTGAGCTGGGACGTACCGGCCCTGGTCGCCCTCGGCTTCGGCGGTGGCTTGCTGCATGTACTCAATCACGCCTTTTTCAAGTGCCAGCTATTCTATGCCGCCGGCTGTGTCTACCAGGTCAAGCATGTCGTCGACCTGGAGCGACTGGGCGGCCTCGCCAAGCTGATGCCGATCACCGCCATTTGCTTCATCGTCGGTGGCATCGCCATCTCGGCTTTGCCGCCCTTTAACGGCTTTGCGAGCGAGTTCATGATTTACTCGGGCTTGTTCACCGGCGAAAGCATCGGTGTCTGGGCGAAGTTAACACTGGGCCTGGTCGCTGCGGCGCTGGCTTTTGTCGGGGCGGTTTCGGCGCTCAGCATTACGCGGGCATTCGGGGTGATTTTTCTCGGCAATTCACGTGATTCAAGCCTTCCGGAAGGCCGTGAAGCCAGTCGCTGGATGCTGCTGCCGATGGGAATTCATGCCGTGGGCACGATTATGCTGGGCGTGGTGCCCGTACTCGGTTTAGCCATGGTTGCCGGACCCACTGCTTTGTTGATGCGAACGATGCCGGTCGGTGTAGTTGCGGTCAACCTGCAATCGACCGTGGAAATCCTGACCCGGATCGGCCTGATCTCGGGCGCACTGGCACTCAGCATCGGTCTGGTCGTCTGGTGGCGCCTCAAGTCCAAAAACGCGCCGCAGCCAATGCTCAATGCCACATGGGGTTGTGGCTATGGGGCGCCAACGCCACGTATGCAATATACCGGGGCCAGCTTCTCGACTGACTTCGCTGCACGCTTCAAGAACATCATGGTGTTGATCAAACGAAAAAAGGCACCTGCTGGATACTTTCCCGATGACAGCTATGTCATTACGGATTGCGTGGATTCAGTCGAACGGCGGTTGTACTCGGTGATCAGCCATGGCGATGAAACGGCGACAGACCTCTCGCGAAAGATGCAGGAAGACGACCCGCGCCTGGCGTTTTCGGCTGGCCTAGCTGCTCTGGTGGTGATTGCTGCACTGGTACTGCTGGCAGAAGGGGTTCTTCCATGAATATCGGCTTGGCGTTGATACATTGGGCTATCGTTTTGAGTATGCCGATTATGCTGGTCGGACTGGTCAACCGAACCAAATCCTGGTGGGTGGGGCGCAAAGGTCCACGGCTGATCCAGTCAGCCTACGACCTGTGGCGATTGCTGGGAAAACGTCCTGTGGTGAGCACCACCGCCAGCCCCTTGTTCCGTGCCGGCGCCTACGTCGTCCTGCTTTGCGGCTTGCTCGCTGCCAGCATGATTCCCTTGCTTGGGCAGTTTGCACCGCTCCAGTTTTCACATGATTTCGTGGTGGTAGCCTATACGCTGGGCTTGGCGCGTATCGTCCTGATGATTTCGGCGATGGATGTTGGCAGTTCGTTTGAAGGCATGGGCGCAGCACGGGAAGCCTCGTTTGCCACCTTTGCCGAACCTGCCTTGTTCTTGCTGATAGGGACGGCCAGTGCGGCAACCGGCATGACCAGTTTTGCCGATCTCATCGGTCATCTGCACAACACGCCACATTACGCGATCATCGTTGTGCCGCTGACGATAGCCTTGCTGATCTTGTTGCAGGCAGAAGCAGCCCGGATACCGGTGGACGACCCGATGACTCACCTCGAACTGACCATGATCCACGAGGTCATGATCCTCGATCATAGTGGTCCGGAACTGGCTGCCATGCAATACGCCGCCGCCCTGAAGATGACGCTGTATGCCGGTCTGATTGCTGCGCTGATCAATCCCTTCAATCCGTTAACCGATCCTGTGGCTGGCGTTCTTGTCTCGCTAGCCCTGATGTTGATAGTAGCCGTCATCGTCGGCTGCATTGAATCGCTCAGCGCCCGTCTCCCGATGCGCTGGGTTCCCGCTTATTTATTGATTGCCTCAATGGCTGCATTGGGCAGCATGCTGGTCATCGGTTTGGGAGCGAGCGGCGTATGACTTTGGCTTTGATCTTGTGTTTGACGGCCACCGTTATTCCGGTCTTCTTCAGCCGAATCGCGGCCGCGCCCACCTGGTTGAGTTTGCAGGCGCTGACCTTGCTCTGGATTACCCTGTTCGGCCATGACGGATTTTCAATGCATGTCATTCTGGCCGGATTGGAAGTGCTCCTGGTTCGCGCCTTGCTGGTTCCCTACCTATTGCGTCGCGCACTTCACAAAAACCGACAGGCAAGAATGAGCCTGATGCCCTCCAATCTATTTGCCTGGGGTGTGGCCATTACCTTGATCATTCTCGCCTTCAAGTTCGGCGATGGTGCCCGGGGCGATGTACGGGCATTGACCTTGGGGGTCGCAGCAGCGACCGCCATGATTGCATTTTTGATTCTAGCTACTAACCACGAACCCAGCGCCCAATTGGTGGCCGTGTTGTTCATGGAAAATGCCCTGGCGCTGTTCGAGTCCCTGTTGCCCGAGCCTTGGCCATTGCCCGTCCATCTGGCAGTCAGTGGCGTGTACATCCTCACCGTGGCGGTTGGCAGTTGGCTCGTGCGCGAAGATGCCACCGCCAACCGTGATGAACCATCGAGACAAGTGCTATGAGCGAAATACATACCGCGACCATGCCCAACATCTCCGCTTCTTCTAGCCCGCTGACGAGCAGTGGTGGGTGGATTGCCCCGGCGCTGGTCGGTTTTGCGCTCGTTGGCTGGTTGATCTCGGTGGCTGTCTTCATGTCACACAGCCTGGCCGATCTACCGCGATACTTTGCTCACCGCTATCTGGTGCTTGACCCAACGTCGTTGTTGTTCGTGCTGGTCATCAACACGGTTTTTCTGGGCATCAGCGTCTACATGCTTTCCCGGGAGCGCAGCTCGCCTGAACTAACCCAGGACATACGCACGCGTGCCGCACTGACCCTGATTTTCATGCTGGTCCTGAACATCGGGGTGATGGCCAACCATCTGATCTTGCTCTGGGCCTTGATCGAAGTGAGCACGGCGTGCGCCGCACTGATGATGGTCTGTGGCGAATTCGGGGCACCCAAGCCGGTGGCCTGGCGCTACATGCTCTATTCGTCGATGACGCTGGCCATCACTTTTCTCGGCTTCATGTGCCTGGTCCAATCGGCAGGGCTGCGCGGTGTCGAGATCAGCTTTCAGGTAGATCAACTCGGTGCGTCCCTGACCACCGCCAAGGATGGCTGGCAACGCCTCGGGCTGGCCTTCATGCTCTTCGGCCTGGGCGGCAAACTGGGCCTGGCACCGCTCTATAGCTGGCTACCGGAAACCTATGAAGCAGCACCGACCAGTACCAGCGCACTCTTGGCGGCAGTGCAGTTCAATATCAGTGTGGTCGCGATGTTCCGCGTGTTTCAAATATTTCACGGCTTCGATGCGAGTTTTGTTTCGCAAGAACTGCTGGTCATGGGTTATGTCTCCCTGATCGTCGCCGCCGTGCAAATCATGGCCGCCCGCAACTACAAGCGCTTGATTGCCTACGCCTGCATCAGCTCGTCCGGGGTGATTGCCCTCGGCTTGTCCGTCGGCAAAACCGCCGCCTATGGCGTGGTGCTCTATATTGTCAGCAACGCTTTCGTGAAGTCCTTGTTGTTCATTACTGCCGGCCGGATGCGCGCAGTTTATGGCACCAACGAAGTGGCTGCACTCAACGGGGTTATTCGCGTCTTGCCATTTGCCGGCCTGTTGTTCGCCGGGGGGATTTTTGCCCTGTTGGGCTTCCCGCCATTCGCCAGTTTCCTGGCAGAAATGCTGATTTTGTCGGGCATTGTGCAAGCGGGTAATTTGATGGCCTTCACGTTGATGTGCGTGATGCTGACTGTCATTTTTGTGGCAACGGGCCGCACGGTGTTTCCCATGCTTTGGGGAACACCGGCTCAGGCAATGCCGCCCGTGAAGGAATCGATGGTCGCCATCATCCCGAAAGTCGGGTTTGTTGGGGTGTTGAGTATGCTCGGAACTTATACGCCGGAACCCATCACCCAGTTACTGCGCGCCGTGGCGCAATCGATTGGGGGCATTTGATGAAAACAAGTAAAGCAGTATTGATCGCGGACTTGCGTTCATCCCCACTGAAGTCGTCATACGAATTCTCTCATCGCTGTGCCGACAGCCTGGACGCTGGGGATCGCCTGATCACGCTATTTGGCCGTCACGAGAAAAGCAATCGCCATTGGGGAACGATTGTTACAGCAGTATTCCAGACGATTTCTGGTGAATTGAACATATTTAGAGGGCTAGCGGAAGATGGGAAACATTACCCGTCACTGACCCACACTTATCCTGTAGCGCAAATTTTTGAGCGCGAACTGTGGGAGCAGACCGGTCTGCAACCCGATGGACACCCTTGGTTGAAGCCGGTCCGCTTCGAGGGCGAACGCCAACGCCGGATGACGGACTACCCATTTTTCAAGGTGCGTGGCCGTGAGGTCCATGAAGTCGGTGTCGGACCGATTCACGCTGGCGTGATCGAACCGGGACACTTCCGCTTCATGTGCCTGGGCGAGAAGGTCCATCATCTTGAAATCCAGCTGGGCTACCAGCATCGTGGCGTCGAAGCCTTGCTGCTCCGCCGGCCTCCCATGGCTTTGGCCTCGACCGTGGAGTCCATTTGTGGCGATTCGAGCGTCGCTTACACCTGGGGCTACTGCGCCGCCGTTGAGGCATTGTCCAATTTGCCAGTCAGCCTGGAAACCGATTTGCTGCGCGGCATCGCCCTGGAAATGGAACGTATCGCCATGCATGTCGGCACCCTGAACGGGTTGGCGACGGATGTTGCCTTCTTGCAGGGCGGGGGAACTTACGGTCGATTGCGCACCGCCATCATCAACGCCACGCAGCGGGTTTGCGGCAACCGTTTCGGGCGTGGATGGGTGCGGCCCGGACGAGCCCGTGGATTGACCGAGGCGCTGCGCCAGGATCTGAGACAAACGCTGGCGGCGTTTGCCCGTGACTTCACCGAAATCAATGAACTGATGCTGGCCAGTCTCAGCGTGAAAGCCAGGTTCCAAGGCACGGGTGTCGTCAGTAAAAAGACGGCACAGGAATTGGGCTTGGTCGGCGTCGTGGCGCGGGCCAGCGGTGTCGAGACCGACACGCGCGTACAGTTAGCGGGCCGGGTATATGAACGTTTTCCCGCTGAGCTGATCACAGAATCGGCCGGTGATTGCTGGGCGCGGATGAGCCAGCGCATGCGTGAAGTGGATGCCTCGGTGCACTGGCTTCTGACGGTGCTGGGTGATACTGCGCTCGACTTAAGCGGCAGCACCCCTCCGGAAGCCATCGCCCAGTCCCTGGCTCCCGAGACGCTCTGCATTTCCTTGATTGAAGGCACCCGTGGGCCGGTCGTTCAGGTACTCGAAACCTCATCGCAAGGACAACTCCTGCACTACAAGGTGCAAGACCCCTCGCTGCCGAACTGGTTTGGTCTGGCCATGGCCCTCCGTGACAACGACATCTCGGACTTCCCCATTTGCAACAAGAGTTTCGACCTCTCCTACTGCGGCAACGATCTGTAGCCACCACCATGATCAAATCCATTCTCGTCCGGAAATCCCAAGGTAGCCAGTACATCCCGGATCTGCGCGCCGCCAGTCCCGTCGGTTTTCGTGGCAAGCCGGTGATCAGTGAGGCCGCCTGCACCGATGGCTGCAATGCTTGCCTGGCGGCTTGCCCCAGTCGTGCCATTAGCCTTGATCCCGTACGAATCGACATGGGGCGCTGTGTGTTGTGTGGTGACTGCGAACCGGTTTGCCCAAGTGAAAAACTCAGCTTCAATAACGATTTCAAACTGGCCAGCACTGACCGTGATGCCCTGACCATCAGTGCCGCGCACCCCGACATCGACCCGATCAAGGTCTCCGAAGCGCTGCACAAGCGCTTTGGTCGTTCGCTCAAACTACGCGTCATTTCGGCGGGGGGCTGCAACGGCTGCGAGATGGAAATCAACGCACTGAGCAACGTCAATTTTGACTTGGGCCGCTACGGCATCGACATGGTTGCTTCGCCTCGGCACGCCGATGGTTTGGTCCTTTCCGGTCCGATCAGCCAGAACATGGCAGATGCCTTGCAAATTGCCTGGGATGCCATTCCCGAACCCAAGTTGGTGATTGCGGTAGGTGCTTGCGCGATTTCCGGCGGCATCTTTGCTGAATGCAATGAAGTGGATCGCGCCTTTCTCGACAAATTCAAGCCGGCGCTTTACGTCCCGGGCTGCCCAACCCACCCGCTGTCCTTTATCAGCGGCATTCTCGACTTGCTGGGGATCAGCGATTGAAGCGTCGTATTGAACGATATTTTTTCCAAAATGGAGTTTTTAGAAGATGAGCAAACTACCCAACTGTCCGCAGTGCAATTCCGAATTCACCTACGAAGATGGCAGCCAGTACATCTGTCCTGAATGCGCCCATGAATGGAGCAAGGATGCCAGCGCAGCGAACGTCGAAACGGCACGGGTCTGGAAAGATGCGAACGGCAACGTGCTTCAGGACGGTGATAGCGTCACCGTCATCAAGGACTTGAAGATCAAGGGCTCCTCCTCTGTCGTCAAGGTGGGCACCAAGGTCAAGAACATTCGCCTGATCGACGGCGACCATGATATCGACTGCAAGATTGATGGCATCGGTGCCATGCAGTTGAAGTCGGAGTTTGTCAAAAAGGCTTGATTCACATTGTTTTGCCAACGGCCTTGGGCAATTGCACCTAGGCTGAAATCAACGAAGCTCATGGCTGTTCTGCATGAGCTTCAATATTTTAGGAGTTCGTATGAACATTCAGCGCTACGGCACCACTCGCCGTTACTCGAATATGGTCGCTCATAACCGCACCGTTTATCTTGTCGAGGTGCCAGCCAATCTCGATGCTGGCATCACGGCACAGACTGAAAACCTGTTGGCCAGCGTTGAGCAGCAATTGATTCAAGCTCACAGCGACAAGTCGCTACTTTTGATGGCGACTATTTATCTCGCAGATATGGCTGACTACGATGCCATGAACGTGGTCTGGGAAAACTGGTTGCCAGAAGACAGCGCGCCAGTCCGCGCCTGTTTGCAAGCAAAACTGTCTTCGCCACACTGCCGTATTGAAATGGTGTTGACTGCGGCGCTCAACACAAGATGAAGCGTCGTTGATTTTCAAAGCCAGACAGCAGGAATCTATCGGCCTACGGTGGCACCCGCCGGCGCCGGCCTTGATGACATTTGTGCCGTGGAAGTCTCATGCGTTGCACGGGCGCTGCGTCGCCAGCAGGCAGGCATCTGCAAGCTCTCGACGTCAGGACCGCAGGCGCTGAAAATGGCCTGGGCTCGGGCCAAGCGAGCATGTTCGTCGTGGGAAAACCCAACAATCAGATCGAACCAGTGTTGAAGACGTTTCATGGGGTAACTCCTTGTTTGTCTGTATGGATAAACAGTGCTGCGCATTCGCGCCTAGAATAGCCGAAGGCTGTATGGATGTACAGTATTCGAGAAATCTTTTTCCGGGGTAGGCTTTGGCTACTCGTCGAGGATGGAAGGCCTACGATGTCGCGCTCAAAATCTGTCTGGTGGCCACCTGCTGGAACGCTGGCTACTTACCGTGGCCGCAGCCGTCAGATGACGCGCAATGTTCGCGTGGTGGCCGAGGCCTCGGCCGGGCGCATGGTTGTCGAGGCGATCGGCAGGCAGGGCGTTCCGGTTCGCCTGACGGTCAAACGAGAAAACCTGTGGCCGATGGAACCGGATTTGTTTGACTGAGCTTTTCGACTCAGGGCTGATGAATAGTTGGACCATGAGCAGTTGGCGGCCGAATTGACCGGAATGATCGCCTGTAGCGTAGCGAAGCGTGGGCATCATGCTGGACAGTAAAAAACCGCTTTTTTTGGAGTTGACCGTAACATGCGGCGTGGCGGCCATCTTCGCCTCGGCAGCCAACGCTCATATGCCTGTCATTGAGGACGCCGCACGCCGCCAGGGAGAGACCTTTTCTGGCGCCTAAATCAACAGGAAGGGCCGGGAAATTACGGTATCATTCGGCCTTTTAAGCAAGCTGCCTTTGCCTTTTTGAACGCATTCGAAGGATTTTCTGCTCATGTTCGACGCAGTCCGCAACAACAAAAGAATTGTCCAGGTATTCCTGGCGCTGATCACGCTGCCGTTTGCTTTCTTCGGCGTAGATTCGTACATGCGAAACTCTGGCTCGGGCGGCGATGTCGCCACGATTGGCGATGTCAAGATTACCCAGCAACAGTTCCAGCAGACCCTGCGTGAACAGCAGGAACGCCTGCGCACGCAGATGGGCGCTCAGTTCGACCCCAAGATGCTGGAAAACTCCGAAGCCCGCGGGGCGATTCTTGACGACTTGATTAATCAGCGCCTGCTCGTTATCGAGGCCGGCAAGAAAAACATGGTCGCCGGCGACAACGCCATCCGCCAGGCGATCGGTGCGATCGACGCTTTCAAGGTGGATGGCAAGTTCTCCGCCGAACGTTACGAAGCCGCCTTGCGCGCCCAGAGCATGTCACCGGCTGGTTTCGAAGCCCAACTTCGTCAGGATCTGACGCTGCAGCAATTGGCTGGCGCCATCGGCCAGTCCAGCGTAGTTTCCCGTTCTGTTGCTGATCGCGTGCTGGCCCTGCAGACGGAAAAGCGTGAGGTCATGGAATACCGTCTAACCCTCGATAGCTACCTCGGCAAGGTCAAGCTGGCCGACGATGCCGCTAAAAAATTCTACGACGAAAACGCCAAGCAGTTCGAAGTGCCTGAGCAGGCCAAGGCGGAGTACGTCGTGCTCTCGATGGAATCCATCGCCAGCCAGCTAGCGATTACCGATGCCGAGATCAAGGCTTGGTACGACGGGCACAAGGACCGTTTCCAGCAACCGGAAGAGCGTCGCGCCAGCCACATCCTGATCGCCTCGGAAAAGCTCGGCAAAGACAAGGCAAAAGTGAAGGCCGAACGGCTACTGGCCGAAGTCCGCAAGAACCCGGCCGCCTTTGCTGATCTGGCCAGGAAAAACTCTGACGATCCGGGTTCGGCCTCCAAGGGTGGTGACCTCGGTTACTTCGGGCGTGGCGCCATGGTCAAGTCCTTCGAGGACACCACCATGAGCCTCAAGGAAGGTGATATTTCCGGCGTCGTCGAGTCCGATTTCGGCTTCCATATCATCAAGCTGACTGGTATCCACGCCGCCAAGGAAAAGCCGCTGGCTGACGTTCGTGGTGAAATCGAGGCCGAGTTGAAGAAGACAGCTGGTTCACGCAAATTTGCCGAAGCTGCTGAAGCTTTCAGCAACATGGTCTATGAACAATCGGACAGCCTCAAGCCGGTTGCCGAAAAGTTCAAGCTGACCATCAAGTCCTCAGATTGGCTGGCCCGACAGGCTAACCCGGCCAATGGCGTGCTCGGTAACGAAAAGCTGATGGCAGCACTGTTCTCAGAAGACTCTGTCAAGAGTCGCCGTAATACCGAAGCCGTCGAGATCGCTGCCAATACGCTGGTTGCTGCGCGCTTGGTCGATTACAAGTCGAAGGCGTTGCAGCCATTCGACAGCGTCAAGGCTAGCATCGAAACCCTGCTCAAGAACAAGGAGGCTCAGGTTCTGGCTAGCAAGGATGGCGAAGCGCGTCTCGATGCTTTGAAAAAGGGCGATGACAAGCTGACCTGGGGCGCCGCTAGGGTCGTCTCGCGCATGGATACGCGCCAATTGCCATCACCAGAAGCACAGTCGGTGTTTCGGATGGAAACCGGCAAGTTGCCCTCCTACGCAGGCGTCGAACTGCCGGAGGCTGGCTACGCGCTGCTCAAGCTGAGCAAGGTCCAAACTGGCGAAAAGCTCGATGATGCGAGCAAGCAGGCAATGCTCAAGCAACTAGGCAACCTGGCCGCTCAGGAGGAGGTTCGTCTTTATCTGGCAGCCCTGCGCAGCCGCTACAAGGTCGTAATCAATCAGGCTGCCCTCGAGTCGAAAGACAAATAAGCAATGTTTTGTGCGGAAAAAACGGGCTGCGGCCCGTTTTTTCGTTTCTGGATGGTCGTTAAGCTCAATCTCTGTAGGCAGCCCATATGGGGAGTGCTATTCTGCTTTAGTAGATAGATGCTCAAGGGAAGCTGTTTTGCCGGCTTTCTCGAATGAGCGCCCAGGGAAATCAATAGCTCAGGAACGAGTATGACGGGTGATCCAGGCTTGGTGACGTCTGTAAAGAGACGTCATGGCTATATTCGCTTGCTGTGGCTTGGCGTCTGTTTGGTCAACTTGTTCGTGATTGGCATGGCCGCTCTGGTCATCCAGCAAAATCGTGCCGAAAAGGTAGCCGAGGCGGTTGCGCTGACCGAAAACTACTCGAGAATTCTGGAAGAAAGCCTGGCCGGTTTTATCAGCAAAATCGATATCTCGCTGCATATACTCAGCGACGAGGTCACGCGACAGATGGTCGGAGGAGGAATCGACCAGAAGGCGCTGGAGGCTTTCATGGCGCGTCAGGATGCCCTAATTCCAGAAGCGCTAGGCCTCCGCGTTGTCGATACCCAAGGCATCATCCGCTATGCGGTCAATGACGTGAAGGTGCGCAACGTCAGTATTGCCGATCGTCCACAATTCATTCGCCTGCGCGATGATCCGAAGGCCGGTCTGGTTATTTCGGCGCCGATTTTAGGGCGGGCTGCCGAAAAATGGATGATTACACTTGGCCGCCGCATCAACAGTTCTGATGGTTCATTTGCTGGTGATGTTCATGTGGCGGTTTCCGTCGACAATTTTATTGCCATGTTTTCCAAGGTTGATCTTGGGGGGCATGGCAATGTCGGTTTGTGGGACAAAGACAACCTGATCGCGCGTTACACAAAAACTGATTTCCAAGGCGCTACCGTTGGTCGCAGCACGCCGTCGGCAGAGTTGCGAGCCCTGCTCAATTCGGACAAAAGTGCCGCCCAGTACCATACACGTTCAGGTGTGGACGGAATTTTCCGAACCTTTCATTTTCGCCAAGTAAATCACTATCCGCTCTATTTGATCGTTGGTCTGGCTGATGAGGATTACCTGGCGGATTGGCGGAACGAGTCGCTGGGCATCGTTGCGCTGAGCGGATTGTTTTTGCTGGTGACCCTGGTTTCAACGATATTGATCAGTCGTGGCTGGAAACGGAGTGAGATTGATCAGGATGCGCTTATTCAACAGGATGCTGAATACACGGCCAAGCTGGAGGCTTCGAATCGCGCCGCTGAAGCAGCATGGCAGCAGAGTGAGCTGATCCTTTCGTCGGCTGCCGAAGGCATCTGCGGGGTTGATCTCAATGGCAAAGTGGTTTTCGTAAACCCGGCAGCGCAAAAAATGTTTGGCTGGAATCCCGGGGAGGGCGTCGGCCTTGATCTCCATGCCCTGACGCATCACCACGATAAAGATGGCAACGTCTGTACGAGTATGGATTGTGCTGTTTTCAAGACGCTGCAGGACGGTTTGCGGCGACATGTCAGCGATAGTCTGTATTGGCGCAAGGATGGGACTGCTTTTCCTGTCGAATTTACAGTATCGCCGGTTGAGCATGAAGGAAAGATCACCGGGGCAGTCAATGTCTTCAGGGAGATCACCGAGCGCAAGAAAATCGAGGCGGAACTGGAGCAACACCGGCGTCATCTTGAAGGGCTGGTCGAGCAGCGGACATGCGAGCTGATGCAGACGGAGGCGCGCGCCAGCCATATTCTTCGATCAAGTGCCGATGGCCTCTATGGAATTGATTGCAATGGAATCATCACCTTCATCAATCCGGCCGCGTGCACGATTCTGGGCTATACCGCCGAGCAGTTGATTGGCCACAAGGCACATGCCCTTTTGCACCACAGCCAACCGGATGGTTCGCCATACCCGGCAACTGAGTGCCCGAGCTACAACGCTTTGCGGCTCGGGCAGAACGTTCGTGTCGACGATGAGGTGTATTGGCACGCTGACGGTCACCCTATTCCGGTGATGTATGCCACTCATCCGATGCGTCAGGATGGCGTGATCGTGGGTGCGGTAACCAGTTTTGTCGATGTCAGCATCCAGCGTGCCGCCGCACTGGCCAGGGAACAAGCTCTGGTGGCGGCGGAAAACCTGGCCCGAGTGAGGAGCGAATTCCTGGCCAACATGAGCCATGAAATTCGTACGCCGCTCAATGGTGTGCTAGGTTTTGCCCAGATCGGTTACCGCAATTATCAGAACGCCGAGAAAGCGCGCGATGCTTTTGCCAAGATCCAGCTTTCCGGCCACCGTTTGCTCGGTGTAATCAATGACATTCTCGATTTTTCGAAGATTGAGGCCGGCAAGCTCGGTATCGAACAGACCGAGGTGGTCATTGCCGAGATTGTTCAACATTCGCTCGATCTGCTTCGTGACCGGGCCGAGGCCAAGCAGCTCGATCTGCAGGTTGAATTGGCCCCGGATCTGCCGCATAGCTGCCTCAGTGACCCCCTGCGCATGGGCCAGGTGCTACTCAACGTGCTGTCTAATGCGGTTAAATTTACGGCTACCGGCCATGTCAAACTGTCCCTCTCTCGCGAAAACGACTGGCTGGTGTTCCGGGTTGCCGACACCGGGATCGGCATGGATGCCACGCAGCTTGCGGCGCTGTTTAACCCCTTCCAGCAGGCTGATGCGTCGGCCAGCCGGAAATTCGGCGGAACGGGTCTTGGTCTGGCCATCAGCAAACGCATTCTCGAGTTGATGAATGGCGACATCCAGGTTTCCAGCGTACAGGGTGTCGGGACCAGCGTTGAGTTTCGTTTTCCTTACATCAAGCCGGAGGTCAATGAGATTCAGGCCGATATGGGGCAGGGTGCCGAGCCGTTCGTCGAAAGATCGCTGAATGGGATCTCCATCCTTGTCGCCGAGGATGAAAGAATCAATCAACAGGTGCTGCAAGAAACGTTGGAGGCGGCCGGGGCTCGTGTCGTGATGGTCAGCAACGGCCAAGAAGCGGTTGATCGGGTGCTCGGCGATGGGTGGTCGGCTTACGATGTTGTGCTGATGGATCTGCAGATGGCGGAAATGGACGGCTACCAAGCGGCTCGGCGAATATCCGCGGCTTTCCCTGGGCTTCCCATCATTGCCCAGACCGCCCATGCCTTTAACGAAGAGCGCGAAAAGTGCCTGGCTGCCGGCATGGTCGCCCATGTCGCCAAACCGGTGGACATCGATACCCTGTCCAGCGTCATCAGGCAGCATCTTGCGAGCCGGCTGCCCAAATAAAAACGCCGGCCGGCATTAACCGGTCGACGTTTTTGGCCTTTTTTCCAGTTGACCGTGGAAGTCCACGGTTGCCCGAATTCGTCAGGCGGGTAGTGGGTCAGCGTTGCCCAACGCGGTGGTATTCATGCCGCCGTCGACGTACATGATCTCGCCGGTGATACCGCTGGCCAGATCGGAGAGCATGAAAGCCGCGGCATTGCCGACTTCATCGATGGTCACGTTGCGACGCAGCGGGGCGTTGTGCGAGTTGTAGGCGAGCAGCTTGCCGAAATTGCCGATGCCTGAAGCCGCCAGGGTTTTGATCGGGCCGGCCGAAATGGCGTTGGCACGGATGCCTTCAGGGCCGAGGCAGAAAGCCAGGTAGCGGGTGGCTGCTTCGAGGCTGGCCTTGGCCAGACCCATGGTGTTGTAGTTCGGCATGGTGCGCTCGGCGCCGAGGTAGGAGAGGGCCAGAGCGGCGCTCTTGCGGCCCTGCATCATCGGCCGGGCGGCCTTGACCAGCGCCGGATAGCTGTATGACGAGATTTCGTGAGCAATGCGGAAGGACTCGCGCGAGATGCCGTTCAGGAAGTCGCCTTCGATCGCTTCGGTCGGTGCGTAGGCAATGGAGTGGACCAGGCCGTCGAGGCCGTCCCAGTGCTTGGCCAGTTCGACGAACAGGTTGTCGATTTGCTCATCGCTGGCGACGTCGACGGGAATGGTGATGTCGCTACCGAATTCGGCAGCGAACTTCTTGATGCGGTCTTCGAAACGCTCGGTCTGGTAGGTGAAGGCGAGTTGAGCGCCCTCACGGTGGCAGGCTTTGGCAATGCCATAGGCAATGGAATGCTTGGACAGCAGTCCGGTGATCAGAATTTTTTTGTCGGCGAGAAAGCCCATGTGTTGTTCTCCCTAAGGGGTTTAGCCGCAGGATTATAAACCGGGAATCCGTGATTCGCGTTATGCGCAAACCGTTTCCCGGGCTGGGTTTACATATTCGGGTAAGTCGGGCCTTCGCCGCCTTGCGGCACCACCCAGTTGATGTTCTGGGTCGGGTCCTTGATGTCGCAGGTCTTGCAATGCACGCAGTTCTGCGCGTTGATCTGCAGGCGCGGATTGGCGCCGCTTTCGTCACGCAGGATTTCATAGACTCCGGCCGGACAGAAACGCTGCTCCGGCGCATCGTATTGCGCCAGATTGACGGCGATCGGCACGCTGGCATCCTTCAATTGCAGATGGCAGGGCTGGTCTTCCTCGTGGTTGGTGCTGGAGAGAAAGACGGAAGACAAGCGGTCGAAGGTGATGACGCCATCCGGTTTCGGATAGGCGATGGGCTCGCAGTCGGCGGCCAGTTTGAGTTTGGCGTGGTCCGGCGTTCGATTGTGCAGGGTCCACGGTGCCTTGCCGCGCAGCACAACCTGGTCGATGCCGAACATGATGGAGCCGAGCGCCAGCCCCTTGTTCATCCATGGTTTGAAGTTACGTGTTTTATGAAGTTCATCGTACAACCAACTGTTTTTAAATGACTCTTTGTAAGCGGTTAGTTCGTCGCGCTGGCGTTCGCTGGCCAGTGCCGCAAAGCAGGCTTCGGCTGCCAGCGAGCCGGTCTTGATAGCGCAATGCGAGCCCTTAATGCGCGCCGCGTTGAGAAAGCCGGCGTCGTCGCCGATCAGCACACCGCCCGGGAAAGTCAGTTTTGGCAGCGACTGCAGGCCGCCGGCGGTCAGGGCGCGGGCGCCGTAGGCGATGCGTTTGCCGCCTTCGAGGAACTTGCGGATTTCCGGGTGCGTCTTGAAACGCTGGAATTCTTCGTAAGGTGACAGGTGCGGGTTGCTGTAGCCGAGGCCGACGACGAAGCCGACGGCAATCTGGTTGTTTTCCAGGTGGTAGAGGAAGCCGCCGCCATAGGTATCCGGCTGCATCGGCCAGCCGCCACTGTGAATGACCAGGCCAAGCTGGTGCTTGTCCGGCTCGATTTCCCACAGTTCCTTGAGACCGATGCCGTAGGTTTGCGGGTCTACGCCGTCGCGCAGATTGAATTTGGCTTCGAGTTGCTTGCCGAGGTGGCCACGACAACCTTCGGCGAAGAAGGTGTATTTGCCATGCAGTTCCATCCCCATCTGGAAATTCGGGCCTTCGGAGCCGTCATGCAGGCGGCCCATGTCGCCGGTCGCCACGCCTTTGACGGCGCCGTTTTCGTCGAACAGCACTTCGGCACCGGCAAAACCGGGGTAGATCTCGACGCCGAGCGCCTCGGCCTGTTCGCCCAGCCAGCGACAGACGTTGCCCAGCGAAATGACGAAATTGCCTTCGTTGTGGAAACAGTCGGGTAGCAGGCTGTTCGGCACCTTGGTGGCACCG
This sequence comes from Azonexus sp., assembly GCF_036170495.1. GTDB lineage: Bacteria > Pseudomonadota > Gammaproteobacteria > Burkholderiales > Rhodocyclaceae > Azonexus. The sequence goes on from NZ_JAVHPH010000009.1 coordinate 26,971, forward strand.
GTTTCGGAGAAAATGAAGAAGCGGTCTTCGGAGACCGGAGCATTGAGCGGGGCGCCATCTGTCTGCCAGTTGGGCAGCAATTCGCTCAGGGCTCGCGGGTCCATGACGGCGCCGGAAAGAATATGGGCACCGATTTCGGCACCTTTTTCGATCAGGCAGACGCCGAGATCGGTTCCTTTTTCTGCCGCCAGCTGTTTGAGGCGGATCGCCGAGGCCAGGCCGGCCGGGCCGCCACCGACGATGACGACGTCGAATTCCATGGATTCGCGTTGCATGATGTCTCCTGATTTTATTGTTGACTTGATTTCAATACGGTACAGTATGGAAATATTTTGATCAACACCACTCTAGTATTCAAGTTTATGGACCACAAGAAAAAGCTGATTCACGTCACCAAAATGCCCATTCGCTGGGGCGACATGGACGCCTACGGGCACGTCAATAACACGGTGTATTTCCGCTACATGGAGCAGGCACGGGTCGAGTGGGTCGAGGACATGCAGGTCCCGGTTCGTCCGGGCGGCGCCGGGCCGGTGATCATCAATGCCAGTTGCACCTTCCTGATTCCGATGACGTATCCAGGGATGGTCGAGGTGCGGACCTATGTCGGCGCGATCGGTCGTTCCAGTTTCGAGACTTACGTCGAAATGCGCATCGAAGGCGGCGAGCGCATTTTTGCCGAGGGCGCCGCCAAGGTGGTGTGGATGGATACGCAGACCGGAAAATCGGTGCCGCTGCCGGATCACGTACGGGCCAGCCTCGAAGCAGAGTAAACTCGCTGCCCATCGCATCGTCGAAACCAAAGAGCATGGGCAAACGAAAAGTCTGGGAAAAACTGCTGTCGAGCGAACGCCTGG
>NZ_JAVHPH010000010.1:0-1424 GCF_036170495.1 Azonexus sp.
CTGACGGAAATCGAGCGCAAGCGTGCGGTGCGCGGTCTGTAAGGATGTAGCATGAATTTTTGCCAACCCTGTCGTTTCTGGGTCAGGCAACACAAAAAGGCGACCCGTTGGGTCGCCTTTTTGCTTATGTTGTCGCTTTTCTTTACGTTACTTGGCCAGTTTACGACGCCAATCAGCGCTGCCGGCTTCTGCAAGGTCTACCCGTAAAACCCACGGTCAACCGGAAAAAATGGCCAAAACTAAAATTAGCCGCCGGTCATCGACATGAAGCGAACGACCTGTGGTGCATCCATTTGCTGCGTAAAGTCGTGCCCGTAGGGTTTGATGCCCATGCTATCGACGATTGCTTGGCGCAAGGCAGTGTCGTCATTGCTGGCTCTTAGGGCCGGTAGCAGATTCGCCGCATCATTCTGGCCGAGGCACGGGTAAAGCTCGCCCTTGGCGGTAATTCGGACACGGTTGCAGCTATCACAGAAATTATGGCTGTGTGGAGAGATGAATCCAACACGTGATTCGCTGCCAGGAATGCGCCAATAGCGCGCCGGCCCACCGGAGTCTTCCGTCGAAGGAATCAGCTCAAAATGGCTGGACAGCATTTCCCGCGCTTCCTCGGACGATATAAAGGTATTGCCGCGCCCATGAATATCGCCGAGCGGCATTTCCTCGATAAATGAAATATCCAGTTCGTTTTCGATGGCAAACCCGACCAGATCAACGAACTCGTCATCGTTGGTGCCGCGCATCATCACGACATTAAGCTTGGTGCGCCGAAACCCGGTTTTTCGCGCCGCTTCGATGCCGCGCAAGACCTTGGTTATATCGCCGATCCGGGTGATTTTCCGGAAGCGATCCGGATTCAATGTATCGAGACTGATGTTGATGCGCTTGACACCAGCCGCCCGCAACGGAGCAGCAAATCGGTCAAGTTGTGAGCCGTTGGTGGTTAGCACCAGATTTTCCAGGCCAGGTAGAGCGCCCAGGCGTTCAATCAGCCACATGGCATCTTTGCGCACTAGTGGCTCGCCCCCGGTAATTCGCAGCTTGGTGACGCCCAGACCAACGAACACCGAGGCAACGCGCAGGCACTCCTCAAGACTCATTACTGCCTTGCGTGGCAGAAAAGTCATTTCCTCGGCCATGCAATAGGTGCATCGGAAATCGCAGCGATCTGTAATAGACAGGCGAACGTAGGAAATCCGCCGCCCGTATTTGTCGAGCAGTGTGCCTTCCTGGTGGCCCATTGCAGCGGGGTCGATACGTGGGATGAAGTCGGCAAGGCCGACAGGCGTTACTTCCTGGCGGAGTATTTCGTTTTGCATGGCGGACGATTCATGATGGCCTACAAGGAGTCAATCTACTGTCTGGCCGGCGATTGTCGATGGGTAACGGCCCTCAAACAAGTAGAGACATCAAAAATCCAGAAA
>NZ_JAVHPH010000011.1:0-1100 GCF_036170495.1 Azonexus sp.
GCGCCTGCTTTCTGGCTGATGATGATCTGCTCAATCAGCGATGTCTTGCTGTTGTGAGCTTGGGCCAGCAATTGTTCTGCCTCAGCCTCCTTGAGTTGCCCGGCCTGTACAAGCGCTCGTGCCAGGCCACCGAGTGGAGGATTTTGAGGTGTTGCCGCCATTGATCAATATGAAATGCTGATTAGATCGCTTGATGATGCTACGCAGGCGCCCGTTTGTAAAGAAGAGGTCGAGGGTTAGGTACTTTCAGGCCGAAAGATGCGGACGGTGACGACACTCCTGTCCTGGGTCTGGAGAATTTCAACGGCTACGCCGGCCAGTTTTATGCTCGTGCCCGACTCTGGGATGTCCTGAAAATGTTCGAGAATCAAGCCATTTAGTGTTTTGGGTCCGCTTACTGGGAAATTCAGGTCCAGCGTCCGGTTGAGATCGCGCAAGGCGCGGGATCCTTCAACGATGGCATCGCCGGCGGCTGACCAGCCGAGTTCGTGGCTGAGGCCGGGTAAGGAGGTGGTGAAATCACCGACGAATTCTTCAATGATGTCCTCCAGTGTTAGAAGACCGAGGATTTCGCCGTATTCGTCCACAACGAAGCCGATTCGCTGGCGATTCTCCTGGAAAAAGGCGAGTTGCGAAAATACTGGCGTGCCGGGCGCGATGTAATACGGCGGCTGCAACTGTTCCAGCAGGGCAGCTTCGTCAAAGTCCGGGTCGCCAAGGTTGGTTAGCAGGCGGCGTACTGGCAGTACGCCGATTAATTGGTCGAGCGATTCACGGCAGACTGGAAGTCGGCTGTGATGGCTGGTAGCGAGTTGGGCGCGTGCCTCATTCCATTCTTGGTCAAGGTCAAGTATTTCGATGCTGCCACGAGGCGTCATGACGTCTTCGACGGTAATGTTGTTGAGTTCAAACAGGCTTGAAAGAATTGCGTGGTGCTTCTGGGGCATCAGGTGTGAAGACTCGAGCACCAGGCTGCGCAGCTCTTCAGGCGATAGCCGGGCAGGGCCGTCGGCACTTTTGGGTGTCAGGCAAAAAAGTCGAAGCAGGCCACTGGCGAAGAGGTTGATGAACCAGACCGCGGGGTAAAAGAGCCGGAGCAG
>NZ_JAVHPH010000011.1:1200-7249 GCF_036170495.1 Azonexus sp.
GGCCACTGGCGAAGAGGTTGATGAACCAGACCGCGGGGTAAAAGAGCCGGAGCAGCGGCGTTAGCACGTAGCCGAGGCGAACGGCCAGGCGGTCGGCATGGGTGGCACCGATGATCTTGGGGGTGATTTCCGAGAAAACGAGGATGGCAAAGGTGATGGCGAGTGTGCCGGCGGCCAGCGCCCATTTCTCTTCGCCGAAGAGTGCGATGGTGATTGCGCCAACGAGTGTCGCTGCGGCGGAGTTGACCAAATTATTGCCAAGCAGGATGACGCCAAGCATTTTGTCGGTCTGGTCAAGCAGGGCGGTCGCTTTTTGTGCGCCGTGATGTCCGGACTGGGCCAGATGGCGAAGGCGAAAACGGTTGCTGGCCATCATGGCAGTTTCGCTGAGCGAAAAAAATCCCGACAGAGCCAGCAAGACAACCAGCACTATAAGCAGCGCCGATAGCGGAATTTCATCCACGACTCAGACTCGCCCCAGGATGACTTCGGCGACGAAACGGCTACCGACATAGGCCAGAATCAACAAAGCAAATCCGGCAAGGGTCCAGCGCAGGGCGCGTTTGCCGCGCCAGCCCCAGGCATGGCGGCCGACCAGAAGGGTGGCAAAAATGCCCCATGAGGCGAAGGCGAACAGGGTTTTGTGATCTATTGTCAGCGGCTTGCCGAACAGGGCTTCGGAGAAGAGGACGCCGCTACCGACGGTTAGGGTCAACAGAATGAAGCCGACCAGCAGCATCCTGAACAGGAGCTTTTCCATGGTCAGGAGTGGCGGCAGGCTGTTCAGGCTGCGTTTGAGCGAGCGCTTGTGCAGGGCATTTTCAGTAAAGCCCATGAAGATGGCGTGGAGCGCTGACAGTGTCAGCAGGCTGTAGGCCAGCATGGCGGCCAGAAAATGCAGCTTGAAGCCGGTGGCGCTGGCGTTGGCGACCAGATGTACGTTCGGGAAGAAGACTGGAAGGACGGTGCATAGAGCCGCCAGGGGGAGGACCATCGGCTGCATGCCTTCCATTCTCGCCATGAAGCTTTCCAGCCAGTAGATCAGGACGGCGAGCCACATCATCAGGGAGAGGGCGAAGCTGAACGAGAAGCGCATGCCGATTTCGGCAAACAGGGCATCGTAGAGCGCGGCAGCGTGAATGAAAAGGGCGGCGGCAATGGCGACGCGCTCCCACGCTTGCATGGGGCAGGCGACGCACTGGTTTTCGCCTTCGCGCCAGCGGGTATTCCAGAAATGGAAACCAAGTGCAGCGTAAAGCAGGGCGGCGAGGATGTGCGGCAGAAGCTGAATTACAATATCAACCATCCTTGAATTCTACTAGAAGCCCAAACGACATGCTCGATAACCTGACCAATCGCCTTGCTCGCGTCATGAAGACGCTGAAGGGCGAAGCTCGCCTGACGGAAACCAATATTGCCGATGCGCTGCGCGAAGTGCGCATGGCCCTGCTCGAAGCCGACGTGGCCTTGCCGGTGGTCAAGGATTTCATCGCCGCCGTCAAGGAAAAGGCGGTTGGCGAAGCGGTCATCGGTTCGCTGAGTCCGGGGCAGGCGCTGATTGGCGTCGTGCATGCCGAACTGACCAAGATTATGGGCGATGCCCACGAGGGGATCAATTTCAATACCCAGCCGCCGGCGATCATCCTGATGGCCGGTTTGCAGGGCGCCGGCAAGACGACCACCGTCGGCAAGCTGGGTAAGTTCCTTAAGGAAAATCACAAGAAGAAGGTGCTGGTGGTTTCCTGTGACGTCTATCGTCCGGCGGCTATCGAGCAGTTGAAGTCGGTGGCCGGGCAGGCTGGCGTCGATTTCTTCCCGTCGACCACGGGCGAGAAGCCGGAGGCCATTGCCCTGGCGGCGATTGATTGGGCGAGGCGTCATTATCACGACGTGGTGCTGGTTGATACGGCTGGTCGCTTGGCTATCGATGAAGAGATGATGGCGGAAATCAAGCGGCTGCATGCGGCGATCGATCCGATCGAGACGCTGTTTGTCGTCGATGCCATGTTGGGTCAGGATGCGGTCAATACGGCCAAGTCGTTCAACGAGGCGTTGCCGTTGACTGGCGTTGTGTTGACCAAGTTGGACGGCGATGCGCGCGGTGGCGCGGCTTTGTCGGTGCGTCACATTACTGGCAAGCCGATCAAGTTCTCGGGGGTGGGCGAAAAGTTGTCGGGCCTGGAGGCGTTCCATCCCGAGCGGATGGCTTCGCGTATCCTGGGCATGGGCGACGTGCTGTCGCTGATCGAGGATGCCAAGAAGGGCCTGGATGAGGAAAAGGCGATTGCTTTCGCCAAAAAGTTGAAATCAGGCAAGGGCTTCGACCTCAATGACTTCAAGGAGCAGATTGCCCAGATGCGCAATATGGGCGGCCTGACCGCGATGATGGACAAGATGCCGGCCCAGATCGCCCAGATGGCCGGTCAGTTGCCGGCCGGGGCCGAGGGCAAGATGGTCGGTCGCGTTGAGGGCATCATCAATTCAATGACCCCGCTCGAACGGTCCAAGCCGGACCTGATCAAGGCCAGCCGCAAGCGTCGTATCGCGATGGGGGCGGGGGTTCAGGTACAGGAAGTCAATCGTCTGCTCAACCAGTTCGAGCAGACGCAGAAAATGATGAAGATGATGACCAAGGGCGGCATCGGCAAGCTCATGCGCGGCATGAAGGGCATGATGCCCGGGATGCGCTGATTTTAATTTTGGCCGTTTTTTCTGGTTGACCGTAGCAGTCCTACGGTCAACGAGAAAAATTGCCGAAAATCAAAGTCCAGACTGGGCGAGGCGAGCTGGCTTCTCGTAGCTCCACTGGTTCTGCCAGGCGGCGCGAACCATATTCGGATATTCCGGTTTGCCCAGGCTGCCGTTGTAGCGGCCGAGGGCGCGGAAGAGGTCGCCCTTTTCAATATCCAGGTAGTGACGCAGGATGGTGCAGCCGTAACGCAGGTTGGTCCGCAGGTCGAACAGCGAGTTGTCGGGACGGCCAATGATCTTGACCCAGAACGGCATGACCTGCATGTAGCCGCGCGCCCCGGCCGACGACACGGCGTATTTGCGGAAGCCCGATTCGACCTGCATGAGGCCGAGCACCAGTTGCGGGTCGAGTCCGGCACGGGTCGCTTCGTAATGCACGCTGCGCAGCAGATCAATGCGGTATTCGCGGTTCGGGATGCGTTTTTCCAGCCGACGCGACATCTCGCCCAGCCAGTTCGCCGCTTCCATCGGGCTCTTGAATGAACTGACCGTCGGACGGGAGTCCGAGACCGCCTTGTGCAGCGCGGCCTGGACGCTGGCCGACAGCGGCTCATACTTTTGCGCGCCAGCGAAGGCCGCCGACGCGCCAAACAAACAAAGGGCCGCGATCAGGCGGTGCACAACTTTCCTTTGAGGACGCTGAGGGCATCGGCCTGGGCGATCATTGTCGGTTCCGCATCGCGGCGACCCTTGTATTCGAGTTGGCCTTCCTTCAGGCCGCGCTCGCCGATGACGACGCGGTGCGGGATGCCGATCAGTTCCATGTCGGCAAACATGACGCCAGGGCGTTCGTTACGGTCATCGAGGACGACATCGACGCCTGCTGCCTTCAGCTCGCCGTATAACTGGTCTGCCGCGGCCTTGACGGCCTCGCTCTTGTGGTAGCCCATGGGCACCAGGCAAACTGCGAACGGCGCGATGGCCGGCGGCAGGATGATGCCCTTGTCGTCGTTGCCCTGCTCGATGGCGGCGCCGACGATGCGCGACACGCCGATGCCGTAGCAGCCCATTTCCATGATCTGGCTTTTACCGCTTTCGTCGAGGTAAGCGCAATTCAGTGCCTCGGCGTACTTCTGGCGAAGCTGGAAGATGTGACCGACTTCAATGCCGCGCAGGATTTCCAGTGTGCCCTGACCGTCGGGTGACGGATCGCCGGCCACAACGTTGCGGATGTCGAAGACTTCCGGTTCCGGCAGGTCGCGGCCGAAATTAACCCCGCTCAAGTGGAAACCAGCCTCATTGGCGCCGCAAACGAAATCGCTCATCGCGGCTACGCTGCGGTCGGCAAAAATGGCCACTTTTTCCCGGTTGACCGTAGCAGGCCCGATGTAACCGGGCTGGCAGCGCAGATAGTCCTCAACCTCGCGCTCCGTGGCGAAACGGAACGGGTTGATGGCGGCGATCTTGCTCGCCTTGATTTCATTCAACTCGTGATCGCCGCGCAGCAGCAAAAGAGCGAATGTCGTGCTGCCATCTTCCTTCTCACTCATGACAGCGATCGATTTGACGATTTTTTCCAGTGGTACGCCCAGGTATTCGGCGACGTCGACGCAAGCCATTTTGCCCGGCGTGGCGACCTTTTCCATGGCCTTTGTTGCCGCACCGCGCGGGGCTGATGGGGCCACCGCCTCGGCCAGTTCGACGTTGGCGGCATAGCCCGAATTCGGGCAGAAGGCGATATCGTCCTCGCCGGAATCGGCTAAAACGTGGAATTCATGCGAACCAGTGCCGCCGATCGAGCCCGTGTCCGCAGCGACGGCGCGGAACTTCAGGCCGAGGCGGGTGAAGATACGGCTGTACGTGTCGTACATGTTGCCGTATTCGCGCTTCAGGTCGTCGAACGAGGTGTGGAAAGAATAACCATCCTTCATCAGGAACTCGCGGCCGCGCATGACACCGAAACGGGGGCGAATTTCATCGCGGAACTTGGTCTGAATCTGGTAGAGGTGAATCGGCAACTGGCGATAGCTCTTGACGTCGCGGCGTACCACGTCGGTAATCACTTCCTCGTGCGTTGGGCCGATGACGAATTCGCGGTGATGACGATCCTTGAAACGCAGCAGTTCCGGGCCGTATTGCTCCCAGCGGCCGGACTCTTGCCACAACTCGGCCGGTTGGACAGCCGGCATCAGCAATTCCAGCGCTCCGGCATTATTCATTTCTTCGCGCACGATATTTTCAACCTTACGCAGCACACGCAATCCGAGCGGCATCCAGGTATAAATGCCCGCTGCTGCGCGCTTGATATAGCCGGCGCGTAGCATCAATTTCTGGCTGACAACTTCAGCGTCGGCGGGGGCTTCCTTGAGAGTCGTAAAAAAGAACTGCGAAGTGCGCATGGGATGCTCTTGAATTCGTTGAGAAACCTCGATTTTACACGGTCCGGCTTCTTTGCAAGCGGGCGCCCTTTGTGAAAGAATCCGGCTAACTATTAATTTTTGCAGGATATTTATGCTCGACCGTGAAGGCTACCGCCCGAACGTCGGCATCATTCTTTGTAACGCCAAGAACGAGGTTTTCTGGGGAAAACGCATACGTGAGCATTCCTGGCAGTTTCCGCAAGGTGGCATCAAGCGGGGCGAAACGCCCGAAGAAGCCATGTTTCGTGAACTGCACGAAGAGGTCGGGCTCCTGCCCGAACACGTGCGTATCCTTGGGCGAACCAAAGGCTGGTTGCGTTATGAAGTGCCGACACACTGGATCAAGCGCGAATGGCGCGGTTCCTACAAAGGCCAGAAACAAATCTGGTTTCTGCTTCGCTTGGTAGGGCGCGACAGCGACGTCAGTCTGCGCGCCACCAACAAGCCGGAATTCGACGCCTGGCGCTGGAACGATTACTGGATTCCGCTGGATGCGGTGATTGAGTTCAAACGTCTTGTTTACGAGCAGGCGCTCAACGAACTTGTCCGCTTCATCGATTTCGACCGTAAAGGGGTGAAGCATCGCAGGCTAGCCGATGAGCCGGCGGATTTCGATACGCCTGCGCCGCACAAGGATTAGCTATGCCATTGTTCCGAAGTGTGTCATTCCTGTTGGCGGCCATGTTTGCATCAGCCACCGTTTTCGCTGAATTGGCTGATTTCGAAGAAGATTACGAAACCAAGCAATGGCAGGAAATTGAAGTTCAGCTGCCGGCAGCTCCCAGGAAAGAAACCCTGTTGCCGTTTTATGTCAGTGCGGCGACTGAGAATCGGTTTTTCATCGATGGAGCGACGCTTAGCGTCGGCAAAGATGGCGTTGTTCGCTACGTTCTGCTCGTCCTGACGCCACAAGGTGCGCGCAATGTTACCTACGAAGG
>NZ_JAVHPH010000012.1:0-1415 GCF_036170495.1 Azonexus sp.
CGGAGCGCACTTCGTTGGTCGTCCGGTTCCAGGCGATGACGGCCTTGGCGCGCGCCCCGCCGGCCGAGGTACCGACGTCGATGATGCTGCGCAGCGCGGCATCGGTCTGCTCGTCGTCTTCAATCGTCCCGGCGACGGCCTTGCGCGCTTCGCTGACCAGATCGCTGAGTTCGATGGGCGTCGACTTCTGGCGGATGGGCCCGCGCCCCGGCTTGAAAACCATGGCCCCCATGGCGCGGTTGCCCATGTAGGCCAGCCGGTCGATTTCAGATACCTGATTGGCCGGAATACCGCGGTCGGCCATGTATTTGTTGATCAGGGCGTTGCCGAAATCGTCCGGCAGGGCATCGCTGAGTAGCGCCGGCAGCGCCTTGTAGGTTTCGCGCGGCAGATCCGTAAAGATGTAGGGCTCTTCGCGCAGCGGCATGCGCAGGGGCGAGGGTTCGACTCCCTTGGCAACGAACCGCAGGTCGTAGGCAAAGGCGTAGAAGCCATAGGCCGGGTCGAGGGCGACCGCGCCCATGAGTTGGCCCCAGAGATGGACTTCGACACGGTCAACGTGCTTATACGGCGCGGCGCGGGTACGACGGGGCTTGGGAGGCGTAGCCATGGGCGTCTTTCTGCAGCGTTTATTTCGCAGGAGGCGATTTAGGGCGAACTGACGTCGCTCGCTGCCGCTCGCGGCGAGCGCGAACCATGTTCAGCGGGTTGATCGTGGCGGTCGGCGCGAGGCGCATTAGCCAGTCTTCCTGATCAAGCGCCCGCACCACGGAGAGCAGGCTGGCGGTGCTTGAGCCGGCTCCCGCCTCCAGATTCTGCAGCGCCCGGCGACTGATCCCGGCCCGTTCGGCGAGCAGGGTCTGGTCGATATTCCGACTTAGCCGCAGCTTTTTTACCTGCTCACCCAGCAATGCTTCGAGTTCGCTTAAAGTATGGCTGGATTGCATACCAATTCTCCATAACGCGCACTATTACACGCATAATAAACAAATAACAAAACTGCGCGCATCTTTTGACGCAGCATATCACATATCAACAAATTTATTACGCGCATTATATTGCGCCCAAATGAATTAGTTTACGTTTACGCGTAATATCGTGCGCTTAACATAACATCACAAAAACAATACCCGCAACCTCCGCACATGGCATCTGACACCAAGCCCGCCCCGGATCGCCAGCTTTAAGCAAAAAAGCCGGATTACCACGGTCAACCGGAAAAAAAGCCAAAATTAGAATGTCACGGCCTGCATTTTTCCGCCTTTGCCGGCCAGCCCGATTAGCCGTCGCCACAGACATTCCGCCACTGAGAGCAGAAATGCATAACGCATTTTTAAGATAACTGAAGATTTACCCCGAGACACTGATTGCGCGACCATACAAACGGGTTACGATTGCACCGTATCCCCAACAAC
>NZ_JAVHPH010000013.1:0-7227 GCF_036170495.1 Azonexus sp.
GTCGCCTTCTTTCATCGGCGCCTTGAGGTCGATCATCATGACGTGCAGGCCGCCCGGCTTGAGCACGGCTTCGCCCTTGGCCTTGATGTCGATACTCGGCACCGGGCGCATTTTCATAACGCCGCCTTCGTTGAGGTGGGTGTGCAGTTCGGTGACTTTGGAGACCGGGTTGTCGGCCTTGACCACTTTGACGTCCTTGTCACCGTTGTTCTTGATGACCATGAAGGCGCCGGTGGCTGGGGCGTTGGGCGGGGCCAGGCGGACATACGGATCCTGAACCGACACGTTGTCGGCGGCGCCGGCCAGGACGCCGGCCGAGAACATCAGGCTGGCTGCAAGCAGGGACAGTTGTTTCATGGACTTACTCTCCTTCAAGGTTGGTTCAAGTATTTGCGAATGGCGACGACGACCTGATCGGGCGGCGTGGCGTGGACCATCTTGCCAACCAGTTGGCCGTCCGGGGCGATGATGAAGGTATCGGCCGAGTGATCTACGACGTAGCCGCCACCGGCTGTCTCGATCTTCTGTTCGGCGTAGAACACGCCGTAGCGCTTGGCGATTTCGGCGATGTTTTCCGGCGTGCCGGTGACGCCGACGATGGCCGGATGGAAAAATTCAGCGTATTCCTTGAGGCGCTCGGGCGTATCGCGTTTCGGGTCGACCGAGACGAAGATCATCGCCACCCTGGCCAGTTCTTCGGGCATCAGCTGCTTGAGGCCTTCGGCCGTCGCGGCCAGCGAGGTCGGGCAGATGTCCGGACAGTAGGTGTAGCCAAAATAGACGAGGACCAGTTTGCCGCGATAGTCGTGGAGCGCCACCGGGCCGCTCGCCGACTGCAACGTGAAATCGCCGCCGGCCGCGATGACCGCCTTGGGCAACGGCCGCTCGGGCATTTCCGGCTGCCAAAAGAGGACAACGCCGAGAATCAGCGCGGCCAGCAAACCGGCCATTGCCATCAAGATGCGTTCAGCCATTTAGTGCGACTCCCCGGTCGAAAAACGGTATGGAATCGCCACCCGCTCGCTGCCGGTTTCGACGAGCACCGTCGCCTGCCAGTCCATGCTGCCGGTGATGCAGACCGGCAAGGTCACCTCGGCGGCATAGCGTCCAGCGCCACGGGCCGTCAGCTGCGGCCGGTTATAGCCCATGTTCATGTCGATACCGGAGAAATCGACCTCGACGCGGGCCGGGGAAAAGCCGCTGGTCTCTACCTGAACTTCGAATGGCTTGACCAACGGTACCGGGCGCGTGCCCATCGCCAGGGTGACATTGCCGCCGGACGGCAGCTGCACGGTGCACGCTTCGCGTTGCAGATTGCAGACGGGATCGGGCTGAACGGTAACGTCGGCTTTCGGCAACAGCATCGGCGACAACTTGTAGCCAACGACAACGACCAGCGCGATCAATTCCAGACCAATGACGTCTATCAGTATTTTCTTGTTCACAGGTTTGCTTGTGGACCTTGATTCATTTTGGATCAGGGCATTTTCGCCGAATGGGTCTGTTTAGATTTAGCAGACATCAATTCTTTCACAGTCTGCCCGGAATACAGTGTGCGGCAAATTGTCGCAGTGACACTCTGTCGCAGGCGGCAATGGGGGAATGGAAGTTTTTTGCTTCTGGTGCTCATGGGAGAAATCGAGATGAAAAAATTTGTAGTGAAATCTACCGCACTGCTACTGGCAGCCGGTTTCGCAGCAACGGCGTGGTCAGCCGAATCGCTGCAGGACGTGATGAAGCGTCGGAATCTCAGCCAACAGGATCTGCTGGCTGCCTCCAAGACCTACGTCCCGACTGGCAAGCGCGACGAATTCGTCGCCTTCAGCTCGGGCGGACAGTCCGGCCAAATCATCGTGTATGGCATTCCGTCCATGCGCATCCTGAAATACATCGGCGTGTTTACGCCGGAACCGTGGCAAGGCTACGGCTTCGATGAAGAATCCAAGGCCGTGCTGCGCCAGGGCAATATCGATGGCAAGGAAATCAACTGGGGCGACACGCACCACCCGGCCATCTCGGAAACCCAGGGCAAGTACGACGGCCAGTTCCTGTTCATTAACGACAAGGCTAATCCGCGCCTCGCCGTCATCGACCTGCGTGACTTCGAAACCAAGCAGATCGTGGTCAACCCGATCTTCAAGTCGGAACACGGCGGCGCCTTCGTCACGCAGAACACCGATTACATCATCGAAGCCGCCCAGTACGCCTCCCCGCTCGAGAACAAGAAATTCTTCCCGCTCGAAGAATTCAACGACAAATATCGCGGCGGCATCACCTACTGGAAATTCGACCGCAAGGCTGGGCGCATTGATCCGAAGCAGTCCTTCTCGCTCGAACTGCCGCCTTACTCGCAGGATTTGTCCGACGCCGGCAAAGGCCCGTCCGACGGCTGGTCCTTCACCAACTCCTTCTGTTCCGAGCGTTACGTCGGCGGCATCGAACAGGGGCGTCCACCGTATGAAGCCGGTTGCTCCGCCAAGGACACCGACTATCTGCACGTGATCAACTGGAAGAAGGCGGCCGAACTGGTTGCTGCCGGCAAGGCCAAGAAGATCAACGGCCACAACGTGCTGATGATGGAAACGGCGATCAAAGAAGGCATTCTCTTCCTCGTCCCCGAACCGAAGTCGCCGCACGGCGTCGACGTCACCCCGGACGGCAAGCTCCTGACCGTCGCTGGCAAGCTCGACACCCACGTTTCCGTCTATTCCTTCGAGAAGATCCAGGCCGCCATCAAGGCCGGCAAGTTCGAATCGAAGGACCCGTACGGCATTCCGGTCATCGCCATGAAGGATGCGCTGCATACCCAGGTCCAGCTCGGCCTTGGCCCTTTGCACACGCAATATGACTCCAAGCCCTGTATTGCCTACACCTCGCTCTACGTGGACAGCCAAGTCGCCAAGTGGAACTACTGCGAAGGCAAGGTACTCGACAAGATCTCCATCCATTACAACATCGGTCACTTGATGACGATGGAAGGCGATTCGGCCGATCCGAAGGGTCACTACCTGGTGGCGATGAACAAGCTGGCGATCGACCGCTTCAACCCGGTTGGCCCACTTGAGCCGCAGAACCACCAACTGATCGACATTAGCAACGACAAGATGCAACTCCTGTACGACATGCCGATTCCGCTCGGCGAGCCGCACTACGTGGTTGCCATCGAAGCCGCCAAGCTGAAGCCGGGCGTCCGCTACAAGGTCGGCACCAACAGCCGCACCGACGAGCACAACCCTGGGGCCGTTCGCGCCGGTGAAGAACACACCGACAAGAAGGGCAACAAGATCGAAGTCTTCGGCACGCTGATCCGTTCGCACATCACCCCGGAAACCATCGAAGCCGAAGTCGGCGACGAGATCACCATCCACCTGACCAATCTGGAACGGGCGCAGGACGAGACCCACGGCTTCACCGTCTCGACCTTCAACGTGCACGCCTCGGCCGAACCGGGCAAGACCGTGACGGTCAAGTTCAAGGCGGACAAGGAAGGCGTCTATCCGTACTACTGCACGGAATTTTGCTCGGCGCTGCACCTTGAAATGCAAGGTTACCTGTTGATCAAACCGAAGGGCTGGAAGCCGAGCAAAACGGCAACCGCCTCCAGCGGCACAACCTACACCGAAGCCGACTACAAGGCGCAGGTCAAGAAGGTCGCCGACACGCAAGCCGTGATCGACTCGGTGGTCGCCTACATCACCAGCGTCAATTACAAGGACTTCCCGGATGTCGTGAATCTGATGGACGACGCAGTCGACCAACTGAACAAGATCAAGGGTACCAAGGAAAAGGCTGACGCCGCTGCCGGCAAGAAGGACTGGAACCAGGCTGCATTGTGGACCGAGCAGACCTGGCAATACCAAGTCAAGGCCGCCGACATCGGCCTGCGGGCCAAGACCTACCTTGAGCAAAACGGCGCCAAGAAGGTCAAATAAGCAAAAAAGCCTTGATCTGACTTAAGGCATTAAACGGGGAACAGCCTCAATCTGTTCCCCGTTTCACATTCAGGAGGAAATACCCATGAAATTTACAATGACATTCATCGCTGCCGCGATCGTCGCCAGCTCCGCCTTTGCCGCCGATGGCGCCGCCCTGTACAAAGAGAAGACCTGTACCGCATGCCACGGCAAGGATGCCAAGACGCCGCTGCTGCCGAATTACCCGAGGCTAGCCGGCCAGAACGCCGCCTACATCGAGGAGCAGATGAAGGACATCAAGAGCGGCGCTCGCAACAACGGCCAGACTGCGGCCATGAAAGGCGTCATGCATCTGGTCGACGATGCAGAAATCAAGGCCATCGCCGTTTACCTTTCCGGCCTGAAATAAGTGATCAATAAATAATTGGTACATATCAATGAATACTGATGGACACCGACCTACACTCGGTTCCATCAGCAATCAAGACAAGGACAACACCATGAAAAAAACTCTGCTATTGGCCCTCATCGCCGGCTTGATCCCGGCCACCGCTGCGTTCGCCCAGGCTCCGGCCCCGAAAAAAGCCGGTATCGAAAGCCAGGGCT
The DNA here is from genome assembly GCF_036170495.1 of Azonexus sp. GTDB lineage: Bacteria > Pseudomonadota > Gammaproteobacteria > Burkholderiales > Rhodocyclaceae > Azonexus. The sequence continues at coordinate 4,521 of NZ_JAVHPH010000013.1, forward strand.
ACAAATGGAATGCCCAGGAGGGCGAAAAAGTTGAGGCACTCAAACTCAAGGGTGACCCCAAAAACGGGGCTGATACCTATGAAGTCTGTGGTGCCTGCCACCTGCCTTCCGGCGCCGGACGCCCGGACGGCACCTTCCCGCAACTCGCTGGCCAGCACGCCACGGTGCTGATCAAGCAGATTGCCGACATCCGCGAAGGCACCCGCGACAACCCGACCATGTACCCGTTCGCCAAGGAAGCGATGACCCAGCCGCAGGAGCTGGCCGACACCGCCGCTTTCATCCAGACCTTATGCGTCCCGCTCGACCACGGCCACTATGAAGGGGCCGACGCCGCCAAGCAGATTGCCGACGGCAGGACCCTTTATGAAAAGGAATGCAAGGATTGCCATGGCGCCAACGGCCAGGGTGACTCGGCCAAGTTCTACCCGGTTATTGCCGGCCAGCACTACAAGTACCTGCTGCGCCAGATGACAGCGATTCGCGACGGCGTTCGCCGCAACGCCAATCCGGACATGGTCAAGATCATCAAGAAATACAACGACCAGCAACTGGTTGCCATTTCAGCTTACCAGTCCAGCATGCAAATGGCGGGCAAAATGTGCAAGCCGAAGGCCGGCGCCAAGCGCTGATCAGGCGGACCAAGCCGGTTGCCCGCCCCGTGTGGGCAACCTCGCCCGCCAATCGCTGACACACAACAGAGAACAGCAAAATGGAAAAACAAAACAAAATCATCGGCGGCCTGACCGTGATTTCGCTAATCTGCCTGGTCGCTGCCTACTTCGCCCCGATCTGGTGGGTATCCCTGACCGCCCCGAATTACCCGGCCGACGCCTTCCCTGATGGCATCCGCATCCATTTCCATTTCGATGGCGTTTATAACGGCTGCACGGCTGCCGGCAAGAGCACCCGGATGGGCAACGAGATCATCCAAAAAGACCTGGAAGCTACCGACGAGCGCTACAACCCAATTACCGACGCCGCCAAGAACGTCGACAAGGGCGCCGAAGGCCTCGACTGCGTCCATGAAATGAACACCATCAACCACTACGTCGGCATGTTCCCGATCGCCACCGGCGCACCGGTCGAAAAGCCGCTGGCCAAGTTCTTCTTCGGTTTCTTTGCCGTGATGATGCTGGCTTTCACGGTCAACCGGAAAAAACCGCGAATTTTGATATTGAGCGCCGGTTTCGCTGCCGTTGCCGCCTGGATGCTGGTCGACCAGTTCATGCTTGGCCACCTCGAAAGCCACGTCCAGGACTACATGCACGAATCCGGCTCTTTCTTCAAGGACATGGACCGCATCAGAGCCTGGGGCGACAACGTCCGCAACGTCTCGAAAATCGTCATCTTCGGCCTCATCGCGGTGATGGCCATCGTCATTGCCGGTACCGCCAAAATCAAACCCTTCCAGCTCCTGCTGGCGCTGGTCCCCGCCCTGCTCCCGGTCTTCTTTGTCATCACCTACGCTGGCTGGCTGTGGTTCTTCGGCCACAACATGCACCCGTGGGGCGCCTTCACCGTCAAGCCCTTCATGCCCACCGTCTTCGGCGAAGGCAAGGTCGCCCAGTTCTCGACCTTCTCCTACCCGTACTGGGGCTATGGCCTGCTCGTCGCGATCTTCGTCTGCATGATGCTGGCCCTGCTCATCCGCCGCAAACAGTTGCGCGAAGGCGGCGCCGAGTAAGCCACGTGAGCCGCCTGCACCAACTGGCCCGGCTCAGCCTGGCCACTACGCTCCTGCTGGTCCTGACCACCGGCAAAACCGAGCCGCAGACCGATGCACCGGCCGGCATGGGGGCTCGTGCCAATGTCGACCGTCCGAAACCGACCTTCATGCTGAGCGAACGCGACAAGCGGGTGCATGGCCTGAAGCCCTTTCAGGCGCTGATCGACCAGGCCGAACCCGGTGCCATCATCAAGCCGCCGGCCGGCAGCTACGCCGGCCCGGTCACCATCAACAAACCACTCACCATCGATGGTGGCGGCCAGGTCACCATCGATTCCGGTGACCGCGGCACGGTCATGATGCTCGACGCCAGCAACGCAGTCATTCGCGGCATTCATCTGACCGGTTCCGGTGACTCACACGACAGCGACGACTCCTGCCTCGATGTGCGGGGCGACCACAACGTCATCGAGAACGTCGTCGCTGACAACTGCCTGTTCGGCCTCGACCTCAAGCAATCCAACCACAATATCATCCGCAATAACCACATCCGTTCCAAGGACCGCGAACTGGGTGTGCGCGGCGACGGCCTGCGCTTGTGGTACAGCAACGACAACCTGATTGAAGGCAACGAGGTCATCGATTCGCGCGACATGGTCGCCTGGTACTCGCACCGCAACGTCTATCGCAACAACGTCGGCAAGCGCAGCCGCTACTCCATCCACTTCATGTTCGCCAACGACAACGTCGTCGAAGGCAACGCCTTCTACGACAACGCGGTCGGCGTCTATTTCATGTACACCGCTGGCGGCGTCGTCCGCCACAACATCATTTCGCACGCCACGGGCGCCACGGGCATGGCCATCGGTTTCAAGGAGTCGTCAGGCACCGTGATCGAAAACAACGAACTGATTTATTGCGGCATCGGCATCGGCTCCGATCTCTCGCCTTTCGAGCCCGACAGTACCATCGAGATCCGCGGCAACCGCTTCGCCTACAACGGCGTTGGCATCCTGTTCAACAGCGAAACCGGCGGCA
>NZ_JAVHPH010000014.1:0-7147 GCF_036170495.1 Azonexus sp.
TGTCGGCCAGCTTGAATTGCAGACGCTCGGCGGAGAGCTGGATCGGCGTCAGCGGATTCTTGATTTCGTGGGCCAGACGACGCGCCACTTCCCCCCAGGCGGCGCTGCGCTGGGCGGCAATCAGACGCGTCACATCGTCGAAGACAACGACATCGCCACCACCGCTGGCTTCCGGCAAGCGTGAGCCGCGCAGCAGCAGCACCTGCGGCATGCCATTTGGCCGCTCCATTTCGAGTTGGGCTTGCCATTCGGCCTCTTCGGTGCCAGAAAAATGCTCGCGAATAAAAGCGCCCAGCGCCTGTTGGCGCGGCCAATTCTCGGCGGCGGCGCCGACCAGGCCCATGAAATCGTCGCTCAAAATGGTCAGGGCACCCTCGTTGACCGTGCGCAGAACGAAATGGCGGTCGAAAACCAGCACGCCGGTCGACAGGTTGGCGAGGATGGATTCGAGATAGCCGCGCGCCGATTCAAGTTCCGCCCGGTGGCGCTCGGTTTCGCGTCGGGCGTCATCGAGCTGGCGGGTCATGCGGTTGAAGGACTGGGTCAAAACGCCGAGTTCGTCACCACTGTAGATCGCCTGACGTGGCGAAAAGTCGCCCTGCGCGACGGCCTGCGTGCCTTCGGCCAGAATGTAGAGCGGTGCGGCCAGCCGGCGGGCCATCACGTAGGCCAGCGCGAAGGCGCCGAAGAGGGCAACGAGCACGGTCAACGTCAGGGTCAGGGCATAAATGCGGGTCAAGCCTTCGCGGGCCAGATGCAATTCCTGATAGTCGCGATAAACGCCCTGCACCGCATCGGCGTCATGGGCCAGGCCGGGCGGCACGGGCTGGGTCAGTTGCAGGATGCGCGGTTCTTCAAACATGCCGCGGGCGCTGACCGGCACGAGCACGCGCAGGTAAAGCTTGCCGCCGTCGCCTTCGATGGTACTGACCATCTGCGTGCTGCGCGCCTGTTTCAACTGCGCCGGGCTGGGCAAATCGGGCAGCAGGCTGGACAGCTCGGTGGTCGCGCTCGACAGCAGTTGTCCGCCGACCGAAAAGAGCGCAGCAGACTGGACGCCTTTTTCTTCGCGCAGCCGCAACAGGGCTGAGCGCCGCGATGATTCCTGGATGTCCGACAATTCGACGGCCACACTGCGCGCCTTGTCGCCCAGATCGAGCAGCAGCGAATCGAGCGCCGAGCGACCGAGCTGCAGGCCGGATTCAAGCGCCTTTTCGACGCGGACATCGAACCAGCTTTCGATCGAGCGGGTAACGAACTGCACCGAAACGCCGTAGACCAGCGCCCCGGGCAATACGGCAATGACGCCGAACATCAGCATCAGGCGCAGCTTGAGGCGGGCGCCGAAAACCTGGGCCTGATAGTCACGCCACAGGGTGCGCAACTGCCAGCCGACCAGGCCGAGCATACCCAGCGCCAGGGCGACGTTGAGGGCAATGAGCAGCGGATAGTTGCGCGAGAAAAGCACGGTATCCGCCGCCGTCGACATCAACAGCAGGAACCACAGGATGCCGCCGACGGCAGCCGCAAAAGCGCCGCCCGCCGCGACGATACGCTTCATTTGGCCTCCGCCGGCAAGGGTGCCGGAAGCAGGTTGGCGGGCCATATTTTCCAGTCGGAACCGAGGCTCCAGTCCTTGTTGCCCAGCGCGCTGATCTGGAACGGGCGGGGTAGCTGGGTGACGTCGAGCCGCATGCGCAGCGCTGCGTCGTAGGGTTCGCCGGGGCGAACCGCCTTATCGCTCTTGTCGATGACGGTCCAACTGCGCAGCCGCGATAGCACCAGCATGGCCTCGGACAGGGTCTGGAACGACTGATGCAGCCCCCCGGTGGTCAGCCGGTATTGCCGGGTCAGCGCGTGGTAGGACAGGCGATAGGTCTGGCTGCGGCTGACCAGTTTTTCATCGAGCCAGTACCAGCGGGCTTTGCTCAGTTCGAAATCGGCGACAAAATAGAGCACGACGCCCTTGGTGACCGCCTCTTCGAGGCGAGGATTCAATTCGAACTTGAAATCGGCGGAGAGAACATAGCCATCGTCGCTAGCTGAAAGCTGCGGATTGCTGATGTCGATTTCTGCGGTCCACGCCAAAGCGGGCACAAAAAGCAGCAACAGCAGCCATCGGCGCAGAGGGTCAAGCACGCTTTTCGAGCAAGCAGTAGAAAAAGCCATCGTGTTCAGCGGTCGGTAAGAGCTGTTCTTCGTGACAACGGTGAGCCTGCGGCTGGCGCGCCAGGAAGTGTGCAATCTGCCCGCCATTTTCGGCCGGGAAAACCGAGCAGGTCACGTAGAGCAGTTTACCGCCCGGCCGCACGACCTGCCACAAGGCATCAAGAATCCGCGCCTGCGCCGTGGCGAAGCTGGTGATGTCGGCCTCGCGGCGCAACCACTTGGTGTCCGGATTGCGTCGGACGACCCCGCTGGCGGTGCATGGGACGTCAGCGAGCACCGCGTCGAAGGGCCGGCCATCCCACCAGCTGGTCAGCTTGGCACAGTCGGCATCCTGAATATCGGCGCTCAGGCCAAGGCGCGACAGCGTTTCGGCAACGCGCCGGCAACGCGAAGGTTTCAGATCGAGGGCGAGCAGGTCGATTTCGCCGCGTTCGAGCAGGTGCGCCGTCTTGCCGCCCGGTGCGGCGCAGGCATCGAGCACGCGACTGCCCGGCGCTGGATCGAGCAACGTCGCGGCCATTTGTGCACCGGGGTCCTGCACCGAAACAAGGCCATCGGCAAAGCCGGGCAGTGCGTCGACCGGCACCGGTTTGTCGAGCGCCAGCCCGCATTCACCGACCGGTCGGGCCGCAATACCTTCGGCCGCCAGCTTCATGATGTAGTCTTCGCGCGAAACGCGGCGGGTATTGACCCTTAAACCCATCGGCGGCGGCGCATTGCCGGCGGCGACGATGGCCGGCCAATCCTGCGGATAGGCGGCCTGCAGCTGGGCCAGCCACCAGTCGGGGTGCATGGCCGAAGCGACGGGATCAGCGGCAAATTCGGCGGTCAGCGCCGCTTGTTGACGCAGGAAGTTGCGCAACACGCCATTGACCAGCGCCTTGAAATTCCCGCCCGCCACCTCGCCGGCCGCCGAAACGGCCTGATCAACGACGGTGTGCGGCGCATCCGGCCGGGTTTCGAGGCGATAGAGGGCGACCAGCAACAAGGCACGCACTTCGTCGCTGGCCAGCGGCTTCTGGAGCAGCCTGGCAAGGAAGAAATCGCCGCGACCGTAGGCGCGCAGGCTGCCGTAGACCATATCCTGGACGGCGGGACGGGCGGCCGGCTCGACGCGACCGAGCAGGCCGTCGGCCAGACTCTGTCCGCCGAATACGGCGGTATCAATGCGGGAGGCCTGCAACAGGGCGTAGGCGAGGGAGGTGAACAGCAAACTGGACATAGGCGACCATTATCGCACGCGGCATAATGGCCGAATGCGGCAAATCCTCCTCGCCCTGCTTTTCTTTGCCGTAGCTGCGCCAGCCTGTGCCTGGAACGCGGCCGGCCATCGCCTGACCGCCGTCATTGCCTGGCAACAGCTGTCACCGCCAAGCCAAGAGGCGATCGCCGAGGCGCTGTCCGGCCACCCCGACTACGCGCGCTGGGTCGAGAAATCGCGGTCGACCAAAGACGTCAATATTTTCGCCGAGGCCTCGACCTGGCCGGACGACATTCGCAACGACCCGCGCTTTTACGATGAGGACCGCGAACCCGCCACCCCGGCGCTCCCCGGACTTTCCGACACGGCCCGTCACAAACGCTGGCACTACGTCGACCTCGATGCCGCCGGGCAGGTGAAATCCGGCGAACTGGACGCCCAAATCGAGCGCCTGAGTCGAATCCTACGGTCAACCGGAAAAAAGACCGAAATGTCGAACACCCTGCCCTGGCTCGCCCACCTCGTTGCCGACATCCACCAGCCGCTGCACGTCGGCCGCCACGGCGACGAAGGTGGCAACGAAGTCGAAATCGAAAATCCGTTCAACAAACGGCTACCGTTCAGCAGCCTCCATGTTTACTGGGACGATCTGCCCGGCCCGCCCTGGCTGCGCGGCAAGCGCCTGCAGCAAAACGCAGCGCGCCTGCTGGAAAACTACCCCGCCCCGAGACAAGGCAATGTCGCGCAGTGGCGCGATGAAAGTCATCGTCTGCTCGCTGAAGCCTATCCGGACACCAGCGGCAGCCTGCTGCCGATCATCAGCGAAGATTTCCGCCAGCGCAGCCGGGACATCGCCGACCGCCGCATCGTCGCGGCAGGCTACCGGCTGGGCCGTCTGCTCGAAGCCATTTTCGGCCAGCGAGTTTCACGTGAAACGCCATAGAATTGGCCTATGAACGGCCTGCACCTGATCGCTGATCTCCACGACTGCCGCTGCCCCCCGAGCTTCCTGCTCGACGCAGCGGGACTCGAAACCTTCTGCGCCGATGCCTGCCAGCGCCACGGCCTGACCGTCGTCGGCCGGCTGTTCCATACCTTCCACGACGCCAACGGCCAGCCGGCCGGCGTCACCGGCGCCATCGTCCTCGCCGAATCCCACCTGGCCGTGCACACCTGGCCCGAGATCGCCAGCGTCACGCTCGATGTTTATGTCTGCAACTTCAGCGGCGACAACAGCTCTAAGGCTAGTGCGCTGTTCGACGAAGTCATCGGCCGTTTCGCACCGGAAAGCCGGCAGTGCACGCGCGTCGGACGCGGCCGTCTGGCACCGGGAAAGTAGCAGCCGGCTGCTACCCGCCAGCCGGAAAATCCTCCGACAATACTTCTGTCCGCCGCCCTCTTGTCGGCGGCATGACAAAGGAGACAAACATGGCTGCCAAGAAAATTCTCATGCTGACCGGTGACTACACCGAAGACTACGAAACCATGGTGCCCTTCCAGGCGCTGCTCATGGTCGGCCACACCGTCCATGCCGCCTGCCCCGGCAAAAAGGCCGGCGAATCGGTACGCACGGCCATCCACGACTTCGAAGGCGACCAGACCTACAGCGAAAAGCCCGGCCACAACTTCACGCTGAACGCCAGCTTCGCCGACATCCGCGCCGAGGACTACGACGCGCTGGTCATTCCCGGCGGCCGCGCCCCCGAATACCTGCGCCTGAATCCCGAGGTCCTGGCCCTGGTTCGCCACTTCGCCGAAACGGGAAAACCGATCGCAGCGATCTGCCACGGTGCACAGCTGCTCGCCGCAGCCGGCGTTCTCGATGGTCGTTCGTGCAGCGCCTACCCAGCCTGCGCGCCCGAAGTCCGTTTGGCGGGTGGCCAATACGCCGACATTCCGGTCGATCAGGCCCACGTCGATGGCAATCTCGTCACCGCCCCAGCCTGGCCCGCACACCCGGCCTGGCTGGCCAAATTCCTGCCGCTGCTGGGTACCCAAATCACCCTTTGACCGCCAGCCCGGGCAACGTCACGCCGACGTTGCCCGCTCCGACCAGGAGGCAGCATGTGTGAAATCTACGTCCAGGCCGACCCGATGCTCTACGAGTCGCGGGCGCGTTCCCTGCGCATTCATGGCTTCGTCACCAAGATCCGGCTGGAAAACCTGTTCTGGGACATCCTGGCCGAACTGGCCGGCAACGAGGGAATGACGACCAACCAACTCATCGCCAAGCTGTACGATGAAATCGAGGCCTACCGCGGCGAAGTGGACAACTTCGCCTCCTTCCTGCGCGTCACCTGCCTGCGTTATCTGACACTGCGCCACCAGAAGCCCGGCGAAAGGCCCAGTCTGGCGGTCGTCGGGACGCTGCCCCCGACCAGCCGCGAAATTCCGAGGCGCGTCGGCACGGCCTGAGATCGTCAGACCGGAATATCGAAACGGTCGCCCACCTTCAACGGGTGCCCGGCCAGGAACTGCTGCACCGGCAAACGCTTGCCACCCGCCTTCTGCAATTCAGTCACAGCCAGCGCGCCCTGGCCACAGGCGACGACCACATTGCTACGGTCAACCGCCAAAATCGTGCCAATTTCACCCGCGCCAGCCGCCGGCGTCGCCTGCCACAATTTCACCGTCTGACCGCCAAACAGAGCCTGCGCACCGGGAAACGGGTTGAAGGCGCGGATGTGGCGATCCAGTTCCGCCGCGCTCTTCGACCAATCGATCAGCGCCTCGGCCTTCTCGATCTTGTGCGCGTAAGTCACGCCCTCGGCCGGCTGCGGCTCGGCCGGCAAGGGCAGCTTGCCGAGCGCCTCGACGGCCAGCTTCGCGCCGAGTTCGGCCAGCCGGTCATGCAACGTAGCCGTGGTGTCGCTGGCCTCAATGGGAAACGCTCCGCGCAACAGCACCGGCCCAGTGTCCAGCCCGGCCTCCATCTGCATGATGCAGACGCCCGTCTCGGCGTCGCCGGCCAGCAAGGCCCGCTGGATCGGCGCCGCGCCGCGCCAGCGGGGCAGCAGCGAGCCGTGGATATTGATGCAGCCCAGACGCGGCATATCGAGCACGAGCTGGGGCAGGATCAGGCCATAGGCCGCCACCACCATAACCTCGGCGCCAACCTCAGCAACCTTCGCCTGCGCCTCGCCATCCCTCAGCGTTAACGGCTGAAAAACTTCGATCCCATTTTCCAGCGCCACCTTCTTGACCGCCGAAGGTTGCAAACTCATGCCTCGCCCGGCCGGCCGATCCGGCTGCGTCAGCACCAACGCCACGTCATGCCCTGCCGCGATAATGGCCCGCAAGGCCTGTGCAGCAAACTCCGGCGTTCCCGCGAAAATCAGCCTCATGCCGTAACGCGCGCCTGTTTGGCCATCTTGTTCTTGATCCGGGCCTGCTTGAGCATCGACAAGTGGTCGACAAAGACGGTCCCGTTCAAATGGTCGATTTCGTGCTGGATGCACACCGCCAGCAGGCCTTCGGCCTCCAGCGTGTGCTGCCTGCCGTCGAGGTCGAGATAAGTCACCGACACCCGCTCGGCGCGCTCGACCTTGTCGTAAATGCCTGGCACCGACAGGCAGCCCTCCTCGCCGATCTGCGAGCCCTCGCACCGGCCAAGCGTCGGATTGATGAAAACCTGCAATTCGCTCTTGTCTTCGGACACATCGATGACGACGACGCGCTGGTGCACGTCGACCTGGGTCGCCGCCAAGCCGATCCCCGGCGCCTCGTACATGGTTTCTGCCATGTCGGCGACCAGTTTTCGGGTGCTGTCATCGACCT
>NZ_JAVHPH010000015.1:0-1399 GCF_036170495.1 Azonexus sp.
TTGGCGAGCAGTTTGTTGGGCGTCACGCCAATCGAACAACTCAGCCCGGTTGCGGCAAAAACTGCATCCTTGATGCGCTGAGCCAGGACGCGGGTTTCCTCCGGAATGTCGCTGAGGTCGACGTAGATTTCGTCAATTCCACGGTCTTCGACATTTGGCGCAATGGCCCGGACAGACGCCTTGAACAGGCGCGAATAGTGGCGATAGGCCTCGAAGTTGGCGGGCAGAAGAATAGCCTCGGGCGCCAGTTTCGCCGACTTCATGAGGCCCATGCCAGAAAAAATGCCCAAGGCTCGGGCCTCATAGGTCGAGGTGGTAATCACGCCCCGCCCGGCATATTCGCGCAAGCGCGAAAAATGCCTGGAGCCGTCGGCCTGCACCACCGGCTGATGAACACTCCGCCCGCCGACCACGACAGCCTGCCCGCGCAGCTCGGGATAGCGAAGCAGTTCGACCGAGGCGAAGAAGGCATCCATGTCAAGGTGAGCGATACGACGAATACTGTTCATACGAACAGTATATCAAAGCAAGTGTTGCTGGTTCTGTTCAAGGCAAGCAGCTATCAAAAAAAGAGCCCCGGAATTGCTTCCGGGGCTAACCGAGGTTGCTGCAGAGAGAGAGGTTCCTCCAGCCGCAGGCAGGGGCCTGACTTTGTCGACTTCACCTTGGCGTGCCAATCGCACTGCCTGCGGCTCGTCTTCGCGTCAATCCCCTACCTGAGACCGGAGCTGCCGTCAGGCGTAAGTCGGGGCGAAGGCGGCTTCGGGGTTGGTGGCCGGGCCCTTGTCGGTCCAGTACGGGGAAAGTTTGCGCAGTTGGGCGACGATGGGCGGCACCGACTCGATAACGTAATCGACTTCCGCTTCGGTGTTGTAGACCGACAGCGAGAAACGGATCGTGCCGTGCGCGGCGGTGTAGGGAATGCCCATGGCGCGCATGACGTGCGACGGTTCGAGCGAGCCGGAAGTACAGGCCGAGCCTGAACTGGCGGCGATACCCAACTTGTTCAACAGGAGCAGGATGGCCTCGCCTTCGATGTATTCGAAGGCGATATTGCTGGTATTGGGCAGGCGGTTGGAAACGTCACCGGTCGGGAAGCAGTGGGTGATCTGGCTCAGGATGCCGAGTTCGAGCTTGTCGCGCAGGCGGCGGACTTCGGTGTTTTCGACGTCCATTTTCTGCATGGCGAGCTCGCAGGCCATGCCGAGGCCGACGATGGACGCCGAGTTCTCGGTACCGGCCCGACGACCGCGTTCCTGATGACCGCCACGGAGCAGCGGACGGAAGCGGCAGCCACGGCGCAGATAAAGTACGCCGATGCCCTTCGGGGCGTGCAATTTGTGACCGGACAGCGAGAGCATGTCGATCTTGGTGTTCTTGAGATCGATGGGAATCTTGC
>NZ_JAVHPH010000016.1:0-1395 GCF_036170495.1 Azonexus sp.
CGCCGCTGATCCTGCTCCATGGCTGGACGTCGAGCCGCCAGGAATGGTTCCCCTTTTTGGCCGAGCTCAATGCCCGGCACCGCGTTTATCGCTGGGATGCGCGCGGCCACGGCGGCCATCCGCTGGCCCATGCCGGCTCGGCGACGGCCGAGCGCATGGCGCGTGATCTCCGGAATCTGATCGCCCATTTCGGCCTGCACAACGCCACCGCCGTCGGCCACTCGATGGGCGCCCTGACGCTCTGGCAATACCTGCGCGACCACGGCACGCACGGCCTCGGCAAGCTCTGTTTCATTGATCAATCGCCCAAGCTGCTGACCGACGACGACTGGGCGCATGGAATTTACGGAGATTTTGGCGTCGACCGTAACAACGAGCTGATCTCGTGGCTACGCGACGATTTTGCCGAGGGCGTGCTCAAATTGACGGCGCACGGACTGAACCAGCGGGCGGCAGAGAAATACCGGCAGAACGCCAGCGGCTGGCAACGCTCGCGCGCCGCGTTGCGGGCGCAAAACCCGGAACCGCTGATCAACTGCTGGCAGAGCCTGACCGCCGCCGATTATCGCGACGTGCTGGCCAAGATCCCGTTACCGACCCTGCTCATCTATGGCGGCGAGAGCAATTTCTACCGCTCGTCGACGGCGCACTACGTCGCCGACCACATCCCGGAACGCCGTGCTGCACATCTACGAGGGCACCGACCACTCGCCGCACCAGTGGCAGCGCGAGCGCTTCGTCGGCGAGTTGATGGCCTTCATCAACCCGCCGGCCTGAGGCGGGATCAGGTCGTCCGGAACTTCTGGACAGCCTGTTCGAGGCGCTGTTTTTCGGCCAGGACCTTGCTGGCGTAGCGCCGCTCAGGATCGCTGGTCGCCCCGGCAAACTGCTGCAGGCCGCTTTCCAGCCCGCCGTTGCGGCGGATCGATTCCTTGAGCACCCGGGCGCCGACCTGGACATTGATCACCGGATTGAGGAAGGCGGCCTGATCGGCGTCTTCCGGCAATTTGTCCTGATGGAAACGCGGCATGACCTGCATCAGGCCCTTGGCGCCAACGACGCTTTCGGAGAACGGATTGAAGCGCGACTCGATGCCGATGACGGCGATGATGAGCAGCGGATCGAGATGCAGTTGCCGGCCGGCCGACTGGGCCGTGGCAAAAATCGGTTCGAGGGCATCCGGCGCCACGCGATAGCGATGGGATACGTAGTCCATCGCGCCGCGCATTTGGGCACTGAGCGTCTCGCCAGCAGGGTCGATCTCGTCGACCGCCAGATCGTCGTCAAGCGGCACTTCTTCACTGGCCGGCAGCAGAAATTTCAAGCCACCCAGCATGGTCGGGTTGCCACTTTGGACGCCGACCAGGACCAATACAAAAAATACGCCGGCCAGCA
>NZ_JAVHPH010000017.1:0-33856 GCF_036170495.1 Azonexus sp.
CCAGTTCTGCGATGTCGGCAGCCAGTACCGCAGCGGCATTTACTGGCAGAACGAGACCGAGCACAAAATCGCCGAAGGCAGCCGGGACGCCTTGCTCAAAAGCGCCCGCTTCCCGGTGATCTACACCGAAGTGCAGGCCGCGTCGACCTTCTGGCCGGCCGAGGAATACCACCAGGATTATTACAAGAAGAACCCGATCCGCTATGCCTACTACCGCAACAGCTGCGGCCGCGATGCGCGGGTCCAGCAGGTGTGGGGCGAGCGCAAATGAGCGAGGTCGCCGGACGGACCTGCCCGCTACGTTACCGCTACGGCGCCGAAGCCATCGCCCGCTTGCCTGCCATCGAAGCGGAGACGCTCTACGTCGTCGGCGGCCTCTACGGCAACCGGCCGGCGCTCGATGCCATTGAAGCGATGGCAGCGCAGGAAGCCGGGCCGGTCACCGTCATTTTCAACGGCGATTTCAACTGGTTTAACGTCGATGCGGCCGGCTTTGCCGACATCAACCGCCGCGTGCTCGCCCACCATGCCATCGTCGGCAACGTCGAAGCCGAACTCGGCGTCGACGGCGCGGCGGCGGGTTGCGGTTGCGCCTATCCCGCACACGTCGACAGTGCCGTGGTCGAGCGCTCGAACCGCATTCACGCCCGGCTCAAGGCAACGGCCGCCTGCCATCCCGCCATTCTCGAACGCCTGGCGGCGCTGCCGATGATCGCCCGCTTCCAGGTTGGCGCAAGCCGTATTGGCATCGTGCACGGCGATGCTGATTCGTTGGCCGGTTGGCGCTTCGACGCAAGCGCCCTGGCCGATCCAGAAAACCGCCCGTGGATTGTCGATGCCTTCCGGCGCGCCGAGGTCGACATCTTCGCCTGCACCCACACCTGCCTGCCCGCCTTGCGCCGTTTCCCGCTCGGCGAAACGACCGGCATCGTCATCAACAACGGCGCCGCCGGAATGCCCAATTTCAAGGAAAAACGCTGCGGTTTGCTAACCCGGATCAGCATCCGTCCGCCGATCGGGGAAGCCTTTTATGGCGAGATCATCCAAGGCGTGCACGTCCATGCGCTGCCGATCCGCTACGACCACGCTGCCTGGCAGGCCGCTTTCCTGGCCAACTGGCCGGCCGGCTCGCCGGCCTGGCTGTCCTACTACCAGCGCATCATGCAGGGGCCGAACTTTGCGCTCGACGCCTGAACGCGAAAAGCAATTCGCCGACGCCAAATAAATTTCAAATCAGGCGTAAGAAATCGCGGCGTTCTCCGACTAATGGTTAGCAGTCGAAATAATTGATCGACTGTCCGGACACACCAACGTCCCAACCTCATCAGGAGATACCACCATGAACAAGACTCTGACCGCCGCCTCCCTCGCCCTCGCCTTTGGCGCCGCCATGACCATTGCCGCTGCCCCGGTTGCCGCCGCCGACATGGCCGACAAAGACAAATGCTTCGGCGTCGCCCTCAAGGGCAAGAACGATTGCAAGGCAGGCGCCGGCACCACCTGCGCCGGCACCTCGAAGATCGATCACCAGGGCAATTCCTGGTCGCTGGTCCCCAAGGGCACCTGCGAAAAGACCGTCTCCAAGACCTCGCCGACCGGCCACGGTCAACTCGCCGAATTCAAGGAAAAGAAGGCCTGATTTCCTGAACTGAAGCGGAGCGCCTGCCATGACGACTACCCCTTGTTTCATGTCGACAAATGCCGGCGTTCCTGTCGCCCGCGCCAGCACCTTGCCGGCGCGCGGCGGCCTCGGCCTCAAGCCCGAGCACTTCCGCACCATTCTTGAAACCCTGCCCGACCTCGGTTTTTTCGAGATTCATGCCGAGAACTACATGGTCGATGGCGGCCCATTCCATCACTACCTGACCCAGATTCGCAGCCACTACCCGCTGTCGATCCATGGCGTCGGCCTATCCATCGGCGGAGAAGGTCGGCTCGACGAAGAGCATCTGGATCGCCTGGCCGCGCTGATCACGCGCTACGAGCCGCAATCCTTTTCCGAACACCTGGCTTGGTCGAGCCACGGCGACACCTTTCTCAACGACCTGCTGCCGGCGCCTTACCACGCCGCCACGCTGCACCGCGTCTGCGATCACATCGACCGCGTTCACGAACGTCTGGGCCGGCGCATGCTGCTCGAAAACCCGGCCACCTATGTCGAATTCGCCGCCTCGACGCTGGCCGAAACCGATTTCATCGGCGAAGTCGTCAAGCGTACCGGCTGCGGCCTGCTGCTCGACGTCAATAACGTTTACGTCTCCTGCACCAACCATGGCCGCGATGCGCAGAACTACATTGACGCCTTTCCCCTGGCGGCGACGGCACAAATCCATCTCGCCGGCTTCGCCGAAGATGTCGATGCGGCCGGCGCCCCGCTGCTCATCGACAGCCACGGCGCACCGATTGCCCGGGCGGTCTGGGATCTTTACCGCTACACGCTGGAACGCAGCGGCCCACTGCCGACGCTGATCGAGCGCGATAACAACATTCCGCCCTTCCCGGTCTTGCTCGCCGAAGCACAACAGGCGGAAGAGCTGCTGCAAACCTGCCTGAGCGAGGCGGCAGCATGAGCCAGTTCGACTTCGCCAGCGCCCTGCTCGATCCGGATTTGCCCACCCCGGCCGGCTTGACCGCCTGGAACGGATCCGACCCGGCGCAACGCTTCCGGGTTTACCGCAACAACGTCATCGTCTCGCTGATCGACGCCCTGGCCGACACCTTCGAGGTGACGCAGCAACTGGTCGGCGAAGACTTCTTCCGGGCCATGGCGCGCCTCTATGCCTACGCCAATCCGCCGCAGTCGCGCTTGATGGCCTTCTACGGCGCCTCGTTCCCGGACTTCATCGAGACCTTCCCGCCCGCCGCCGCCCTGCCCTATCTGGCCGACGTGGCGCGGCTCGAATATCTCCGGGTCGTCGCCTATCACGCCGCCGACCTGCCGGGAGTCGGCGCCGATGCGGTCGCCATTGCCCTGTCCGACGAGACTGCCTTGCCGACACTGGGCATGACCTTGCATCCGTCGCTCGCCGTGCTGACCTCGGCCTCGGCCGTGGTGTCCCTATGGGCGGCTCACCAGGGCGTGCTTGAACTCTCCACTGTCACACCGGACATGCCGGAAACCGCCCTGATTCTGCGCCACGGCCTCGATGTCGAAGTCATGCAGATCCCGACCGTCGCAGGCACCTTCATCAACGCGCTGCAGGCGGGATACAGCCTCGGCACCGCTGCGGCGGACGCTGCGCTGATCGACGCCGAATTTGATCTGGTCAGCATTCTCGGTCTGCTGCTACAAAAATCAGCCATCACCGCTTTGCATTCTTCAAGGAGACTCTCATGAACTCCCCCGTTGCCAGCACCTGCACAGCACCGTCGTCAGCTGTCGCCCGCTTGATCGGCGGTATCGTTACCTTGTTTTCCCGTATTCCCGATTCGTTGATCGCGCTGGTTGGCCGCTTCTCGATTGCCGCCATCTTCTGGAAATCGGGCCAGACCAAAATTGAAGGCTTCGCCGTCGATCTCGTTTCTGGCGAATTCCAATTCGGCTGGCCGCATCTGTCGGACTCCGCCCTCGAACTGTTCCGCAGCGAATACCGCTTGCCACTGCTGCCGCCGGAATTGGCTGCGCCAATGGCCGCGTTCGGCGAACATTTTTTCCCGATCCTGATCCTGCTTGGCCTGGCCACGCGCTTCTCGTCACTCGCCTTGCTGGTCATGACCTTGACCATCCAGATCTTCGTCTATCCGGATGCCTACCCAACTCACGGCGTCTGGGCCACGGTCCTGCTCGTGCTGATCGCCCGGGGGCCGGGGAAAATATCGATCGATCACTGGCTGGCCAGGTGCTGCACAAAGGCAGCCTGACCGGCTCCTCCCCGGCTTGACGCAACCGGCGAGGCGCCAGACCCGACGCCTCATTTCATTTTTGGCGGAAAAATCGAGTTGACCGTAGCATTCGGAAGAATCCGCTGATACCGGAAAAATCGCCGCCATTTTTGCCGATACGTTGTCAGACAGGCTGGCGGAAACTTCAGCGCGGTAGGATGGGGATCGCGCTCATCGCGCTGCGTGTAAGAAATCAGCCGGCCATCCGACTAATAATCAAGCCGGGTACTTTTCATCCCTGGTTGCAAAACCCAAGGGAGCACTTCATGCAATTTCGCAAGCTGGCATTGGCATTGATCGTCGGATTGGCAATCGCCGGTTTCTTCGTCTTCGACCTCGGGCAATACCTCAATCTTCAGACGCTCAAGGAGCAACAGGCTGCCATCCAGGCTTTCCAGGCAAACAATCCGCTCCTCAGCGTTGCCGCGTATTTCGTCCTGTACGTCATCGCGACCGCCCTCTCCTTTCCGGGCGCCGCGCTCCTCACCCTGGCCGGTGGTGCCGTGTTCGGGTTGCTCTGGGGCACGGTGATCGTTTCCTTCGCCTCAAGCATCGGCGCCACCCTCGCCTTCCTGATGTCCCGCTTTTTGCTGCGCGACTGGGTGAGCCAGCGTTTTGGTCAACGCCTGGCAGCGATCGACGCGGGCGTTAAGCGCGAAGGGGCCTTCTACCTTTTTACCCTGCGCCTGGTCCCGGTGTTCCCTTTCTTCCTGGTCAACCTGCTGTTCGGCCTGACCGGCATGAAAACCCGCGCTTACTACTTCGCCAGCCAGCTCGGCATGTTGGCCGGCACGGTGGTTTACGTGAATGCCGGCACCCAATTGGCAAAGTTGGAGTCCCTGTCCGGCATCCTCTCGCCGGGCCTGCTCGGCTCGTTTGTCCTGCTCGGCATCTTTCCCCTGATTGCCCGCAAAATCGTGGAGATCGTTCGCATGAACAAGGTCTTTGCCAACTGGAAGAAGCCCGCCCGCTTCGACCGTAATCTGGTGGTCATCGGCGGCGGTAGCGCCGGTTTGGTCACTTCCTACATCGCTGCTGCCGTCAAGGCCAAGGTCACCCTGGTCGAAAAGCACAAACTGGGCGGCGATTGCCTGAACACCGGCTGCGTGCCCTCGAAGGCGCTGATCCGCTCGGCCAAATTCCTGTCGCATGTCACCCGTTCGCAGGAATTCGGCATCGCCTCAGCCAGCGCCAAGTTCGAATTCTCCGATGTCATGAAGCGCGTGCAGTCGGTGATCAAGACCGTAGAGCCGCATGATTCGGCCGAGCGTTACACCAAGTTGGGTGTTGATGTCGTGCAGGGCAGCGCCAAGATCGTTTCACCGTGGGAAGTTGATATTACCCGTGAGGATGGCAGCACCCAGCGCCTGACCACGCGCAGCATCGTTATCGCCACCGGCGCCCGACCTTTCGTGCCGCCGATTCCAGGTATCGAGGAAGTCGGCTATCTGACCTCGGACAACGTCTGGAACCTGCGCGAATTGCCCAAGCGGCTGGTCGTGCTCGGCGGCGGCCCGATCGGCTCGGAAATGACCCAGGCCTTCGCCCGGCTCGGCGCCAAGGTCACGCAAGTTGAAATGGCCCCACGCCTCCTGATGCGCGAAGACCCGGAAGTCTCCGAATTGGTCGCCCGGCGCTTCCAGGCGGAAGGCATCGACGTTCTGGTCAATCACCGCGCCAAACAGTTCGTCATCGACAACGGCGAGAAAATCCTGATCGCCGAACATGAAGGACGGGATGTCCGAATTGCCTTCGATGCCGTACTCGTGGCCGTCGGCCGCACCGCCAATCTCAAAGGCTTCGGTCTGGAAGAACTGGGCATTCCGACCGGGCGCACGGTCGACACCAACGAATTCCTGCAAACCAGTTACCCGAACATCTACGCTGCCGGCGATGTCGCCGGGCCCTTCCAATTCACCCATACCGCCGCCCATCAGGCCTGGTATGCCGCCGTCAATGCGCTGTTCGACCCTTTCAAAAAGTTCAAGGCCGATTACTCGGTGATCCCGTGGGCCACCTTCGTCGAGCCGGAAGTCGCCCGGGTCGGGCTGAACGAGCTGGAAGCGAAAGAAAAAGGCATCGCCTACGAAGTTACCACCTACGACATCGACGACCTCGACCGGGCGATTGCCGACAGTGAGGCGCACGGGTTTATCAAAGTGCTGACTGTGCCGGGCAAGGACAAAATCCTCGGCGTCACCATCGTCGGCGAACATGCCGGCGATCTGATCGCCGAATACGTCCTGGCTATCAAGCAAGGCATCGGGCTGAACAAGATCCTCGGCACCATTCACATCTACCCGACGCTGGCCGAAGCCAACAAGTACGTCGCCGGCAACTGGAAGAAAGCGCATGCGCCACAGCGGCTGCTGGTTTGGGTCGAACGTTTCCATGCCTGGCGGCGGGGTCAAAAATGAATTCGCTGGCACTTCGTGTCGGTAGCGGCTTGGGGCACTGGCTAAGCCAACCCCACCATCGCCATGGTGCCTCGCTACCGACGCACCTGGAACTGCTGGAGAAGACGCTCCGGCACGGCGATGTGCTTCTGGTCGAAGGCGAGACGCGGGTTAGCGTGGCGATCAAGTACCTGACCCAATCGACCTGGTCACACGCCGCGCTTTACGTAGGCGACGCGGCCGGGCTTGACAACTCGGGGGACTCTGCCCTGCGCTTTCTCGAAGCCGACATCATCGCTGGCGTTCGCCTGGTCGCAATTTCCGAGTTCGCCGGCCTGCACAGCCGCATCTGCCGACCCGTCGGTCTTTCCGACGATGATCGGCAGCACATCATCGCGTATGGACTGGCACGGGTTGGCCAGCAGTACGACCTAAAGAACGTCTTCGATCTCGCCCGTTATCTGTTCCCGACGCCACCCGTACCGCAACGCTGGCGACGCCGCATGTTGTCGCTGGGCAGCGGCGACCCGACGCGAGCCATCTGCTCGACGCTGATCGCGCAATGCTTCCAGTCGGTGCGCTATCCCATTCTGCCGAGTATCGAATTGCGCGCCACCGATCGTAAGGATTGCCCGGGTTGCATCGAGGAAATACTGCGGATTCGCCATCACAGCCTGTTCGTCCCGCGGGATTTCGATGTGTCGCCGTATTTTCAGGTGGTCAAGCCGACGCTGGAAAACGGTTTCGACTACCGTCGTCTAAACTGGGCCGACCGTTTGCCGGCGTCTGCCCCGATTGGAGTCACTCAATGAATTTTCGCTTCCCGGTCTATCTGTTCGGCCTGACCGTTTCCCTTGCAGCCGGGGCTGATCCGCTCTGGGTTGGACGATTCACCGAGGCCGACACCGCCATTCCGGCCCCGTGGAAAATCGAGCACCTTGACCCGCGCGTGGCGCCGACCGCATACGGCGTCCGTCTCTGGGACGGCGTGGTTGCCATTGAGGCCAAGGCAAAGAAAAGCATGGCCTTGCTGGGACGGAATCTCACGGTCGACCTGAAAAAAACGCCCATTTTGTGCTGGCAATGGCGGATCGACGCGCCGGTCGCGGCCGCCGACATGACCCGCAAATCCGGCGACGATTACGCCGCCCGGGTCTATCTGACCTTTACGGTGCCGCCGGAGCAACTGGGTTTCGCCACCCGCACCAAGCTCCGCCTGGCGCGGGCGATCTACGGCGGCCAGGTGCCGGATGCGGCACTGAATTACATCTGGGACAACCGCCACCCGATCGGCACCGTGCAGGACAACGCCTATACCGACCGGGCACGTATGCTGGTGCTGCGCTCCGGGGCGGGGCAGGCCGGCGCCTGGGTGCAGGAAAGGCGAAATGTGCTGGCCGATTTTCACCGGGCATTCGGCGGAATCGGTGGCGAATTGACTGGCTTGGCCATCGCTTCGGACACCGACAACACCGGCGGGGAAGCGCATGCCGGCTTTGCAGATTTCCGATTTGTCGAAACGGAAGAGGCCTGCCCGATCGCCAGGAACTGACCCCGACGGCAAGAATCCAGGCCGGTACACGACTAATAGACACCACCATGAATGCACCCTCGCTCTCCATCGTCATCCCCGTACTCAACGAAGCCGCCGGCATCGTTACGGCGCTTGAGCACCTGCAAGGCTTGCGCCGGCAAGGCGTGGAAGTCATCGTGGTCGATGGCGGCAGTAGCGATGCGACGGTCGAACGTGCCGGCCCCCTGGCCGATGGCGTGACGACATCCCGGCGCGGCCGAGGCCGGCAGATGAATGCCGGAGCCGCCATGGCGACCGGTGACGTGCTGCTGTTTCTGCATGCCGACACGCTTCTGCCGCCGTCCGCGCCGGATTTGATCGGGGAAGCCGTCGGCAACGGCGCCTGCTGGGGGCGCTTCGACGTGCGCATCGACGGTGCGTTGCGCGGCCTTGCCATGGTCGCCTTCATGATGAACTGGCGCTCGCGCCTGACCGGCATCGCGACGGGTGACCAGGCGATATTCGTGAGGCGCGAAGCGTTCGAACGCCACGGCGGATTCCCGGACATCCCCCTGATGGAAGACATTGTTTTTTCCAGCTGGATGCGGGAAGAAGCCCGCCCCGCCTGCCGCCCGGAAAAGGTCACGACCTCAGGCCGGCGCTGGGAAAAGCATGGCCTGCTGCGCACTATTCTCACCATGTGGGGGTTGCGCCTGCGCTTTTTCCTGGGCGCCAACCCGCACGACCTGGCACGGGAGTATGGCTATGTTGCCGATGAAACCTGAAAACCCGCCACGCATCGAGGTGGCGATCCTGGCCAAAGCGCCGCTTGCCGGCCTGGCCAAAACACGCCTGATTCCGCATCTGGGTGCCGACGGCGCGGCCGCCCTGCAAGACTGGCTGTTGCAGCGGACAGTGGCAGCTGCCGTGGTCGCCGATCTTGGCCCGGTCACCTTGTGGTGCGCCCCGGACATCGACCATCCGGCATTTGCCGTTTGCCGGGCATTTGGCCCGGTGGCGTTGCGCCGCCAGCCGGATGGCGACCTCGGCGAGCGCATGCATGCCGCCATCGCCGAGTCGTCGACTGCGGCCGGAACGTTGGTCATCGGCACCGATTGCCCGGTGCTCACCCCTGGCCTGTTGCGCCAGGCCGCCGCCGGTTTGCAGCAGCACGAGGCAACGGTCATTCCGGCCGAGGACGGCGGCTATGTCCTGATCGGCATGCGCTGCGCCAGCCGGCAGGTTTTTCAGGCGGTGGACTGGAGCACCGAGCGGGTAATGGCCCAAACCCGGTCTCGCCTGAGTGCCCTGAACTGGCGCTGGCAGGAGTTTTCGCCGCTGTGGGACGTCGACCGCAAGGAAGACTTCGCGCGCCTGGCGGAACGCTTTCCGGAGGTCCGCACGCTTGCCCATCAGCCAGCGGTAATCGCATGAAACACCTGGTTCTGGCCGGCAGCGGCCATGCTCATCTCCATGTTCTGAAAGCCTTGGCGGCGGGTCCGTGGCCGGGCGTCGATGTCACGCTGATTTCGCCCTACACGCGGCAGATCTATTCCGGCATGCTGCCCGGGTGGATGGCCGGTCATTACCGCCTGGATCAATGCGCCGCCGCCCTCGAGCCGCTCATCAAGGCGGCCAAGGTCCGTTTCATCCAGGATAGCGTGAGCGGCCTGAACGCCAGGCGGCGGGTAATTCATACCCTGCACTCAGGCGACATCGCCTATGACGCCCTGTCGCTGGATACCGGCGCTCAGGTCGATGCCTCCTGCCTGGCGGCCACCGGTGCCAAGCTGCTGACGATCCGTCCGATCGAGAGTTTTGTGGTCGACTGGACGCAGCAGATCAACCTCTTCAAGCAAGTAGGAAAGGCCAGCCTCGCCGTCGTTGGCGGCGGTGCGGCAGGGGTCGAGCTGGCCCTGGCCGCCCGTTATCGACTGAACCTCGAACTGGGTGCGAACAACGTACAGGTGATATTGATCGCTGGATCGGGGCTGTTGCCGGGGCACGGCCCGAGTATCGTCAGGCGGGTCGCCGACACCCTGGCGCGTCGTCAGATTAAAGTCGTTCGAGGGTATGCGGCGGGATCTTCATCCGGCCTTCAGTTGAGCGACGGCACAGCCATTCCAGTCGATTGCGTCATCGCTGCCACCGGCGTCAAGCCGGCGGCCTGGCTGGCCGATTCCCGGCTGGCGCTGGCGCCGGATGGCTTCATTGCGGTGCACGATGGGCAGCAAAGCGTCTCGCATCCGGAGGTCTTCGCGGCCGGCGATGTCGCATCGCGCATCGACGCTCCGCATGCCAAGTCGGGCGTTTATGCCGTGCGTGCCGGTCCTGTCCTGGCCAGCAACCTGAATCGCGTATTGAATGGCCTGACGCCGCTGGCTTACCAACCGCAAAAGCGCAGCCTTTACTTGCTGGCCACCGGCCCCAAGGAGGCCATCATGTCGTGGGGCGGCCTCTCGGCCGCGGGCGGCTGGGCCTGGAAATGGAAGGATAGTATCGACCGCCGTTTCATGCGGCAGTACGATCTCAACCCGGAGACCGGATTGGGAGAGAAACATGAGCCTGCTTAAAGAAATTGGTCAGCTTTTCGCTGGCCAAGAAGAAAGCCAGGGTAATTACCAGGAAGACCTGTTGCGCAGCCTGCTCGTCATGGCCTGGATGGTCGAGGCGCGCGACCCTTACACCGGCGGCCATTTGTGGCGGGTCTCCCGGTTTTCACGCGTGCTGGCCAGCGAACTCGATCTGCCGGACAGCGATGTGGCACGCATCAGCCTGGGCGGTTTCCTGCACGACCTCGGCAAGGTCGGCGTTCCGGATCAGATCCTGAACAAGAAAGACCGCCTCACCGACGACGAGTACGAGGTCATCAAAACACATCCGGATGTCGGCTGGCGAATGCTGGCCGGGCACCCGTTGGCCCGGCTCGCCGAAACGGCCATCCGGGCGCACCACGAAATGCCGAACGGCAAGGGTTACCCGCGCGGTCTCGCCAGCCCGGACATTCCGCTCGATGCGCGCATCGTCGGCATCTGCGATGCCTTCGACGCAATGACCAGCACCCGGCCCTATCGTCGCGGCATGCCTATCGAGAAAGCCCTGGCAATCATCGAGGAAAATCTCGGCGGCCAGTTCGACCAGACTTTTGGCGAACGCTTCGTCGCGCTGGGCAAGGCAGGCGCACTGCACCACATCGTCGGTCACAGCGATGACGGCATCCCGCTACACGAGTGCATGATGTGCGGTCCGACCCTGGTCCTGCGCAAGGGGCAACAGGCAGGCGATCATATCTATTGCCGCAGTTGTAGCGGCGAATACGTGACCGCGCTGGAAGCCGGGCAACTGGTTACCAAACCCACCGGCAAGATGGGCAAACCGCAGGACGTGGAACCGGAGGCTGATACCGAATTGATCAGCCGCCTGGTTCGTGAATCCGCTCACGCCCTCCTGACGTGAACCACAGGGCATTTATGAGCAGAATCTTGGACACGGCTTTCAAGCGCTCGATCGTTCAGGCAGCGATCAAGGTGGCCATGGTGGTCGGCACGATATTGAACCTGATCAATCAGGGCGGCCGACTGTTTGATGGCTTGCCGCTCTCCTGGTTTCAGGTCGGCCTGAATTATCTGGTGCCGTACTGCGTCTCCAGTTACAGCGCCGCGCGCAACGAAATGAGCCGCAATGAGGAAAAGGCATGAATGCTGGCGTAAACCTGCTGACCAACGATGGTTATCTGGAAGAGATTCGTCGCGACATGATCAAGTTCGCCCATCTGCAACTGCGGGATGAAGCGCAGGCTGAAGATGTGGTTCAGGAAGCACTGGTCGCTGCCCTGGGCAACACCCGGGAATTTGCCGGGCGGTCGGCGCTGAAAACCTGGATTTTTGCCATCCTGAAAAACAAGATCGTCGATCTGATCCGCCTGCAAGCCCGTACCACCAACGTTTCCGCGCTATCGGCCGAAGAAGAAAGTATGGATCAGGCTTTCGAATCGCTGTTCAAGAGCAATGCCCACTGGACGCCGGGGGCGCGGCCGAACAACTGGGGCGATCCTGAAGAATCCCTGCGCGAACAAGGTTTCTGGGAGGTCTTTGATGCCTGCCTCAAGCACCTGCCGGAAAACACCGCCCGCGTCTTCATGATGCGGGAATTCCTTGAGTTCGAGACCGCCGAGGTTTGCCAGGCGTTGAGTCTCACGACCAGCAACTGCAATGTCATCCTGCACCGGGCGCGCAACGGCTTGCGACGCTGCCTGGAATCGAACTGGTTTTCTGCTGGAGAGCAGCCATGCTGAGCTGTAAGGAAGTCACCCATTTGCTATCCGAAGCACAGGACAGAAAACTCACCCTCTCCGAAAAGATGCACCTGGAAATGCACTTGGCCATGTGCAAAGGATGCTCGAATTTCAAGGGCCAGATGAAATTCTTGCGAGAGGCTTGCCTGCGCTACGTAAAGGCCCGGAGCAACGGAGACGAGTAAGTCGGCGGAAAACCGTCGACGCAGCGGAGAGGAATCACTCAGCGCCGACCTTGGCCAGGAAGCCCGACGGCACCGAGACGGCCTGGCGGGCGGTGTAGTCGAAGAACATGATGCCGTGCTTGCCGCGCGCCACTTCGCGGCCGCTGGCTTTGTCGCTGAGGCGCCAGACCAGGTCGCAGCCGTATTTGTTGAAGTCGTTGGCGCCCATCTCGACGACCAGCGTTTCGCCGTGGAAGGCTTCCGACCGGTATTGCGCGGCGACATCGGCGACGACGATGCCAACGCCCTCGACATCGAGTTCGGTGTAGCCCAGCGATTTGAAAAAACGCACGCGTGCTTCGGAGACCAGCGAGATGAGCTGGGCGTTATCAAGGTGGTGACCGTAGTTGATGTGGCCGATATAAATAGGAATATCGGTCGAAAAGCTGAAGCGCTCAGGAAGTTCAATCTTGATGCGGGGCATGGTGGTGACGCCTGGTAAATGGGTGAATCCGGATTCTACGGACAGGATCAGGGCACGGCCAGCGGTCCACGCGTCGCATTGCGGCTAAACTGATGGCCCCGGCGACTGGCCAGCCAGCGCCATCAACCGCCCGCCCGACACTTGTTCGCCGGGCACGCCTGGCAGGATTGCAATTGAGTTTTCTCTCGACCGTCGTCAAATTCCTGACGCTCCCATTGGCCACGGCCAATTATCGCCAACAGTTGCCACGCACACTGGTCGCCCTCGGGGTCGATGGCACCTTGCTGGCCTTCGCGCTGCTCGCTTACATGTTGGTGACGGTACTCCCCGGGCTGCCGCCGCTCGACATCGTGACCGACTATCGGCCGAAAATTCCACTCCGCATCTACACGGCCGATGGTGCGCTGCTCGGTGAATTCGGCGAAGAACGCCGCGTCTTCGTACCGATCGAGGAAATCCCGCAGATCATGAAAGATGCCTTGCTGGCCATCGAGGATTCGCGCTTTTATGAGCATGGCGGCGTCGATTACCGGGGCGTCACGCGGGCGCTGGTCGCCGATCTGACCGGCGGATTTCATCAGGGCGCGTCGACGATCACCATGCAGGTGGCGCGCAATTTCTTCCTGACCCGGGAAAAAACCGTTAAGCGCAAGTTGACCGAAGCACTGCTCGCCTACCGCATCGAATCGGCGCTGACCAAGGACCAGATCCTTGAGCTGTACATGAACCAGATTTATCTCGGCCAGCGTACCCACGGCTTCGCCAGCGCCGCCCGCACCTATTTCAACAAAACCTTGCCCGAGCTGACGCTGGCTGAAGCGGCCATGCTCGCCGGCATTCCGCAAAACCCCGCCAAGCACAATCCGGCAGTCAATCCGGTTCGCGCCAAGGCCCGCCAGGGGCTGGTCCTCAAGCGCCTGCGCGCGCTGGGCAAAATCACGGATGGGCAATTCGCCGAGGCGGTGGCCCAGCCCCTCAAGATCAGCGACCGGCAATTATTAACCGTGCATGCCGACCACGTCGCCGAAATGGTGCGTCAAGAGGTCTTCGCGCAATTCCAGGACGAGACCTACACGCGCGGCATCAACGTTTTCACGACGCTCAACGGTGGCGAGCAGAACGTTGCCTACAACGCGCTGCGCAGCAACGTACTGGCCTACGACCAGCGCCACGGCTACCGCGGCCCGGAAGGTTTCGTCGATCTGCCGACGGAGGCCGACGAGCGCGACGACGCCATCGACCGCATCCTGACCAAGCACCCGAACAGCGACAACCTGATCGCCGCCGTCGTCACCGAAGTCTCCGGCAAGAAAGTCCGAGCCGAACCGGCCACCGGCGACACCATCGAGATCAGCGGCGACGGCCTGCGCTTTGTCGCCCGCGCCCTGCAGGCCAATGCCAAGGCAGCGCAGATTCGCATCGGCTCGGTCATCCGCGCCAGCCGCGACGCCAAGGGACGGTGGTCGATCAGCCAGATGCCCGAGGTCGAAGCGGCCTTTGTCGCCCTCAACGCCGAGGATGGTGCCTATCGCGCCCTGGTCGGCGGCTTCGATTTTTCGCGCAAGCAGTTCAACCACGTCACCAGCGCCTGGCGCCAGCCGGGATCGAGCATCAAGCCCTTCATCTATTCGGCGGCGCTGGAAAAAGGCTATTCGCCGGCCACGCTGGTCGAGGATGCGCCGCTTTCGCTGCCCACCGGTGACAACGGCAAGACCTGGGAGCCGCAAAACGACGATGGTTACGATGGCCCGATCAGCCTGCGCCAAGCCCTCGCCCGCTCGAAAAACGTCGTCGCCGTGCGCCTTTTGCGGGCGATCACGCCGCAATACGGGCGCGATTATCTGGGGCGCTTCGGCTTCGATGCCAGCAAGCATCCGGCCAATCTGACCATGACCCTGGGCAGCGGTTCGGTCACCCCCCAGCAGATGGCCGCCGCCTATGCCGTGTTCGCCAATGGCGGCTACAAAGTCACGCCGCACCTGATCGATAAAATCACCGACAGCCGCGGCAACGTGCTTCAGGAAACGCCGCAGCCGCCCGTTCGCCAGGATGAACAACGGGTCATCGACGGCCGCAACGCCTTCATCATGGACAGCATGCTGCGCGAAGTTGCCCATACGGGCACCGGCGCCCTGGCCGGCCAGCGCCTCGGGCGCCCCGACGTAGCGGGCAAGACGGGAACGACCAGCGACGCCATCGATGGCTGGTTTGCCGGCTACGCCAGTGATGTCGTCGCCGTTGCCTGGATGGGCTTCGACCAACCCAAATCGCTGGGTGGCCGCGAGTTTGGCGCGACCCTGGCGCTGCCCATCTGGATCGACTACATGCGCCAGGCGCTGGCCGGCAAGCCGGTTGCCGAACGCCCAGCCCCGCCGGGCGTTACCTTCGTCAACGGCGACTGGCTCTACGACGAATTCAACGGCGACAGCGGCATCAAGGAACTCGACATCGAATCGCTGCCGAGCATGGTCAGGGACTTTTTCAAGCGCCTGGGAATCTGACTTTCACGCCACCGGCCAACGCCAGATAAAATTCACCCCGACATCAACGGATTTCCACCATGAGCTCAATCGACCACAAACGCCTCGACAAGATCGTCGCCGATGCCCGCCAGGCAGCCGACCGGCGCGCCGAGGGCTACCGCGAACGCGCCCTCAAAATCTATCCGTGGATCTGCGGCCGCTGCGCCCGTGAATTCACCACGACCAATCTGCGCGAACTGACCGTGCACCATCGCGACCACAATCACGACAACAACCCGAACGATGGCAGCAACTGGGAACTGCTCTGCATCTACTGCCACGACAACGAGCACCAGAAGCAGATCGAGGCCGACCGCGGCTACACCGACACCAGCGCCAAGCGCGGTGGCGGCGCCACGCACAACCCGTTCGCCGCGCTGCAAGGCCTGCTCAAGAAGGACTGAGGCGCCATGGCGTTGAAATAACCGACGAATTCACCGCCGTGTTCAGAAATGCCACGGTCAACGCCAAAATTGCCTCTATTTTTGTACGCCAGATGAGCGGCGGCCGGGCCATCCGCGGGGAATCATCGTCACTCAGCTCGGCTGCCCTCGCGCTCCAGCGCTGCGCGTCGGATCAGCCGTAAAGTTTCCGAATAGCTGTCGTGATTTAGTGACACTGCAACTCCATGTAAACGCAGGGAAAGGCGTGGATTTACCGCCAACGCTGTCGCCACACAGCGACATGGCACGATCAGAATAATAAATAAAATCGTTAAAATTCAAAGCCATAAAAATTGGCCCGCTAGTTGCAATAGGTAACGGACAACATTGCCACCGAGAACCCTTTTTTGCAGAAGCGATCACCACCATCCACCAAACCGCATTGCCTTTACTTCAGGCTTCAAGACGAAAGTGGCCTTGGTGGCACAGGTTGAAGGCAGTTCCCGATCGGCAATCGATGCACCTGAAACCATGCACAGAGCGAGGCAAAGCAAACATGACACACAAAATTCCCAATCTCCCGCCCGTCACCGGCTTCATGCGCCAATTCACCCTTTCCATGCTGCTTCCTTTCATCAAGAAATCGGATGCCGCGCCAGCGCGCTACGCGCAGTTTGACTCGTCCGTCTTTTCCCGGCCGGACCAGTCCGAACTGCTCGCCATGGAAGAAGAAATCTGCCCGTTAGTCGAAGCTGAGGTCTATCTCATCTACGGTCGCCAGGCCGACGCCGAAAAAGTCCTTGCGCAGGGCGTAAGGAGCGGGCGTGTCACGACCGGAGAGGTTGCACGGTTCTGGGCAAACCAGGGCAATGCGGCCGGCCGAAAGACATCGGACTGAAATCGCTTTGCCACGCGGCAGCATTCCGTAAGATCGCCAGACGAAAGTGCGGGCCGTCGCCTAAAACAGCCATCGGCCACAAATGACATACGACTTTTTTAGGCCGCAAATATATTTCCCATGAATAAATTATTTTATTCATCATGAATTGAACTATATTCTGGTCATCAGCGTCCACGGTCTTATCAAGCTGTTTCGCATTCGTCCGGAAGTACATACAGATATGCTTATGCATTTTTTTCGCATTAAAGCTTCATGGCTTTAAATTGAGAAACACCGCTGATTAAACAGACTTTTCTGACACTGCAAGAGCTTGTTCGAAGTTTCAAGTTTGACCGCCTTTGGCGGACTGGACTTAACCGCTAAAGACACTTTCACCCGCTTCACTCGATGACGCGGGGCAGACATTCAGGGCTCCTGCCCTGGCGTGGCCGGACCAATGATCCGCCCCGCCCTTCGATCCCGACTTGAGGGATTTTTTGGTGGCAACCCGGAAGGTAGCGGGAGTTTTGTTTCCGCAAACATGGCCGGGGCCGGCAGAAGTATCGATGAGATCGTGAATGGAATGGCCGCTGGCCGTCCCGCAGAAAGGAGCCCGTCATGCCCGTACAGCTTGCTTCCCCCGGGGTTTACATCCAGGAAGTTTCGAGCGGAGTCCGCACCATTGCCGGCGTCGCCACCTCGGTCGCTGCCTTCCTCGGCGCAGCGTCCCGAGGGCCGATCAACAAGGCCACCCGAATCTACAGCTTTGCCGATTTCGAGCGCGCCTTCGGCGGCCTCTCGGCCGATTCTGAGATGAGCTACGGGGTGCGCCAGTTTTTCATCAACGGCGGCACCGATGCGTGGATCGTCCGTGTCGTCAAGAGCGCAGCGCCCGCCAGCCGGGGGCTGCTCAACGCGACGCCGATCACAGTCCTGACCGTCACGGCGCTTGATGCCGGCGCTTCGGGCAACAGCATCCAGGTCCGCGTCGATCATGCGACGGCCAACCCGGGCAGCACCTTCAACATTACGTTCATCCGCAGCAGCGACGGGCGGGCCGAACAGTATCCGAATGTCTCGATGAACTCGGCCGATGCCCGCTACCTGCCCGATCTGGTCAATGGCGTGTCGCAGCTGGTCAAGATCAGCCGGGATGTTCCCCAGCTGACGCTCAACGGCCTGGCTGCCGGTACCTCGACGAGCGGCACGCTGGCCGACGTGCAGACCCTGCTCGACGCCACCCACACCGATTTCCGCGTCGTGGTGAATGGCCTGCCGCCGGTCACCGTCAGCATCACGCTGCCGGCCGACATTGCCGGCGGCACCGCAACCCAGCGCCTCACCGCGCTGGCCGAAGCGATCCGCCTCAAGGTCAAGGCGCAGGCTGGCGGCAAGGCTGCGCTGGATGATTTTTCCTGCACGCGCAGCGGCAACACGCTGGTTATGGCCTCCGGTACCGGCGGCGAATTCTCGTCCGTCCGCATCCTGCCCGGCAGCAGCAACAACGCGGCCGGCGTGCTCAAGCTCGGCGTCGCCAATGGCGGCATCGAGGTCGATGCCGTCGCCAGCCTGCGCCCGGTGCCGATGCCCGACCCGGCCACACTGACCAGCGGCGCCTTCGCCGCCACCGATCTCGACGCCCTGCCCGACGCCACGCACACCAGCCTGCGCATCAGTCTCGACGGCTACGGGCCGGATGTCGTCGATCTTGGCAGCGCGGCGGCAGCCGGCGCCAACCTCGCGGCCAAACTCATCGACATGGCCAGCCGACTGCAAACCGCCGTGCGCGCCCTGAAACCCGGCAATCCGGCCTACGCCAACTTCACCGCCACGGCGACCGCCACCACGCTCGTTCTCGCCAGCGGCTCGCGCGGCGCCGGTTCGGCCATTGCCGTCAGCGCCGCACCCGCCAACGACCTCGCCGCCGGCCTGCATCTGCTGGCCGGTGCCGTATTGTCCGCGCCGCCGACCGATGCCTTCCTCGGCGGCGGCACCGAAACCCCGTACGGGCCGGCCGATGTCTATCCGGCCTTCATCGGCAGCCGCGCCAATCGCGAAGGACTGTATGCGCTGGAAGATGCCGATCTGTTCAACATCCTCGTCATGCCCGGCATCACCGATCCCGGCGTGCTAGCCGACGCCGCCTCGTACTGCGAGGAACGCCGCGCCTTCTTCATCGTCGATGCGCCGCCGACGGCCACCAGCGTTGCCACCATGGTCACTGCGGCTTCCGGCACCGAGCTGCCGAAATCCGATCACGCCGCGGTCTATTTCCCCTGGACCTACGTCGCCGATCCGCTCAAGAACGGCAAGCCGCGCCTGACCCCGCCCGGCGGCACGATGGCCGGCCTCTACGCGCGCACCGACGGCAATCGCGGCGTCTGGAAGGCGCCAGCCGGCACCGATGCCAACCTGGCCGGCGTGCAGGCTATGGCCGTGCCGATGACCGATGGTGAAAACGGCAGCCTCAACCCCCTCGGCGTCAATTGTCTGCGCACCTTCCCGGTCTATGGCGCGATTGCCTGGGGTGCCCGCACCCTGCGCGGCGCCGATCAGATGGCTTCGGAATACAAGTACGTGCCGGTGCGCCGCCTGGCCCTCTACATCGAGGAGTCGCTTTATCGCGGCACGCAATGGGTGGTTTTCGAGCCGAACGACGAGCCTTTATGGGCGCAGATCCGCCTCAACATCGGCGCCTTCATGAACGGCCTGTTCCGCCAGGGGGCTTTCCAGGGCAGCTCGCCGCGCGATGCCTACCTCGTCAAGTGCGACCGTGAAACGACGACGCAGGACGACATCAATCGCGGCGTGGTGAACATCCTGGTCGGCTTCGCGCCGCTCAAGCCGGCCGAGTTCGTGGTCATCAGCATCCAGCAGCTGGCTGGGCAGATCCAGGTCTGATTCTGAAGCGAATAACGAGGAGATAGAAAATGGCCCAGTTCACCGTCAATGCCCAGCGCTTCGATCCCTACAAAAACTTCAAATTCCGCGTCAAATGGGATGGTCGCTACGTCGCCGGGATCAGCAAGGTGTCATCGCTCAAGCGGACGACCGAAGTCGTCGAGCATCGCGAGGGCGGCGATCCGTCGAGCAGCCGCAAGTCGCCCGGTCGCACCAAGTTCGAGGCCATCACGCTCGAGCGCGGCGTCACCCACGACACCAATTTCGAGCAATGGGCCAACAAGGTCTGGAACCTCGGCTCCGGCCTGGGCAGCGAGGTTTCGCTCAAGGATTTCCGCAAGGACCTGATCATCGAGGTCTATAACGAAGCCGGGCAGTTGGCGCTGGCCTACAAGATTTTCCGCTGCTGGGTCTCGGAATACCAGGCGCTGCCAGACCTCGACGCCAATGCCAACGCCGTGGCGATCCAACACATCAAGCTCGAAAACGAAGGCTGGGAACGCGACTACGAAGTCGCCGAGCCGGCTGAGCCGAGCTTTGTCGAGCCGGGCTAACAACGCGAATGGAACCGCGCCATGCGCCCGTTAAGTGCCGCTCAAGTGCTCGCCCTGTGGGACGCCGGACAGACACGCCACCCCATTGACCGCGCGCTGCTGGCATTGGCCCTGGCCATGCCGGATGAAGTGCCCGACGAACTGGCCGACCGCCCGGTCGGCTGGCGCGAAGTCAATCTGCTCGCCCTGCGCAACGCCACCTTCGGCAGCGCGCTGGACGGCTACGCGCCGTGTCCGTCGTGCGGTGCGCTGATGGAGTTCAGGCTGGATTGCGCCGGCCTGCTCGACGACCTTCCGGCGCCCGACAGCAATGCCCGCATCAGGCTCGATGGCCAGCAATGGCGGTTGCCGAGCAGTCGCGATCAGGCCGCGATCCTCGCCGCACCGGACCCGGAAACGGCTGTCGATTGGCTGCTTGACCGTTGCCGGATCGAGGAAAGCGATTCCAGCAACATTCCCACGGTCAACCGGAAAAAAGGCCAAAAATTGAAATGCTCGCCGGCGCTGATTGGCGATATTGAATCGCACATCGAAGCCCTTGATCCCGCCGCCGACATCCGCCTCGGCATGCGCTGCACCGATTGCGGCCACGCCTGGGACGCCGTGCTCGATATCGGCGCCTGTTTTTGGGATGAACTCGGCAATCGCGCCCACCAGTTGCTCGACTCCGTCCATCGGCTGGCCAGCGCCTATGGCTGGCGCGAGGCCGAGATTCTCGCGCTCAGCCCGGCCCGCCGGGCGGCCTACCTGACCATGATCGGCTGAGGCGACCATGCGCGGATTCCTCCACCAGTTCGCCAGCCGCAGCCTCGGCCTCGCCTCGCAGATAAAGTCGCGCGCCGCACTGCCCTACGCCGCGCCGACAGCCGACTTTTCAATGACCGAAGCGGCCAGCCACCAAGCAACGCCCGCCATCGAGCGTCCGAAATTCGAGCCGACGCACACCGCCCGGCGCAATCAACAAGCGACTGAGAGCACCCTGCCGGCGCCCATCGTCGCCAGTAATCCCGCGCCCGCCACGCCCGTCGAACGGCAATCCCCGACACCAAGCGCCAGCCAGCCGCCCCGCATTTCCGCTCCGCCTTCACCCGACCATGCTCCACGCGAAACAGCGCACAGCAGACAGCCCCCGCCGCCGCTCAACACCGCCAGCCCGGTCGCGGCCGTACCGAAAACCTTGGTGCGACACCTCGAGCCGGCGCCAGAAACCCGCCGCCCCGCCGAGGACACCCTGCCAGCTTTCCCCGACCTCGAATCTCTGGTCACCCGACTGCTCGGCGAAAACCAAAACCAACCCGAAAAATCGCCTGAATCCGCCGCGCCGCCCGCTGTGGTCACTGCCCGCCAAGCCAAACCCCGCCCAGCCGAAATCAGCACGATCCGCCCGCAATCCAGCCGGGAACGCCAGAACCCCGCCCCGGAACCCGACAGCGCACCCGAAGTGCACATCACCATCGGCCGCCTCGAAGTCAATCCGCCCAGCCGCCCGGCGCCCGCCGCCCAGCCACCACGCCCGCGCGGCCCGGCGCCGCTGTCGCTCTCCGACTATCTGGCCCGCCGCCACGGAGGCCGCTCATGAGCAACGCCCTGGCCATCGCCGGCGTCACCGCCGTCATCAAGGATCTGCTCGACTCCGGGATGATCGACCAGGCGATCAGTGACACGCTCGGCGCCGGCGTCCTCGTCACCAGCATGGCCCCGGATACCGTCTCGCTCGACAACACCGATTCGCCCCAGCTCAATCTCTTTCTCCATCAGGTCACGCCCAATGTCGCCTGGCGCAACGCCGCGCTGCCGTCGCGGGATGCCGCCGGCAACCGCATCACCAATCCGCCCCTCGCCCTCGATCTGCATTACCTGCTGACCGCCTACGGCCGCGCCGAATTGCAGGCTGAAGTACTGCTCGGCTACGCCCTGCAGCTGCTGCACGAAACGCCGGTTTTGCCGCGCGACGCCATTCGCCGGGCACTCGTCCCGACCGTCCTCGATGGCGCCATCCTGCCCACCGTCTACCAAAGCCTGCGCGGCGCCGACCTGGCCGAACAGATCGAACTCCTCAAGATCACCCCGGCCGCCCTCGGCAGCGAAGAAATGTCCCGCCTGTGGTCGGCCATCCAGGCGCGCTATCGGCCAACCGCCGCCTTTCAGGTCTCGGTGGTGCTGATCGAATCGCGCAAATCCGCACGCAGCCCACTGCCCGTGCTCAGTCGCGGCGAAACCGACCAGGTCTCGAAACGTGACCGCGGCGTCCTCGCCTTCAGCGGCCTCATCCCGCCGCTACCGACCCTGGAAGCCGTCGTTCCGGCCAATCGCCAACCCGTCGCCGTCCCCGGTGGTGAAGTGACGCTCGAAGGGCACCATCTCGATGGCGTCGGTCGCCAAGTCACGCTCAGCCTCGCCGCCTTCCAGATCAGCCGCAGCGTGCCGGTCACCGGCGGCGGCCCGAACAAAGTCAGCTTTATCGTGCCGAACGACCTGCCGGTCGGCCTCTACCGCGTCGAACTGTCGGTGCAGCGGCTCGACGAAGCCAATCCCCGGCGCAGCAACCAGTTGCCGCTCGCCCTCGCCCCGGAACCCGTGCTGCCGCCCGTCAGCGCCGTCCGCAATGTCGATACCGTAAGCCTCGTCCTCGACGTCGCGCCGCCCGTTCGCCCCGGCCAGATCGCGTCCCTGATCCTCGGCGAACGGGAAATCGCCGCCGAGCAAATCACCGTCGAAGCGAGCCAACTGAGCTTCGTGATCGCCGACGCACCCCCCGTCGGCAGCAGCCATCTGGCCCGCCTGCGGGTCGACGGTTTCGACAGCCCGATCATCGACCGCCTGGCAACACCCGTCGCCTACCTCGACCGCCGGATCACCCTGCCATGAACGCCCCGCTCGCCCAGGACTGGACCATCGCCAACCAGCAACTGCTGGTCGCCGAGTTCGCCCGGCTCAAGGAGCGGCTGCCACGACCACAGAAACAAGGGCTGGCCCCAGGGTCAACCGGAAAAAATGCCCAAAATCCAAATGCCGAAACCGGTGCCGCCCTCGCCGACGCCCGCCAGTTGCCCCACACCGAAAGCGCCATCGACTGGCTGACAACCGCCTTCGGCCTCTCCGGCTTCGAGCGCGACCTCCTGTTGCTCTGCGCTGGCGCCGAAATGGACGCTGATCTCGCCCGCGCCTGCGCCCTTGCCCACGGCGATGCGAGCCGCCCCTGGGCCACCTTCGGCCTCGCCCTTGCTGCCCTCGAATCGCCGCACTGGAGCGCCCTGACGCCGCAACGCCCGCTCCGCCGCTGGCGCCTGCTCGACATCGACAACCACGCCGGCCTCGCCGCCGGCCGCCTGCGCATCGACGAACGCGTGCTGCACTTCCTCGTCGGTATCAACGAACTCGATGTCCGTCTCGCTCATCTGCTCCGCCCTGCCCTTGCCCTGCCCCGGCAAGCCGGCAGCCACGCCGCCACGACCCAAGCCGTGATGGCGGCGCTCGATGCCGGGCGCGAAGACAACCCCGGCCAGTGGCCAGTCATCGTCCTCGAAGGCGACGACCCGGCCGCCCAGGAAGACATCGCAACGCGCTGCGCCGACGCCCTCGGCCTGAGCTGCCTGGTTCTCCAGGCCGAAGACATCCCCCTCGCCGCCGAAGAACGCGCCGCCCTGATCACCCTCTGGCAGCGCGAAGCCACGCTGCTCGGCGCCGCCCTGCTCGTCATCGTCAGCGATCCCGCTGCTGCCGCCGGCGAAGCGGCCCGCGCCCTTATCGAGCGAGTCGGCGGCCTGTGCCTGGTAGCCTGCCCGAGCGCCCCGGCGCTGCTCACGCAGAACCAGCGTTTCCCGGTCAACAAACCGGACGGAGCGGATCGCCGGCAACTGTGGATCGACACCCTCGGCCCCGCCGGCGCACACCACGCCGGGCCGGAACTCGACCGTGCTGCCAGCCATTTCCGCCTCGGCAGCCGGGCCGTTCAGAACATTGCCAAGACCCTGCAAACCAGCCTGGCCATGCCCTCCACGGCCAAAACCAAGGCCACTGCACCAAGCCCGTTGTGGAACAGCTGCCGCCAAGAAAGCCGGGGCGGCCTCGACAATCTCGCCCAGCGCCTCGAAACGACCGCCGACTGGGACAGCCTCGTCCTGCCGGAAGCCCAGCTCGCCGTCCTGCGCCAGATTGCAGCCCACCTGCGCCAGCGCTTCAAGGTCCAGGAAGAATGGGGCTTTGCCGCCCAGGGCAGCCGCGGCCTTGGCCTCGCCACGCTGTTTGCCGGCGAGAGCGGCACCGGCAAGACGCTTGCCGCCGAAGTGCTGGCCCACAGCCTGCAACTCGACCTCTACCGCATCGACCTGTCGGCCGTGGTCAGCAAATACATCGGCGAAACCGAGAAAAACCTGCGCCAGGTTTTCGACGCCGCCGAAGACTGCGGTGCCGTCCTGCTCTTCGACGAAGCCGACGCCCTGTTCGGCAAGCGCACCGAGGTCAAGGACAGCCACGACCGCTACGCCAACATCGAAGTCAGCTATTTGCTGCAACGCATGGAGGCTTACAACGGCCTCGCCGTGCTCACCACCAACCTGAAATCGAGCCTCGACACCGCCTTCCTGCGCCGGCTGCGCTTCGTCGTCCAGTTTCCCTTCCCCGACCAGGAGCAGCGTATCGCCCTCTGGCAGCGCGTCTTCCCGGCCGCCACGCCGACCCGCGACCTCGATTTCGACAAGCTCTCCCGCCTCTCGATGACCGGCGGCAGCATCCGCAACATCGCCCTCAACGCCGCCTTCCTCGCCGCCGACGCCGGCGAAGCGGTCGGCATGAGCCACTTGCTGACGGCCGCCCACGCCGAAGCATCCAAACGCGAACGGCCGCTGGCCGATGCCGAAACGCGAGGCTGGGCATGAAAAAAATCCACCTCCATATCGAGCATCTGAGCCTGCCGGGCTACACCCCGGTCGAGCGTCGCGCCTTTATCGCGGCACTGGAGCGGGAACTCGCCGCCAGCGGCATCGCCGGCAACACATCGCTGCCGCACCGCGCCAACAGCGACTCCCTGCGCGTCAGCTCGCCAGATCTACGACCGCAAACCGTTGCCCGAAACGCCGTAGCGGCCATGCTCCCCGGCCGGAAAGGCGGTGGCCGGACATGAAACAGTTCAGTCAGGGGCAACCCAAAATGGCCGATCTATCCAGGCGCCCGGCTCCGGAAAGGCTGGGTCGCGAGGCCCAGGCCGACCAGCGTGCTGCAAGCGCACTCAGCAATGGCATGCTGCGCAGCCCCCTTTCCGCACCGCAGCGCAGCTTGCCCAACTGGCAAACGACCGGCAATCCGCTGCCGGAACAGGGCGGGCACAGCCTGTCGCCAACCCTGCGCGCCCCGTTCGAGCAAGGTTTCGGCCATGACTTTTCCCAGGTTCGCATCTTTCCGGCCGGCGAAACGGCTGATGCGGTGCACCGGGCCGGCAGCCGCGCCATCGCCTGCGGACCGCGGATTGCCCTGGCGCCCGGCCAGTGGGCGCCGGAAACGCCGGCCGGCCGCGCCCTGCTCGCCCACGAACTGGCCCACGTCACCCAGCAGGCCGGCGAAGGCAGGACACGAATCGATCACAAGACGCTCGACGAAGAGATCGATGAAGACCTGAAAGCCAAGGCGACCGACCCGAAGACGCTCGACCCGACGCATCGCGAATACGCCAAAACGCTGCAAGGCCACGGTTTCGACATCACCCACAACAAGGCCATGGAGTTGCTGCCGGAACCGAAAGGCCCGAAAGCCAAGGCGGCCTGGAAGCGCCAGTTCCAGAAGATCGACAAGCTGGCCGGCCGCATCCTCGACCAGAGCGGCCCCCTGGTGGAAAAGAAGGAAGATCGGGCTCAGATGATGGCGACCGACCTGGCCACCGCCGGTTTCATCAACGAAGCGATGGCGCTGGCGCCCAAGATCACCGACCCCGACCTGCGCAAGTTCGTCCATCAGGCCGCGCTCGGCCATCCGGCCAAGGTGACGGAAGCCCAAGTGACGACCATCGCCCAGGATCAGGCGGCCAATGCCAAAGATCTGTCCGACCACGACCTGTTCTCCCGCCTGACCACCGACCAGGGCGGCTATGCCAAGGATCTTGGCAGTGCCAAGGTCTACGCCGCGCTCAAGGTCGTCGTCAAAACCTACCCGACAGCAACCGACCTGCCGCAAAAACTGGCGCAGTTGCTATTCTTCCACCCGGGCAGCCGGGCCGCCTTCACCACCTGGATGCTGGCCGAGAAGCGCGGCGCCCTGCTCAAACAGGTCTCCGACCAGGCTTATTTCGTCGAAGGCGCCAACATCAAGGCCGGCGGCAAAACCCTGCACCCGGATGCCGCAACGCTGGGCTGGGCCATCGGCAACAAGCAGCGGATCACCGTCGACGATGTGATCGCCCTCTGCACCGCGGCCGGCACGCCGCTCAAGGCACCCGCCGCCAACGATATCGCCACCCTCAAGACCTGGCTGGAACTGAACACCGAAAAGATCGGCCAGGCGCTCGCCAAGCAAAATCCCGGCAAGCCGGAAGTGGCGGAAGCGATGTACACACAGATCGCCGAGGCCTTCACCTGGCATGTTCCGGCCGAATCCACAGAAGACGTCAAGCCGGACAAGAGCGGGCACATCACCAAGCTGAGCGCGGCTGGGCCGCAAAACAGCCAGCTCAAGGTCGACTGCGACGTATTGGCCACCTACGGTGTACGCCTGCTGGTCGCCAGCGGCTACACCCCGATCGGCTACATGGCGGTCAAACCGACCGATCCCAAGCGCGCCCCGCACGCCATGGCCCTGCTTCAACATGGCAAGGACTTCCACGCCATCTCCAACAACGCGACCAGGAAACTGGCGGCTAGCAAAAAAGACGAGGCCCTCAAGGAGGTTCGCGACTTCGGTCTCGGCGAAGCCTACGACCCTGACCGTCCGCTAACTGGCTACGGCATCTATTACCAGGACTGCGACGCCAAGGGCACGCTGCCCGACGCCGTGCTCAACCAGGACAGCGCGGCCCACGACGCGGGGCTGAGCAAATGAACCAGCTTGCCCGTCCTGTTCTGGCACCCATCGCGGCACCCGAGCGCCCGGCCAAGGGCGTCGTCACACCGACCCGCCCCGGGCAGCAAGCCGCCAAGGCGTTGCTGAGCGGACGCCCGGTGCCAGCCCCCGTCCTTTCCGGCGGCCAACCCCTGCCCGCCGCGCTGCGCCAGGAATTCGAACCCTTCTTCGGCCACGATCTGTCGCGCGTCCGCATCCATGCCGACGCGCCGGCCCGCCAGGCGGCGACCCATCTCGCCGCGGATGCCTTCGCCATGGGCCACGACATTGCCTTTGCCGCCAACCGCTGCCAGCCGGACACCATCGGCGGACGGCGCTTGCTGGCGCACGAACTGGCGCATGTGGTACAGCAAGGGTCATCGAATGCCGAATCCGGAAGTGTCCCCGGAATGCTGCCGCTACGCGCCGAACAGGAGGCCGACTCGGCGGCTATGGCATTCATGCGCGGCCAACCCATTCCCGCCATTTCCCCGTTCCGTCCCGGCCTCGGGTGCGCCCCGGTGAAAACCAATGGGGGCGAGTTCGATACCGACCTGTACGCCCCAAAAAATGCGCCAGGCCCGGCAAAAAAACTGGTTGGGCAAGGCGTCGGTGCAGATATCCGGCTTAAATTCACACCCAACCAACTCGTCGAAGCCGACTTGATCGGGATCGTCCAGACAGCCCGCCTCATGAAATCAGTCAAGGCCGGCGGGCCGATCGATGTTTCTGGTCCCCCCTCTGCACACATTGGCAAACGCGCTCTGGATAAGACAGAAAGCGACCCTGGCCGATTTATTGACCAGACGGATTTGGGCTCCGGCAAAAACGGAGCCCCCAACACGAGCCCCATCTACGCTACCAATTCCCAGAAAGGCGCGATCCCCAGCAAACTGACCGATGCCCCCGCTGTTCAGCCTGCCGGCTCCGGGCAAGGCTACGGAAAGGCAACATTCGGGGAAGACGGCTACCGCAAAAAGAAAGCTGATGGGAGCTTCGAAGTCAAAACTGCCACGCTCGAGGACCACCCGTCTGGCCCCATCGCTTTTGCCAAGCAACAATGGGAAATGCTTTTCGAAGTCAGTGCCCTGGCGATTTCCGGGGCCATGAGCAACACCTATCTTGGATCAGTCGCCTGGGGCTGGAAATCTGATCCGGCCGGTGTAGTGACGATGACGCCAGCTGCGTTAAAGCTGGTTTCTCCCGGCTTGCCTAGCACCGCTTTTGTCGACGCCGGAAAAAAATGGAATGCCGACAAGACAGTCAAGGATCCGAAGAGCAAGAAGGCACTCGACACCGTCGACCTGCCTTTGCCAACCAGCGCTACCGAAACCAGCAACAAGCCGGCCTTGGAACGCAGTACCGGCGAATTGCTGGTGTCTCTTGGCGCGGTCAACAGCACACTGACGACTGCCACGGACGTGGACAAGAACGCCAAAACATTGGAAAAACACGCCATGGAACAAGCCCTGGCCGGCCGTCAGACGATTGTCGACGTCACCGTCAAAAAGACCGAGGACTGGACCGGTGCCGACGAGGTCTATGCCGAGTTGAGCAGCGGCAGCAAGCGGCTCAAGACGCCGGCCAGGAAACTCAACGATGGCCAGTCAGGCAGCTTCGCCTTGCCGCTGCCCGGCCTGATGCCGATCAAGGGGCCGATCCAGGTCCGTATCTACGACGAGGACACCGGCACCTTCTTCGACCAGGACGACCTGATCGTCAATATGCCGTGGCTGCCGCCCTATGGTGCCATCCGCAACACCCGCTCGCTCGATGAAGCGGATTACGACGTACGCGTGAGGTTCAACAAATGAGCGGCCCTCTCTCCTCCGGTTTGCTGCGCGGCGGCCTGATCCTGATCGACCCGTCCAGCGGTGCCGTGCAGCGGGTCATTTCGCTGCAGTACAACCCGGAAACGCTGACCCGAACGCTGCAGCCGCAGGCCACCGAATCGAGCGGCCCGTTTTCCGAGCCTTTGCGCCTGAAAGGGCCGCCGAGCGAAACTTTCAAGCTCGATGCCGAAATCGACGCCACCGATCAGCTCGAATTCCCCGACCAGCATCCGAAGACCGTTTCCTCGGGCATCCACCCGCAACTGGCGGCGCTGGAGACCATCGTTTATCCGGACAGCGACACGCTGATCCAGAACAACACGCTGCTCAGTCTCGGCACCCTGGAAATCGCCCCGACCGTGGCGCCGCTGACCCTCTTCGTATGGAGCAAGGAACGCGTCGTGCCAGTGCGCATCACCGATTTTTCGATCACCGAAGAAGCTTTCGACAGCGCGCTGAACCCCATCCGCGCCAAGGTTTCACTGAGTCTCAAGGTCCTCCATGTCGGCGACCTCGGTTTCAACGACAAGGGCGGCCATCTTTATATGGTTTATCAGCAGCGCAAGGAACGCCTGGCGGCCGACGCCGGTCTCGGCAGCCTTGCTTCGCTGGGATTGAGTGGATTGCCATGAGCATCGAACGCTTCCCGCCCAAC
Organism: Azonexus sp.; assembly: GCF_036170495.1. Classification (GTDB taxonomy): domain Bacteria; phylum Pseudomonadota; class Gammaproteobacteria; order Burkholderiales; family Rhodocyclaceae; genus Azonexus. Next base: position 29,487 of record NZ_JAVHPH010000017.1, read on the forward strand.
AGCCGCTACAACGGCGTCGCCACGGCCGAGCTGACCGGCCCGGATGGCGAAAAGATCGTTTATCTGCGCCGCCGCTTCATCCCTGACCCAGCGACGCTGGTCACTGTCGGCGAAGTCCAGGTCCAGGGTGGCGACCGTCTCGACCGGCTGGCCGCGACCAATCTCGGCGACCCGATCCAGTACTGGCGGATCGCCGACGGCAACGGCGCCCAGGTGCCGAGCGAGCTTGAACGTCCCGGCGACACGCTGCGCCTGACCCTGCCGGCCGGCATCGGAGGCGGCGGTGCTTAAGGGCATCCACCTGACGCTGCTGGTCGGTCCGGGTGTTCCCATCCCGGCGCCGAAGCCGCTGATGGACGCGCTGGAAAGCGTCGAGGTCACCTCCTCAGCCGATACGCCAAGCGGCTTCCAGCTCAGTTTCGTCGTCGACAACCGCTCGCCGCTGCACACGCTGCTGCTCGTTGCCGGCGGCCAGGTGCCGTGGCTGCGCGTAATTCTCGTCGCCACCATGAACAGCCTACCGACCGTGCTGATGGACGGCCTGATCACCCGCCAGGAAATCACCGGCGCCAATGAACCCGGCCAAAGCCGGCTGACCATCACCGGCGAAGACCTGACGGTAGCGATGGACAAGCAGGACATGAGCGGCCTGCCCTATCCGGCCATGCCGCCGGCCGCCCGCGTCGCCCTTATCGTTGCCCGCTACGGCCTGTACGGCATGCTGCCGATCATCATCCCGTCGCTGTTCGAGGACATCCCGATCCCGGTCGAGCGCATCCCGACGCATGAAGGCACCGATCTCGCCTACATCCGCGCCCTGGCCAAGGAAGCCGGCCATGTCTTCTACATCGAACCTGGCCCGCTGCCCGGCGCCAACGTCGCCTACTGGGGGCCGGAGATTCGCCTCGGCCTGGTTCAGCCGGCGCTCAATCTGGGCATGGACGTGCATAGCAACGTCGATTCGCTGTCCTTTGCGGTCAACCAGTCCGGGGCCGACCTGCCCATCATCTTCATCCAGAACCCGATCACCAAGTTCCCGATTCCGCTGCCCGTCCCCGATGTCAGCTTGGCCAACCCGCCGCTCGGCCTGATTCCGCCCATGCCGAAGAGCCTCAAGCTGATGAAGGAAACGGCCAAGCTGTCGCCCATAGCCGCCCTCGGCAAGGGGCTGGCTGCGGCCGCCGGCTCTTCTGCCGATGCAGTGACCGGCGACGGCAGCCTCGACGTGCTGCGCTACGGCCACGTGCTGAAGGCCCGCCAGCTGGTCGGCGTGCGCGGCGCCGGCCTGTCCTTCGACGGCCTTTACTACGTCAAGAAAGTCAGCAGCAAGCTCAAGGCCGGCGAGTTCAAGCAGAGCTTTTCACTGGCCCGCAACGGCCTGATCTCAACCCTTCCCCTGGTGCCGGCATGACTGAAAAAACACGCCATTACGGCAAGTTCCGCGGCGTCGTGCTCAACAACATCGACCCCATGCAGATGGGCCGTATCCAGGTCCAGGTGCCCGATGTGCTCGGCCCGATGCTGTCCTCGTGGGCCATGCCCTGCGTGCCCTTCGCCGGCATCCAGAGCGGCGTCTTCGTCCAGCCACAGATCGGCGCCGGGGTCTGGGTCGAGTTCGAGCAGGGCGATGCCGACTATCCGATCTGGGTCGGCGGCTTCTGGGGCTCGGCCGGCGAAGTACCTGCCTTGGCCCTGGCCGGCCTGCCGGTTTCGCCGAGCATCGTGCTGCAGACCGGCAACCAGAACACGCTGATGATCTCCGACCTGCCCGGCCCGACCGGCGGCATCCTGCTCAAGACGATGACCGGCGCGATGATTTCGATCAGCGAAATCGGCATCACCATTTCCAACGGCCAGGGCGCCACGATCATGCTCACCGGCCCGACGGTGAACATCAACAACGGCGCCCTGACGGTGATCTGAGAGAAAGGAACGCGACGACCATGCCCGGATTCCTCCTCCACCTCGGCGCCACCGTCCTCTGTGCCCACGGCGGCCAGGCCACACCCAGCGCGCCCAACCCGCGCGTGCTGCTCTCCGGCCAGCCGGCCACGACAATTGGTGCGCCCTACATGATCGCCGGTTGCGCCATGCCGCCGCCGACCGCCGGCAACGGGCCCTGCGTCACCGGCCAGTGGCTGATGGGCGCCACCCGCGTACTCATCGGGGGCCAGCCGGTCCTGCTCCAGGCCTCGCCCTCGATCTGCGCGCCGACCGGCACGCCGATGACGGTCGCCGTGACGCAAACACGCGTGATGGGAACCTGACATGAACCTCCACTTTCCTTTCCAGCCCGACCAGCGCGGCCGCAGCGGCGAGGCGGACAACGACGCCCATCTGCGCGACATGATCGAACAGGTGCTGTTCACCGTCCCCGGTGAACGCGTAAATCGGCCCGATTTCGGTTGCGGCCTGCTGCAACTGGTCTTCGCGCCGAACAGCGACACGCTGGCCGCCGCCGTCCAGATGACGGTGCACAGCGCCCTGCAGCAATGGCTGGGCGACCGCATCGTGGTCGAAGGCGTCAATGTCGAGCACGACGAAGGCACGCTCGCCGTCGATGTCCAGTATGTCGTCAGGCGCGGTCAGGAACGCCGGCTGACCCGCTTCACCCGGGGTACGCCATGATCCTTGAAACCTCAGTTGACCGCTTCTCCCGCTCTGCACAGCCGCATGAACGCTGGCTTTGTGCCTTCGAATCCATTCACCCGTGGGTCGACTGCGCTACACGGCTGCTGGCACATCCGGTCGGGCGCCCGGCTTTGTCGCTCCTCCTTGCAGGCATGAGCCTGCCGCGTCGTCGCTTCGCGCCGGCCATCCCGCCCAGACGCACCATCAGCCGCGTCCAACTGAGGTATCAAGGATGAACCGCCAGTTCCGCAGCGACAACCCGCGCCGCCTGCAACTGCTGCGCGACCAGCAACCGGTCGGCAAGAATGGCATCGATTTCGTCGAGATCACCTCGCTCGACCAGCGCAGCCTGCGCGTCGTCTGCGTGCATCCGGTCAGCGGCATCGGCCGCGCCAACGTTCGTATCGAAGGCGGCGTCCGCGTCACCGGCATCGCGCTGGCCGCCGAGCCGGTCATCAACGGCCGCGAAATCCGCCTCAAGGTCGAGCAGGCTGGCGATTTCTCGTGGTACACGCTGAGCCTGATCGACCCGGCCGACGCCGAAGCGCCAGCCCCCGGCTTCGACATCTGCCTGTCCACCATTCGTATCAACTTCAAGGCTGGCTGCCCGTCCGAATTCGACTGCACCGACCTGCACGACTGCCCGCCGGACACCCCGCCCGAACCGCGCCTCGACTACCTGGCCAAGGACTACGACAGCTTCCGCCGCCTGATGCTCGACCGCATGGCGCAGCTGGTGCCCGGCTTTGCCGAACGCAGCCCGGCCGACTTCACGGTGGCGCTGGTCGAAACCCTGGCCTATGTCGGCGACCATCTTTCCTACACGCAGGATGCCGTCGCCACCGAAGCCTACCTCGGCACCGCCCGCCGCCGCACCTCGCTGCGCCGCCACGCCCGGCTGCTCGACTACCCGCTGCACGACGGCTGCAACGCCCGGGTTTTCGTGACTGCTGCGGTCGACGCCGATGCCGAGGCAAAAACCATCCCGGCCGGCACGGCGCTGCTAGCCGCGGCCGGCGCCGGCGACCCGGTCCGCCGCACTGACCTGCTCGACCAGTTGCCGCTGCCCGGCATCGAAGTTTTCGAAACTCTGCACGATCAAGTCCTGCACGCCGCTCACAGCGAAATCGCCATCCACGACTTCGCCGACCCGGCCTACTGCCTGCCGCGCGGCACAACGGCCGCCGCGCTGGTCAACACCCCGGCCCTGGCATTGGCTGCCGGCGACGTGCTGATCCTCGAAGAAATCCTCAGCCCGACCACCGGCAAGATCGCCGATCTCGATGCCAGCCACCGCCACCCGGTCCGCCTCACCGCCGTCAGCCCCGGCCATGACGACCTGACCAACACCGACCTGCTGCTCATCAACTGGCACAACGAAGATGCGCTGCCTTTCCCGCTTTGCGTCAGCCACGAATTCGAAATCGGCGGCGCCCTCGTCAAGCAGGCCATCGCCGTCGCCCGCGGCAACGTCGTCCTCGCCGACCACGGCCTGACCAGGCCCTGGCAAACGATGGAACCGCCGGAGGTGGGTGATGGCGGCACCGCAGCCCTGCGCCTGCCCTACCGGCCGCGCCTGAAGGAATCCGGCCTCGCCTTCGCTGAACCCTACGATCACGACGTGGCGACCGACACCCAGCAGCCGCTGTCAGCCAGCCGCGTGCTTAGCCAGGAACCACGCCGAGCCCGCCCGGCCGACATGATGCTGTTGGCCGATGATTCCAGCCTGTTCGGCGACC
>NZ_JAVHPH010000017.1:33956-39348 GCF_036170495.1 Azonexus sp.
GCCCGCCCGGCCGACATGATGCTGTTGGCCGATGATTCCAGCCTGTTCGGCGACCAGCCCGACCCGAACGAAACGCCATGGACGCCGCAACGTGACCTGCTTGGCAGCGAGCGTTTCGCCCGCGAATTCGTCGTCGAAACCGAGAACGATGGCAGCGCCTGGCTGCGTTTCGGCGACAACCAGTTCGGCGCGGCGCCGATCACCGGCCAGCGCCTGCTCGCCCGCTACCGGCTGGGCGGCGGGCCGCGCGGCAACGTCGGCGCCGAGGCGATCAGCGCCCTGGTCAGCGACGATGCCAGCCTGATGCTCGGCATCCAGTCTTTGCGCAACCCGCTACCGGCCCAAGGCGGCGCCGAGCCGGAAACACTCGACGCCATCCGCCTCAATGCCCCGGAAGCCTTCCGCACGCAGGAACGTGCCGTCACCACCGACGACTACGCCCGAGCCGCCGAGCGCCATCCCGACGTGCAGCGCGCCGCAGCCCGCCTGCGCTGGACCGGCAGTTGGTACACCGTTTTCCTGATGCTCGACCGCCGCGCCGGCAAGCCGGTCGATGCCGAATTCAAGGCCACCCTGCGCGCCTTCCTTGAACGCTTCCGGCTGGCCGGCTACGACTTCGAATTTGCCGACCCGGTGCACGTCCCGCTCGATATCCAGCTGCAGATCTGCGTCGCCAGCGGCTACTTCGCCGCCGACGTCAAAGCCGCCCTGCTCGAAGCCTTCACCGCCGGCGTCGACCGCCATGGCCGGCCCGGCTTCTTCCATCCCGACGGCTTCACCTTCGGCACGCCACTCTATTTGTCCGCCGTCGTCGCCCGAGCCATGGCCGTGGCCGGCGTCGCCTCGGTCGACATCCGCCGCTTCCAGCGCTGGGGACGCAGCGCCAAGGGCGAACGGGCGGCGGGCGTCATCACCGCCGATCAGCTCGAAGTCCTGCGTGCCGACGGCGACCTCAATTTCCCTGAAAACGGCCAGATCAGCTTCATCGTGGAGGGCGGATCATGAGCACTTCCGACAACTGCGGCTGCTGCGCCGGCGTCACGCCACTGACGCCGGTCGACGCCATCCAGCCCCCCGGCCAGCCAGCGCTGGCGCTGCGCGTCGGCACCCACGGCCGCTTCCGGCAAAGCATGCTGGCCGACCTCGCCGACGAGCTGGCCCTCGAAAACCTGACCACCCGAGCCAGCGACGACCCGGCCATCGCCCTGCTCGACAGTTGGGCCGCCGTGCTCGACGTGCTGAGCTTCTACCAGGAACGGATCGGCAACGAAAACTACCTGCGCACCGCCACCGAACGCCGCTCGGTGCTCGAACTGGCTCGCGCCATCGGCTACGAACTGCGCCCCGGCGTGGCCGCCTCGACCTGGCTCGCCTTCACACTCGAAACCGCGCCCGGCGCGCCGCTCGAAACCCGCATCGACATCGGCGCCCGCGCCCAGAGCGTGCCGGGGCAGGACGAAACGGCGCAGACTTTCGAGACCCTCGAAGCCATCGACGCCAAGGTCCGCTGGAATGCGCTGCCGGTGCTCGCCGCCGAAGCCGTGCCGCCACGCATGGGCCTGCGTACCATTTATCTCGCCGGCACCGCAACCCGCCTGCAAGCCGGCGATGCGCTACTCATCATCGGCGACGAACGCGCCAAGAACCCCGACAACGAAAACTGGGATTTCCGCCGCGTCACCCGCCTGCGCGAAGTGCTGCCCGCCGATCCGAGCGACCCGAAAGACCTCGGCTACACCGTCGTCACGCTCGATCGCGGCCTAGGCAAACCCTGGCATGGCGTCCATCCGGCCCGCACCAATCCGCGCTGCTATGCCCTGCGCGCCCGCGCCCACCTGTTCGGCCACAATGCCCCGGATTGGCGGGCCATGCCGGCCAACCTGCGCGCCAACTACCTCGGCATGGCCGACGATGCCAAGCCGCCGATCAGCCAGCATCCGGAATGGCCGGGCTTCACGCTGGCTGACATTTCCGATCCACCGGCTGGCAGCGCCAGCGGCAGCGGGCTCCTCGGCCAGTACTACCGGGGCAAGGGCTTCCGCGAAGCGATCCTGAGCCGTACCGATGCCACGGTCGATTTCAACTGGGGCGTCGGCAGCCCCGATCCCGCCGTGCCAGCCGATCATTTCTCGGTGCGCTGGTCCGGTTGGGTCGAGGCCCCGAGCAGCGGCCAGTTCAGCTTCTTCGTCACGGCCGACGACGGCCTGCGGCTGTGGATCGATGGCGAACTCGTCATCAATTTCTGGATCGACCAGGGCGCCACCGAACGCAGCGGGTCGGCCCGTCTGCAAGCCGATCACAAGCACGACATCCGGCTGGAGTACTACGAGAACGGGGTCGCCGCCGCTTGCAAACTGGAATGGTCCGGCCCCGACGTCGCCAGAGCCGTCATCCCCACCAACCGCCTCTACCCGCGCGATGTCCATACCGTTCACCTCGACGCCAGCTACCCGAAATGGCTGGCCAACGGCTGGGCCGTCATGTCCATCCCGAATTACGAGGAGGTCTATCGCATCGTCAGCACCGAGGACGACGCCCGTGCCGACTTCACCGTTTCGGCCACCGCCACCCGACTGACGCTGAGCGGCGAAAACCTGCGCGACACCTTCAACAACCATGTCCGCGCCACCACGGCCTTCGGCCAATCAGAGCCGCTCGACTGGGCGGCCCGGCCCGTCTCCGGTTTCCTGCAAGGCCACCTGATCGACCTCGCCGGCTACGAGCCTGATCTGCCGGAAGGCCGCTGGCTCGCCGTTTCCGGCCTCGTGCTGGCCGACGTTCCGGCCAATGCCAAAGCGCGCAATCGGCTGGACAAGGGCGACGCGCTGGCCGCCATCCGTATCGCCCGCGACCGCAAAACGGCCGATTTGGAATTTGAGGATTTTTTCCGGTTGACCGTGGCACTCGCCCCGGCCGCCGAAATTGTCCGCATCCAGCACAACGACAGCAGCAACGGCCACACCCAACTGCTTCTGGACAGCGATCTGACGAACGCCTACCTGCCGTCCACCGTCCGTATCAACGCCAACCTCGCCCCGGCCAGCGCCGGCGACAGCAAGCAGATGCGCATTCAACCCGAGCCCCTGGGCAGCGGCGACGGCAGCCGCAGCCTGCAACGTTTCGCCCTGCGCCAGGGCCCGCTGACCTACATCACCGCCGCGACGCCGAGCGGCACGGCGAGCACCCTCGAAATCCGCGTCGACGGCCTGCTCTGGCAGGAAGCGCCGCGCTTCACCGCACCCGGCCCGACCGAGCGCGCCTACACCGTCAAGCTCGACGAAAACGGCAGCGCCACCGTGCAGTTCGGCGACGGCGAGCATGGCACCCGGCTACCGACCGGCAGCGGCAATGTCGAAGCGCGCTACCGCGTCGGCCTCGGCACGGCCGGCAACGTCAAGGCCGAGCAGATCAGCATGCTGCTCACCCGGCCGCCCGGCCTCAAGGCCGTCACCAATCCGGTGGCAGCCAGTGGCGGGACCAATGCCGAAGCCGGCGACGAAGCCCGGCGCAACGCCCCGCTGCGGGTCCGGACGCTCGACCGCATCGTCTCGTTGCGCGATTTCGAGGATTTCGCTGCCGCCTTCACCGGCATCGGCAAGGCCCAGGCCGTCTGGCTGTGGGACGGCGAACAGCGCATGGTCCATCTGACCGTGGCCGGCACCGACGGCGCCCCGCTCGACCCTAATGCCGCGCTCTATCGCAACCTACTCGTCGCCATCGACGGCGCCCGGCCGCCGTACCAACCGCTGCGTGTCAGCCCCAGCCGCGACCTGCGTTTCGGTCTGACCGCCGGGCTGTGGATCGCCGCGGACTACGAAGCCGAGAAAGTTCTTGCCTCCGCCCGGAATGCGCTCGAAAACACCTTCGGTTTCGCCGCCCGCGCCTTTGGCCAACCGGTCACCGGCAGCGAAGTGCTGGCCGCGCTGCAAGGCGTCGCCGGCGTTATCGGCGCCGATCTCGACAAACTGATTCAGGTCGAATCCGGCCTCACCGTCTTTACCTCGAATGGCCCCGATGGCAGCATCCCGGCCCGCAGCGCGCGCTGGCAGGGCAACAGCCTGCAACCGGCCGACCTGCTGCTGATCGACCCGGCGGCCGTCACCCTCACGGAGCGCACGTCATGAAGCTCGACGCCGAAACCCTGCTTGCCCTGCTGCCCGCCTTCTACCGCGAGCGCGACGCCGAAGCGGGCGACCCGCTGCGCGCCCTGCTCGGCGTCATCGCCCGCCAGGGTGCGCTCGTCGAAGCCGACATCGAACGGCTCTACGACAACGCCTTCATCGAAACCTGCGAAGACTGGGTCGTCCCCTACATCGGCGACCTGCTCGGCGTGCGCGCCCTCTATCCCGTCGGTGGCACCGCCGCTTTCGGCCCGCGGGCGCTCGTCGCCAACACCCTGCGCCTGCGCCGGCGCAAGGGCACGGCGCTGGTCCTCGAAGAACTGGCCTTCGACACCACCGGCTGGCGCGCCCGTGCCGTCGAGTTCTTCGAGCGCGTATCGACTACCCAATATTTGAATCATCTGCGCCCGCATTCCCTGCGCACGCCGGACCTCCGGCAGCCCCGGCCGCTCGACCGCATCGACGGCCCATTCGGCAAGGAAGCCCACACCGCCGACATCCGCGCCCTGCCGGCCGGCCGCTACAACCTGCCGAACGTCGGCCTGTTCCTCTGGCGCCTGCAGGCCTACCCGATGCAGCGCGCCACCGCCCGCCCGGCGACGACGCGGCCCGGCTTCTACACCTTCGACCCGCTCGGCCTCGACCAGCCGCTGTTCAACCGGCCGCGCACCGAGACCGACATCAGCCACCTGGCCGAACCGATCAATGTTCCGGAAGCGCTGCACTGGCGCGACCTGCACGCCGAACTCGAAGCCCGCCGGCAGGCCCTGACCGATGGCGAAGACCCCGACGACCAGTATTTCGCCGAAGCCGGCGGCGGCCCGGTGTTGCGCGTCTGGATCGACGACAGCGAAGTGCCGGTCGAACACCTGGTCATCTGCGACTTAAGCCCGATTCCCACGGTCGTGCCGGAAGACTGGCGCCATCCGCCGGCCACGCTCACCGTCACCGCCCGCAAGGCCGGCCGACCCGACATGACTTTCCCGGCCGCCGGCGGCGTGCTGGTCGGTATCGACCCCCGGCGCGGCCGCCTGGCGCTGCCTGACGGCGTCACGGCGAGCCGTGTCGAAGTCGGCTACGCCTACGGCTTTCCCGGCGACATCGGGGCCGGCCCCTACGACCAGCGCCCCGGCCCGGGCGACAACGATCCGCTGGCGGCCCAACCTGCGGCGGCCGATTTCGACGTCGTCATCCACATCCCCAGCGCCGCGACGCCCACCCTCGCCTCGGCCTTCAACGCCCCGGCCAACCCGGCCGATGCGGTCAACCGG
>NZ_JAVHPH010000017.1:39448-67939 GCF_036170495.1 Azonexus sp.
CACCCTCGCCTCGGCCTTCAACGCCCCGGCCAACCCGGCCGATGCGGTCAACCGGATAATTCCCGGAAAACGCACATTGGTCATTCTCAACACCGACGCCAGCGAAGCGGTCGCGCCGACGCCGGATTTGCCGGACAGCCACCTTGCCATCCAGGCCGCCCCGGGCCGTCGCCCGGTGCTGGTCGGCGATTTCACCTTAAAAGGCAACGCCAGCACCCGGCTCAGCCTGGGCGGCCTGCTGCTCGACGGCGCCCTGAATCTGCAAGGCGCGTTGCACGCCGTCACGCTACGCCATTGCAGCCTGGTTCCGAACAAGGGCGGCATCGCCCACACGGGCACCGGCACCGATCTCAGCCTGAGTCTTTACCGCTGCCTGAGCGGCCCGCTGCGCAGCAACCGGCCGCTCGCCGCCGTCGTGCTGCGCGCCTGCCTGATCGATGGCGAAGGCGGCAACCTCGCGCTCGATGTCGACGACAGCCCGCTCAGCGTCATCGCCAGCACCCTGCTCGGCACGACCGCGGCCGGCCGGCTGGAGGCCAGCAACAGCCTGTTCGACGGGCTGGTCAGCATCGCCCGCCGCCAGGAAGGCTGCGTCCGTTACAGTTATCTGCCACCAAAATCGGTCACCCCACGCCGCCATCGCTGCCAGCCCGATCTGGTCATGACCGATCTGCCCGCCGCCGATGCCGCCCGCGAAGCAATGCGGGTGACGCCCGCCTTCACCAGCACCCGCTTCGACACGCCGGCCTACGGCCAACTGACGCGAAGCACCGCTCCAGAAATCCGCACCGGCGCCGACAACGGCGCCGAAATGGGCGTCTGGAACCTGCTCCAGCAACCGCAGCGCGAAGCCAATCTGGCGCTGGCGCTCGATGAATACCTGCGTTTCGGCCTCGAAGCGGCCGCGATTTTCGTCAATTAGCCCTATTCGACATACCCAGACAAAAACCGGGAGAGACACAATGAAAGCCGACCTCAGCCGCGCCACCTTCGACCAGGCCAGACGCTACCGCAGCGTGCGGATGCAGCAGGGCCGCGTGCAGCTCGACGCCGATTTCAACGAGCAGCAGGACATCCTCAACCATCGCATCGAGATCGAGACGCGCGACAGCCTCGGCCCGGTCGCCGTGCCGATCGACAACCCGGGCTTTGGCCTGACGCCGGCCGGGACCGATCTGAGCATCTCGGCCGGGCGCCTCTACGTCGATGGCCTGCTCTGCGAAAACCCTGCCGCCACCACCGTCGCCAACCAGCCCGATCTGCCCGACACCGCCTCGCCGGTCCTGCCGGCCGGTGCTTCGCTGCTGCCGCTGCCGCCGGTTGGCGTTACGGCGGCGAGCATCACCGGCGTCGTCGTCTTCAACGCCGGCAACGCGGTGGCGCCGGCCGACGGCACCTACCTGGCCTATCTCGAAGCCTGGCAACGTCACCTCAGCCCACTCGACCTGCCGGTGGACGACACCAGCATGCGCGAAGTGGCGCTCGGCGGCCCCGATACCTGCACGCGTGAGAAAACCGTCTGGCAGGTCAAGCTGCTGCGCGCCGGCGAACTCGATGCGCCGCTCACCTGCCTGTCGAATATTGCCGCCTGGAACACGTTGACCGCAGCCCCCGACGGTCGTCTCGCTGCCCGGGCCGAAGCCAGCATCCCGCCCAAAACGCCCTGCCAGTTGCCGCCGGAAGCCGGCTACCGCTTGCTCGAAAACCATCTCTACCGCGTCGAGATTCACGATGACGCCAGCGTCACCGGCAAGGCCCGCTACAAATGGTCGCGCGACAACGGCAGCCTAACCAGCCGCGTCGTCCGCTGGCTCAACGACCCGATCGCCAACGAATTCGAGGTCGCCAGCATCGGCCGCGACGACGTGCTGGCCATCACCGCCGGTAGCTGGGTCGAGTTTGTCGACGACACGCATGAACTGCTCGGCCAGCCCGGCCCGCTCGTGCCGGTCATCCGCACCGAAGGCAATGTCGTCACCGTCGACCTGACCAAGCTGATCGGCCACGCGCTGGACCAGGCGATGTTCCCGCGCAATCCACGCGTCCGGCGCTGGGACGGCGTCGCCGAGATCAGCCCCTCGGCCATCAACTCGGCTACCGGCTGGGAGGAACTGGCGCAGGACGGCATCGAACTCAAGTTCGCACCCGGCAGCTACCGGATCGGCGACTACTGGCTGATTCCGGCCCGCACTGCCACGGCGGCCATCGAGTGGCCGCAGGAAAACAACAAGCCGGCCTTTCTCTCGCCGGCCGGTGTTTTGCGCGCCTTCGCCCGGCTCGCCCTGCTCGAATTCAAGGCCGGCGTCTGGATTCTGAAGTCGGACTGCCGCCCGCTCTTCCCCAGCCTAACCGAGCTGACCCAACTCCATTACGTCGGCGGCGACGGTCAGAGCATCAAGACCAATCCGGCCGACACGCCGGCCCAGGTTGCGCTGCCCAGTCCGCTCCAGGTCGGCGTCGCCAACGGCCAGTTCCCGGTGGTCGGGGCGCGGGTGCGCTTTACGGCAAGCGATGGATTGCTGCCCAACGGCACAAAAATTCAGGAGGTCGATACGCTGGCTGACGGCATTGCCAGCATCGCCTGGGCGCTCGATTCCGATCCGGCCAAACCCGTTCAGCACGCTATCGCCGAGTTGCTGGTCGCCGGCCAGGTGGTAGCCGGGCGTTATCTGCCGGTGCATTTCAGCGCCCAGCTGGCCCTGGCCAGCGGCGTCGCCTACGACCCGACGGCTTGCCCCGACCTGGTCGCTGCCGAGGCCTACACCGTGCAGCTCGCCATCGACACGCTGTGCAAGCGCCCTCAGGGTGGCGGCGGTTGCTGCGTCACGGTCGGGCTGGCTGGCGAATACGAGAATCTCGATGTCGCCCTGCGCGCGCTGATCAACGAAGGCCGCCGCGACATCTGCATTTGCCTGCTGCCCGGCAGCCACAGCCTGGCCGACGGCCTGAGCCTGACCGGAACACCGCGTCACCACATCAGCATCCACGGCGCCGGCCCGGCCAGCCGCCTGATCCTCAAGCAGGAAGTGTTCAAATTCGACACCTTCGGTTCGCTGCATTTGCAGGACTTCACGCTGGCCAACTCTGGCGAGCCGAGCAGTTTCAGCTTCCTCAAATGCCAGGAGGTCGAATTCAGCCATGTCGATTTCCTGGGCCGATCGGCCACCGGCAGCAGCCTGCTGCAAATCGCCGGCAGCTCGCGTTTGTTGATCGAAGACTGCACCATTTTTGCCATTGCCCCCGACAACAACGAGAAACTGGACTTCATTGCCCAGCGCGTTCCCAGCCTGGCGCCGCACCGGAATGCCTTCCGCGCCACTGCCACGCTTGATGGCAACCTGAACGAGGCGGCCGAAGCCATCGCCGCCCTCAGCGCGGCAGACCGCAAGAAAATGGTAGCCGAGATCAGCACCTTCCTGCGCAGCAACGACCTGGTCAACCTGAGCAGCCGCGAACAGATCAGCCTCAACAACCTGAGCGTCGTCGTCGGCCGGAATTCAACGGCGGCCGCCCTGAACAAGGCGCTCGATCAACTTGCCAACGCCTTGCGCGCCGGCACCCCGGCCTTTGCGCTGGCGCTCGACGATACCGACGATGCCAGCCTGATCAACAACCGGGTGCGTGGCCGCATCACGCTGTTCGGCGAATCCGACGAATTACCCGATGTCACCGCTGATCAACTCAAACGCCTGAGCGCCGCCCTCAAGGCGGGGGCTGTGACCTTCGATGACAGCGGCAGCCTGGTTCTCGAACGAAACGCGCTCCAGGGCGTACGGATCAGCGGCAAGGCGCTGGCCAAGGTGATCGAGACGGCCCAGGGCACCCTGCCCGTCTGGCACAACCTCCAGGTCACCAACAATCGCATCGACAGCGAGGAAGACCTCTATCCGGGCTTCAACTGCGCCTTCAATGGCAATACGCTGGAACCACAAGGCGATGTCGGTGCCCTGCTGGCCAGCCAGGCCAAGGTCATCGGCAATTTCGCCCACAACGATTTCAGGCTGTTTGTCGCCGGCGCCAATCCCGAGAGTTTCGGTAACGGCGGCTTGAATGTGGTGCCAATTTAAGGATTTTTCACAAAGGCCAGCCTGGATGGACTGGCCATTCACCTCCGGTGGCAGGGCGCCCCGGCAAAAACTTGACGACCATGCCGGTGCTTACCGGCGGTAACCATGGTGGTAGCCATGATGATGACCGGGGCCAACCGGCACGAAGACCGGGAAGCAGCCGCTGAGGGTGATCGCAACAAGCAAGCCGGCAATAATCTTTTTCATCACTTCTCTCCTTCGGTGGGGTAGTAAGTGAATAACGCCTGAGGTGCGCCGAGAACCGACGTCGTTTTGTTACGACTTGTAAGCGCCGAGGCCAAGGCCTCCGACCTGCATTTCAATTTTGGGCATTTTTTCCGGTTGACCGTGGAAGTCACCCGGCCAAGCCAATTCAGCCGGCGCTGCCCTGACCACCAGCCCCGCAAGCGTGGCAGAAACGCGCGAAGGCACTCTTGCGCTCCTGGCAGCGACCGCAATGGTCGAACAGGCAGATGCCGCAATGCGGGCAGTAGTCGATGGCGGTGTTGGTCAGATCGACCGGCCGCTCACAGCCCGGGCAGACTTTCTTGGCCAACCGGGCGAGCGCCGTGTCGTAGCTGAGTTCCTTGCGGCGCTCGACATCGGGCAGCGCCTCGGCCTGTTTCTGTTTTTCGAGGTAGCGATTCAGCGCGACGATGGCGTAGCGGCCGACCAGCACAGTGATGACGATGCCGACCGCGTAGCGCACATAGCCGCCGTAACTCGGCAGGTAGGGCACGAGCTCGACGAAGAAGGCGAACAGCGCGAAATAGATGAAGCCCCAGACGAACGGCCACCAGGTGCTCTGGCGCTTTTTGGCAAACAGCCAGCCGGCGACGGCGAGCAGCGGCAGGGTTAGCGCCAAACGGTAGGCAAAAACGCGCAATTCCTGATCGCGGTAGGCCACGGCGAGCTTGCCCGAGGCCTCCCGCTCCAACTCGCGCAGAGCGCGCTGGGCTCGTTCTTCGGCTTGACGGGCATCGAGCAGGCCCTGTTGCTGGCGCTCGACATCAGCCAGCGCCTTGCGTTCGAGAATCTTGAGCTCATCAAGCGCCTGCGTGCGTTCGATCAGTTCGGCGTCCTGCTCCGGGCGCTTGGTGGCGTGGCGCGTCGCCAGCCAGTTGTTGAAAGTGTCGCGTGCCGCCGCCGAGTTGGCGCGGGCGCCGTTGTGTTTGAGCTGGGCCTGATCGTGGGCATCCTGCGCCACCTGACGTTTTTCCTGCATCGCCTTGAGTTCGGCGCGTAGCGGCGCGGCCGCCGGCTGATCGATGAAATCGTCGAGCGTGACGCGATGCTCGACCTTGGGCAGGTTCTCGACAATTGTCCCGCCCAGCCCGATCAGGAAGCTGGCGAAAACGAAGGCGACGATCCACAACCCGAAACGAAACCACTTTTCCGATAAACGCAACGCCTTGCTCATGCCTGAACTCGCTTGAACTTCCCGCGAATCGCCGAAAATGCCAGCATGCCGAGCAAGGCGATGGCGCCGGCAACAACCCCGACCACGGCATCAAGCGACAGCGAAACAACACCGCGCATCATCCCGGCCGTCTCTGCCACCCGCTCAATGCCGTGATGAACCGGCGGCATGCCGTGCGACAGGATGCCGCCACCGACCAGGAACATCGCTGCCGTACCAACGATGGTGAGCAGTTTCATGAGTTTCGGCGCGGCCAGCAACAGGCTCTTGCCAACGATCTTGATGCCCCCGCGCCCCTTGAGCAGTAGCCAGGCGCCAACGTCATCCATTTTCACAATGGCGCCGACGATGCCATAAACACCGAAGGTCATGATCAGCCCGATGCCGGCCAGCACCGTCAGTTGGGTGGTGAATGGCTGGCTGGCGACAGTGCCCAGGGCGATGACGATAATTTCGGCCGACAGCACGAAATCGGTACGGATGGCGCCCTTGATCTTTTCCGCCTCGAAGGCCGCCAGATCGACCGTTTCATCGGCCACCGCGGCCAGTTCATCGGCATGCTGCGCGGCATCTTCGGCCGCGCTGTGCAGCCACGGGTGGGCCAGCTTTTCGACCCCTTCGAGGCACAGGTAGATGCCGCCGACCATGAGCAAGGGCGTCACTGCCCACGGGATCAAGGCGCTGATCGCCAGCGCCGCCGGAACGAGGATCGCCTTGTTTTTCAGCGAACCGACACAAACCGCCCAGACCACCGGCAACTCGCGCTCGGCGGCAACGCCGGCGACCTGCTGGGCATTGAGCGCCAGGTCGTCACCGAGGACGCCGGCCGTTTTCTTGGCGGCCACCTTGGTCAGTAAAGCCACGTCATCGAGGATCGTCGCGATGTCGTCGATCAGGACAAGCAGGCTGGCCCCGGCCATCAGGATCGCCGCCCCGAAAAAGTGTCCAGCGAAAACGCGCGTATCCACGACGCGCGGCGATCAAAAATCGAACGGCGATCAGTCAGCACGACGCCGGCACCGGTGTGATACGGCGGCGGCGCGATGAGTGTGCAACGTCGGCGATCGGCCCGGCGTCTCTGCAGTGCGGCTTCGGACATCTTGTTTTCCATGAAAAACGCCCCGGCAAAACCGGAGGGGAAGGCCATTATGCCATGAGGCATAAGCCGCGCGCTCGCCCGGAAAACGGCTAGAATCCTGCCCGCAGCAACGCCTACGGTCGACCGTCTTTTTTAGCCAAATTCAAAGCGCATGTCTGAATACTCCGCCTCCTCCATCCGTGTCCTGAAAGACCTGGAACCCGTCAAGGAACGCCCCGGGATGTACACCCGGACGACCTGCCCGACCCACATCATTCAGGAAGTCATCGACAACGCGGCCGACGAGGCACTGGCCGGCTACGCCAAGCGGATTGCGGTGACCATCCGCACCGATGGCGTCATCGAGGTTAGCGACAACGGCCGCGGCATCCCGGTCGAAATCCACCCGGAAGAAGGCCGGCCGGCAGTCGAGCTGGTGTTCTGCAAACTGCACGCTGGCGGCAAGTTCAACAAAACCGAAGCGGGCAACGCCTACCGCTTCTCGGGCGGCCTGCACGGCGTCGGCGTCTCGGTAACCAATGCGTTGTCCACGCGGCTCGAAGTCGAGATCAAGCGCGGCGGCGGCATTCACCACATCGCCTTCGGTGCCGGCTTCGTGACCGAACCGCTCTCCCGCCTCGGCGACTGCGGCCAGCGCAATACGGGTACAACGGTGCGTATCTCGCCCGATCCGAAATATTTCGATTCACCGAAAATCAATCTGGCCCAACTCGAGCACCTGCTGCGCTCAAAAGCGGTGCTCATGCCCAATGTAACGGTCGAACTGGACATCGAAGGCCAGGACAAGAAAACCTGGTGCTACCAGAACGGCATGGCCGATTACCTCAACGAAATGATGGTCGGCACGCCGGTGGCGCCGATTTTCGTCGGTGAGAAAACCGTTGAAACGGCCAACGGTTTCGCCGTCGGCGAAGGCGCCACCTTTGCCATGGCCTGGTTCGAGGAAGGTGGCGGCAAGCCGGAAAGCTACGTCAACCTGATCCCGACCCTCGACGGTGGCACCCACGAGGCCGGCCTCAAGGCGGGCGTATTCGAGGCGATCAAGACTTTCGCCGACCACCACGCCATCCTGCCGGCCAAGGTGAAGCTGGCGCAGGAAGACGTGTGCGGCCGGATGACCTATTTGCTGTCGGCCAAGGTGCTCGACCCGCAGTTCCAGGGCCAGACCAAGGAAAAGCTGACCAGCCGCGACGCCTACAAGCTGGTGTCGCAGATGGTGCGCGACCCGTTCGAGCTATGGCTGAACAGCCACGCCGAGTACGGCAAGAAGATCGCCGAGCTGGCGGTCAAGGCGGCGCAGAACCGCATGAAATCGACGCAGAAGGTCGAGAAGAAGAAGTCTTCTGGCATCGCCACGCTGCCCGGCAAGCTGACCGATTGCGAATCGGACGACATCGCCCGCAACGAGGTCTTCCTGGTCGAGGGCGACTCGGCCGGCGGCTCGGCCAAACAGGGCCGCGACAAGGAAACCCAGGCCGTGCTGCCGCTGCGCGGCAAGGTGTTGAACACCTGGGAAGTCGACCGCGACCAGTTGTTCAAGAACAACGAAGTCCATGACATTTCCGTGGCCGTCGGTGTCGATCCGCACGGCATCGAGCAGATCGACAGCGTCGACATCTCCGGCCTGCGCTACGGCCGGATCATCGTCATGTCCGATGCCGACGTCGATGGCTCGCACATCCAGGTGCTGCTGTTTACGCTCTTCCTCAAGCACTTCCCGGCCCTCGTCGAGCGCGGCCACATCCACGTCGCCCAGCCGCCGCTCTTCCGCGTCGATGTCGAAGCCCGCGGCCATACGCGCAAGGTCTATTGCCTGGACGAAGCGGAGAAGGAACAGACGCTGACCAAGCTGCGCGACGAAGGCGTCCCGGAAAACAAGATCACCGTCTCCCGCTTCAAGGGCCTCGGCGAAATGAACCCGGACCAGCTCTGGGAAACCACGCTCTGCCCTGATACCCGTCGCCTCGTCCCCTTCCAGGCCGACCGCGAAACCATCAAACAAATGACCGCCACCTTCACGCTGCTCATGGGCAAGGGCGAAGCGGCCGGTCGCCGGGCCTGGATGGAGAAGGATGGCGGGCTGGTCGAGGCCGACGTCTGACACGGGCCATGAAGCCGCAAGTTTTTGCCCTGCTCTTGTGCGCTTCCCTGCCTCTGGCCGCCCACAGCCAGTCGCTCGAGGACTGCCGGCGCATCGCCGACCCGGCTGACCGCCTGACCTGCTACGACGCGCTGACGACAGCAGAAACTGCCGAGCAGCAAGCAGCAGCGGCAGCCAAGTCTCCCGAAACACCGGCTACAGCCGACCTGAAAGAGCCGGCTACCAGCGACGCCCTGCTCGGCGCTGCCTGGGAACTCGACCCCGACAAGCGCGGCCATATCCTGCGCATACGTCCCTACAAGCCGGTGTATATCCTGCCCGGCTTTCATACCAGCCGCACCAACCCTTTCCCCGCCTCACCCTCGGCCGGGCACACCAGCACCACCGACACCGGGCAGGCCAGCGACGAAGCGAAATTGCAGATCAGCCTCAAGACGAAGCTGGTCGAAGACTTGTTCGGCAACAACGGCGACCTCTGGTTCGGCTACACCCAGTCGTCGCGCTGGCAGGTGTATTCAGCCGGCACCTCGCGCCCCTTCAGGGAAACCAACCACGAACCGGAAGTCATGCTGATCTGGCGCACCGATTACACGCTCGGCGGCTGGCGCGGCCGTTACCTGTCGCTCGGCGTCAACCATCAGTCGAACGGTCGCTCTCTCCCGCTATTGCGTAGCTGGAACCGCGTCATCGCCGGTATTGCCCTGGAAAAAGGAGACTGGACGGCAACGCTCCGCCCGTGGTGGCGTATACCGGAAGCCGGCGAACACGACGACAATCCGGACATTTCCAACTATCTCGGCCGGGCCGACCTGCAAATCGTCCGGATCTGGGGCAAACAGCAGTTGTCCCTGCTCCTGCGCCACAGCCTGCAAGGCGGCGGCAACAGCCACGGCGCCCTGCAGATCGATTACGCCTTCCCGCTATCGGGCAGCCTGCGCGGCCATCTGCAATGGTTCTCCGGCTACGGCGAAAGCATGATCGACTACAACCACCGCGCCAATTACTACGGCGTCGGCGTGTCCTTGCTCGAATGGTATTGATCGGCCGGGTCAGGCGCCCTCTTCAAATCCTGTTCAGGAGCAACTCATGCTGAAAACAGTGAAAACCTTCATCGCAGTCGCCATCGCCATTGCCCTGGCTTTTTCCCTCAACCCCCCAGCCGAAAAACACCGCGACAAGATCAAGACCGCCATCGCCGAGCGGAGCCAGATCGCGCGCGTTCTCGGTATTGGCCACCTGACCTCCTTTGTCTCGCAATACCATTCGCTGGGCGTTGGCTCCTACACCACGGTCAATGACAAGATCACCTCGATCGGGGCATTTGGCATGGTGTTCGTGCTGGATTGAACCAGCAACAAAATGCCGTCTTCCCGACCATGCCTCTTGCCGCTGTCCGCAACCGGCAAATATCTGCCAGAATTCGTCCCTCGAACAACCACCACCCTCATCCCGCCATGACCTATAAAGTCTTTGTCGACGGCCAGGAAGGCACGACCGGCCTGCAGATCAACGAATATCTCGCCCAGCGCAGCGATGTCACGGTCCTCAAGATCGACGCCGACAAACGCAAGGATCTGGCCGAACGCAAACGGCTGATCAACGCCTCCGACGTCACCTTCCTCTGTCTGCCCGACGAGGCGGCCAAGGAGTCGGTCTCCTTGGTCGATAACCCGAACACCTGCGTCATCGACGCCTCGACGGCGCATCGCGTCAATCCGGCGTGGACCTTCGGCCTGCCCGAACTTGCCCCGGAACAACGCGCCAAAATCCGCGCCAGCAAACGCATCGCCAATCCCGGCTGCCATGCCAGCGCCTTCATCCTGGCGCTGCGCCCGCTCGTCGCCGCCGGCCTGCTGCCGGCCGCCACGCAAATTGCTGCCAACTCGATTACCGGCTATTCCGGCGGTGGCAAGGCGATGATCGCGCACTACCAAAGCCCGGCCCGCATCGATGCGCCGCGCCCCTACGGCCTGACGCTGGCCCACAAGCACCTGCCGGAAATGCAGGCGTATACCGGGTTGACCGTAGCGCCCATCTTCCTGCCCATCGTTGGGCCTTTCTACAAAGGCCTGGCCGTTACCGCCTTCATTCACCCGCAGCAATTGACGCGGGCAGCGACCCCGGCCGAGGTGCAGAAGATCATCGCCGACTACTACGCCGGCGAGCCCTTCATCCGTGTCCTGCCGGTCGATCTCGAGGCGACCACCGACGGTGGCTTCTACAACGTCGAAGCCAACAACGATACCAATCGCGTTGACATCGCCGTCTTCGGCAACGCCGAGCGGATGCTGGTCATGGCTCGTCTCGACAACCTTGGCAAGGGCGCCTCGGGCGCCGCCGTGCAGGCCATGAACGTGCATCTCGGCGTTGAGGAAAGCCGCGGGCTGGTCTGAACAACGCCCCGATGTCCACCGCGCTCCCGGCCCGCTGCTGCCTGCTGCTTGCCTTGCTGATCACGGGTTGGCCGGCCGCCGGCCAGTCGATCCTGCTCGACCCGAATACGGCGACGTACGGCAACCCCTGGGTGACGCCGCCGCTAAAAAGCACAGGTGACATCGACTCCAAGGTACTCGTCACGCCGACTGCCCTGCCGGCCCAGGGCGAATTCGAGGCGCTGGGCGCGCTCTACGTTCAGGCACGCTGGCCGGGGAGCACAAGCAAGGCGAGAAAACTGCTGGCCGAGCAGGCCAGGAGCATGGGCGCCAACGTCGTCGTCGAAGCGCGGCTCTGGCAGGGCCTGGCTTTTCCCGCCGTGGTCGCCCCGCAAGGCAGCGGCATCGCCGTGCTGGTCAGGGATCGCGAGCTACGCCAAAGCCTGGCCGGTTCAGGCAGCGCCTGGGAATGACGATGCCTATCGTGCGCGGCGACCGGATCGTCATTGACTTTCCGAACGCCGAAGCGACCGCGGCCGATCAGGTCCAGTTTCAGCGAGGCGGGCGCGTCGCCTCGGTGTAATCCCGGGCGTACTGGGAACTGGCCAGATCGAGCACCTGGGCAATCCGTTCGCTGCTGGTCGCCACGTTTTGAACCGCCGTCCCGTCACCCCGCCCGGCCATGCCCAGGCGGCTGATCGCGCTGTCGAAAAATATCCATTGATTTCTGGCCAGGCCGATGGCGTCGCGGCTGGCCGAGGTGTTATCGCGCGCCGTATCAAGCTCCAGCAGGCCACTTGAAAACTCCTTGCGCGCCTGCTCGATGTCGACGATCACCCCCTGCGAATGATTGCCGCCCTGGGCCTGCAGGTAGAGCCGGGCCAGGCGCTGGGAGAGCATGTTGAGGCGAGAGGAGAGGTCAAGCAGGCGACCAACGGGCGCTTCGCCCTCAGCTTCAATCAACATGCTTAATTTGCCCGTGTGGATCATCAATTCATCGGCCAGTTGATTGATCCGCTCACGACTGGCCGGGCCGGGCGCCAGCTTCAAGGCAGCGCGCATTTCCTGCCAAAGCGACTCGCAACGCGACAGCACGCGCCGAACGTTCGCTTGCCTGGAAGAGCCGCCAAGGCGGTTGAATTCGGCATCCACCTCAGTCGCCGAGGCCGTGATCTGCTGCATGGCTTGCGCCGCGTTCAAGCCCATGCCGGCCTGCTGGTAAAGCTTGGCCAGACGCTGCGACTGCATGCGCAGGCGACCGGCGCTGACGATGTCGCCAGCCACCTGCCCGACCGCGCCGTCTTTTACGCTGTCCTTCCCGGCCGCCAAGGCCCCCTGCGACAGAGTCAGGGAGGAACAGGCGACGACCACGAGCAGCGCGCGAACGGTTTGGCAAACGACTTGGAATGGGCGCATCTGGAAACAGTGTTGAGCAGGAAAGGGCGGGCATTGGAACACGCCCACATTTCACTCCCTTTACAAGCGCGCCGCTTCCCCTATCATTCGCCCCACCATGACTGCCGTCTCCCCCCGCATCCTGAGCATCATCCCGCCGATGACCCAGCTCAACACGCCCTACCCGGCGACCGCCTACCTGACCGGCTTCCTGCGTTCGCGCGGCTTTCAGGCCGAACAGACCGATCTGGCCCTGGCGCTGGTGCTCGAACTGCTCTCGCCGGCCGGCCTGCCGAAAATCAAGGCGGCGGCGGAAGCCATCCCCGGCAAGAAGCGTTCGAATACGATCAAGATTTTCCTCAACGAGTTCGCCCGCTACCAGGCCAGCATCGGCCCAGCGATTGCGCTGCTGCAGGGCCGCGACGGCTCGATTGCCCACCGCATCTGCACCCGCGCCTTCCTACCCGAAGGGCCGCGCTTCGCCTCGCTCGACAACTATCTCGACGAAGATGGCGGCGACCCGCTGGCCTGGGCTTTCGGCTCGCTCGGCGTACAGGACCGGGCACGGCATCTGGCGACGCTTTACCTCAACGACCTGGCCGACGTGCTGCGCGAGGCGGTCGACACCCGTTTCGAGTTCGTCCGCTACGCCGAATCGCTGGCCCAGAGCCAGGCCAGCTTCAATCCGCTGGCTACCGCGCTGGCCGCGCCGCCGACGCTGGTCGATACGACACTTCAAACTTTGGCCAAAATTCCGGTTGACCGTGGGAATCCCGATATCGTGCTCATTTCCGTGCCCTTCCCCGGCTCGGTCTATGCCGCCTTCCGCATCGCCCAGACGATCAAGGCTTACCGGCCCAACATCATCACTGTCCTCGGCGGCGGCTACGTCAATACCGAGCTGCGCGAACTGGCCGAACCCCGCGTTTTCGATTATTTCGACTATGTCATGCTCGACGATGGCGAAAAGCCGCTGCTCGCGCTATTCGAGCACCTGGCCGGAGATCGCCCGCGCCTCAACCTCGTCCGCACCTTCACCCGCGTCGATGGCGCCGTGCGCTACTTCAATGCCAGCGAGCCCGACATTCCCTTCGAAGAAGTCGGCACGCCGACCTGGGACGGCCTGCCGCTCGACCGCTACCTGTCGCTGCTCGACATGCTCAACCCCATGCACCGGCTGTGGTCCGACGGGCACTGGAACAAACTGACCGTCGCCCACGGCTGCTACTGGAAAAAATGCAGCTTCTGCGACGTCAGCCTCGACTACATCGGCCGCTACGATGCGGCCAGCGCCAAGGTGCTGGTCGACCGCATCGAGCAGATCATCGCCGAAACCGGCCACACTGGCTTTCACCTCGTCGACGAAGCTGCCCCGCCGAAAGCCCTGCGCGCCCTGGCCGAAGAGCTCCAGCGCCGCAATCTGGCCATCTCATGGTGGGGCAACATCCGCTTCGAAAAATCCTTCACGCCGGAACTCTGCCTACAACTCGCCGACAGCGGCTGCATCGCCATTTCCGGCGGCCTCGAAGTCGCCTCCGACCGCCTGCTCGAGCTCATGAAAAAAGGCGTCTCGGTCGACCAGGTCGCCCGCGTCACGCGCGCCTTCACCGACGCCGGCGTGCTCGTCCATGCTTATTTGATGTACGGCTTCCCGACGCAAACCGTGCAGGACACCGTCGATGCCCTCGAATACGTCCGCCAACTGTTCGCCGAAGGCTGCATCCAGTCCGGTTTTTTCCACCGTTTCACGTGCACCGTGCATTCGCCCGTCGGCCAGAACCCGGCCGAATACGGCATCAAGCTGCAACCGCTGCCGCCCGGCAAATTCGGCAAAAACGACGTGCATTTCATCGACCCCACCGGCGTCGATCACGACCGCCTCGGCAAGGCGCTCAACAAGGCGCTCTACAACTACATGCACGGCATTTGCCTGGACCAGGATGTGCGTAGCTGGTTCGACGAAAAAGTACCAAAATCCCGCGTCGCCCGAAACTTCATCGCCCGGGCTTTGCAGACTCCTCGTTAAGCGCCGTCGACACACTTGATCCATCCGGTTTTTACCGTTTTTTTATACCGCCACCCCCAGCTTTTTCGAAAACTTTGATAGCGCTTTTCCTAGTATGACCCTGTCGCAATACCAACATGGGGTGTACTTATGGATCTCGTCTATCTCGCCGGTATCGGGCTGTTCTTTGCCCTGATGCTCGGTCTCGCTGCCGGCTGTGCCCGGCTTGGGGGTGCCAAATGACTTGGCTATTCATTCTTAGCGGCGCTGTCGCCGCCGGCCTGCTGATCTATCTGATCGCCGCGCGGCTTAATCCGGAGGACTTCTCATGAGCAATCATGCCTGGATTCTGCTCGGGATATTTCTTGTCGTTCTGTTGCTCACCGTCAAGCCGTTGGGGACTTACATCGCCAACGTAATGGAAGGCCGCTTCCGTCTGGCCGGCAAGATCGAAAGCCCGATCTATCGCCTGTGCGGCATCCGCCCGGACGAGGAAATGGGCTGGCTGAAATACGCCTTCGCCATTTTGCTGTTCAATGTCCTCGGCGCCCTGGCCGTCTATGCCCTGCAGCGCCTGCAGGCCGACCTGCCGCTCAATCCGCAGGCTTTCGCCAATGTCAGCCCGGACTCCGCCTTCAACACGGCGATCAGTTTTGCCACCAATACCAACTGGCAAGGTTACGTCGGCGAAGCGACAATGAGCTACCTGACGCAGATGCTGGCCCTCGCTGTGCAGAACTTCCTGTCGGCCGCCACCGGCATCGTCGTCGTCATCGCCCTGATCCGCGGCTTTGCCCGCCACACGGCGAAGACCGTCGGCAATGCCTGGGCCGACCTGACGCGCATCACGCTGCATATCCTGCTGCCGATCTCCATCATCTACGCGGTCTTCCTGACCGGCCAGGGCGTCATCCAGAACTTCGACGCCTACAAGGATGTGACGACGCTGGAAGTGACCAGCTTCGACAATCCCAAGGTCGACGATGCCGGCCAGCCGCTCAAGGATGAAAAGGGCGCTGTCATCACCGAACCGGCACAGACGCAAACCCAGACGCTGGCCATGGGCCCGGTCGCTTCGCAGGAAGCGATCAAGATGCTGGGCACCAACGGCGGCGGTTTCCTCAACGCCAACTCGGCGCATCCCTATGAAAACCCGACACCGCTGACCAACTTCTTTCAGATGCTGTCGATCTTCCTGATCCC
Organism: Azonexus sp.; assembly: GCF_036170495.1. Classification (GTDB taxonomy): domain Bacteria; phylum Pseudomonadota; class Gammaproteobacteria; order Burkholderiales; family Rhodocyclaceae; genus Azonexus. Next base: position 55,111 of record NZ_JAVHPH010000017.1, read on the forward strand.
GGCCGCGCTGTGCTTCACCTTCGGCCGCATGGTAGGTGACACCCGTCAGGGCTGGGCCGTGCTCGCGGCGATGACCCTGATGTTCGTCGCCCTGGCCTATACCGCGATGCACTTCGAGCAGCAAGCCAATCCGCTGCTCACCCAACTCGGTGTCGATCCGTCTGCCGGCAACATGGAAGGCAAGGAAACCCGCTTCGGCATCGCCGAATCCGGCCTGTTCGCCACCATCACGACGCTCGCTTCCTGTGGTGCGGTCAACGCCATGCACGACTCGTTTACGCCGCTTGGCGGCCTGGTTCCGCTGATCGATATGCAACTCGGCGAAGTGGTGTTCGGCGGCGTCGGCACCGGTCTCTACGGCATGCTCGTCTTCGCCATCATGGCGGTGTTCATCGCCGGCCTGATGATCGGCCGCACGCCGGAATACCTGGGCAAGAAAATCGAGGCCTTCGAGATGAAGATGGTTTCCATCGCCATCCTGGTCACGCCGCTGCTCGTGCTGGTCGGCACGGCCATCGCTGTGATGCTCGCCGACGGCCGGGCTGGCATCGCCAACCCTGGTGCCCACGGCTTCTCGGAAATCCTCTATGCCTTTACCTCGGCCGCCAACAACAACGGCAGCGCCTTCGCCGGCTTGTCCGCCAACACGCCGTTCTACAACGTGATGCTCGGTATCGCCATGTGGTTCGGCCGTTTCGGCGTGATCGTGCCAGTTCTTGCCATCGCCGGTTCGCTGGCTGCCAAGAAGCGCATTGCCGTCGGCGCCGGCACCCTGCCGACGCATGGCCCGCTGTTCGTCACGCTGCTGATCGGCACGGTACTGCTGGTCGGCCTCCTGAATTACGTCCCGGCGTTGGCTCTCGGCCCCGTCATCGAGCACCTCGTGCTCTGGGCCGCTCACTAAGCGCTTGGGGAGATAACCATGACACGCAAGACTTTTACCCTGTTCGATCCGGCACTGGCCGTTCCGGCCGTCGCCGATGCCTTCCGCAAACTGAATCCGGCCGTGCAATGGCGCAATCCGGTGATGTTCGTCGTCTACGTCGGCAGCATCCTGACCACCATCCTCTGGCTACAAGCCCTCGGTGGGCAAGGCGAAGCACCAGCCGGTTTCATTCTGACCATCGCCATCTGGTTGTGGTTCACCGTCCTCTTCGCCAATTTTGCCGAGGCGCTGGCCGAAGGACGTAGCAAGGCGCAGGCCGCTTCGCTGCGCGGCCTGAAGAAGGAAACCTGGGCCAAGAAACTGGCTGAGCCGCGTTACGGCGCCCAGTGGCAAATGACCCCTGCCGCCGACCTGCGCAAGGGCGACGTCATCGTCGTCCAGGCCCAGGAAACCATTCCGGCCGACGGCGAAGTCATCGAAGGCGTCGCCTCGGTCGACGAATCGGCCATCACCGGCGAATCAGCCCCGGTCATCCGCGAATCGGGCGGCGACTTCTCGGCCGTCACCGGCGGCACCCGCGTCCTGTCCGACTGGATCGTCGTCCGGGTCACGGTAAATCCGGGCGAAACCTTCGTCGACCGCATGATTGCCATGGTCGAGAACGCCAAGCGCCAGAAGACGCCGAACGAAATCGCCCTGACCATCTTGCTCGTCGCGCTGACCATCGTTTTCCTCGGCGTTGTCGTCACCCTGCTGCCCTTCTCGATGTTCAGCGTTGAAGTCGCCGGCGCCGGCACGCCGATCAGCATCACGGTCCTGATTGCCCTGCTCGTCTGCCTGATCCCGACCACCATTGCCGGCCTGCTGTCGGCCATCGGCGTGGCCGGCATGAGCCGCATGATGCAGGCCAACGTCATCGCCACCTCCGGGCGTGCCGTCGAAGCCGCCGGCGACGTCGATGTGCTGCTGATGGACAAGACCGGCACGATCACGCTCGGCAATCGCCAGGCTTCCGCTTTCCTGCCAGCCGATGGTGTGACTGAAGCCGAACTAGCCGACGCCGCGCAACTCGCCTCGCTGGCCGACGAAACGCCGGAAGGGCGCAGCGTCGTGGTGCTGGCCAAGCAACGTTTCCAGTTGCGCGAGCGCGACATTCACGCCCTCGATGCCCACTTTGTGCACTTCTCGGCCCATACCCGGATGAGTGGGGTGGATATGGCCGACCGCCAGGTGCGCAAGGGTGCTGCCGATGCCATCAGGAAGCATGTTGAAACGCTGGGCGGCAAATTCCCGCCGTCGGTATCGGGCTATGTCGAGGAAGTCGCCCGTCGCGGCAGCACGCCGCTGGTGGTCGCTGACGGGACGCGCGTCATGGGCGTCATCGAGCTCAAGGACATTGTCAAGGGCGGCATCAAGGAACGCTTTGCCGAACTGCGCAAGATGGGCATCAAGACCGTCATGGTGACCGGTGACAACCGCATCACGGCAGCTGCCATCGCTGCCGAGGCCGGTGTCGACGACTTCCTGCCGGAAGCGACGCCGGAAGCCAAACTTGCCTTGATTCGCGAGTACCAGGCCGAAGGCCGGCTGGTGGCGATGACTGGCGACGGTACCAACGACGCTCCGGCGCTGGCCCAGGCCGACGTCGCGGTGGCCATGAACACCGGCACGCAAGCGGCCAAGGAAGCCGGCAACATGGTCGACCTCGATTCCAACCCGACCAAGTTGATCGAAGTCGTCGAAACCGGCAAGCAGATGCTGATGACGCGCGGCTCGCTGACCACCTTCAGCATCGCCAATGATATCGCCAAGTATTTCGCGATCATCCCGGCCGCTTTTGTGACGACCTACCCACAACTCGCTGCGCTCAACGTCATGGGCCTGGCCAGTCCGGCCTCGGCCATCCTGTCGGCGGTGATCTTCAATGCCCTGATCATCGTCTTCCTGATCCCGCTGGCGCTGAAAGGCGTCAAGTACCGCCCGCTCGGCGCCGCGACCCTGCTGCGCCAGAACCTGGCGATCTACGGCCTGGGTGGCGTCATCGTTCCCTTTATCGGCATCAAGCTGATTGACCTGGCGATTGCCGCCGTCGGCCTGGCCTGAGGAGAAAACTCATGAAAACCCTGTTGCGTCCCGCCGTCAGCCTCTTCGTGCTGCTCACCGCCGTCACCGGCGTCGTCTATCCGCTCGCTGTCACCGGTATCGCCAAGGCCGTTTTTCCGGCCGAGGCCGATGGCAGCCTGATCGTCAAGGATGGCAAGGCGTTCGGCTCCAGCCTGATCGGCCAGAACTTCACCGATCCCAAGTATTTCTGGGGCCGCCCCTCGGCCACCGGGCCGATGCCGTACAACGCCAGCGCCTCCAGCGGCTCCAACCAGGGCCCGCTCAATCCGGCGCTGGTCGATGCCGTCAAGGGCCGGATCGAGGCCCTCAAGGCCGCCGATCCTGACAACAAGCAGCCGATTCCGGCCGACCTGGTGAATGCCTCGGCGAGCGGCCTCGATCCGCACATCAGCCCGGAAGCGGCTGCCTATCAAGTGGCTCGCGTCGCCGGCCAGCGCCATCTGCTGCCGGCCGACGTCAAGGCCCTGGTCAGCCAGCACACCGAAGGCCGCCAATGGGGCGTCTTCGGCGAACCCCGGGTGAACGTTCTCCAACTCAACATCGCGCTTGATTCGCTTCGCAAATAAACCAAAGAAAGACTCTCATGAAAAAATCCCTGATCGCCCTGACTCTGGTTAGCGCCTTTGCTGCTCCGACCTTTGCTGAAGACGCTGCCCCGCCCCCGGAACACACTCTGACCGGCAACGTTGGCCTGTTCTCCAGCTACCGCTTCCGTGGTATCGACCAGACTTTCGGCAAGCCGGCCTTGCAAGGCGGTTTCGATTACGCACATTCGAGCGGCGTCTATGTCGGCAACTGGAATTCCAACGTCAACTCCGGTGCCGGCTATCCGGAAGGCAATCTGGAAATGGACCTCTACGGTGGCTACAAGATGTCCTTCGGCGATTTCGGCATTGATGTCGGCGGTATCTATTATTACTACCCGGGTTCCACCTATCTGAACAAGACGGTGAAGAACGGCGAAGTCTACGTCGGCGCCAGCTGGAAGTTCATTTCCGTCAAGTACAACTACGGCCTGACCGACTACTTTGGCGCCAAGACTGCCACCGGTGACGATACCAAGGGGGTCAGCTACATCGATCTCAGCGCCAATTACGATCTGGGTAACGGCTGGGGCGTCAATGGCCACGTCGGCTATCTTGATTTTGACAAGGTCAACAACGGCTCCTACACCGACTGGAAGATCGGCGCCACCAAGGACCTGAGCGGCTGGATTGTCGGCCTTGCTTACATCGGTACTGATGCCAAGGGTAACTGCTCTTCCGGCGAGTTCTATTGCTTCTCCAACGACCTGAGTACCACCGGCACTCAGACCGGTACCAGGACCAGGGATGCCGGTCGCGGTACAGCTGTCCTTTCCGTAACAAAAAGCTTTTGATTGAGTGAAGGGGTAAGAGCCCATGACCGAATTCGAGAATGGGAAAGTGGGCCACCCCGTAGCCCTTCGCCGCCGCTGGATCGAAAGGTGGCGGATTTATCACGCGGAAGAGGAATACGAATTGAAAACCATCGCTGATCTTCTCCTGATCGAAGACATCGTCCTCGACCTAGAAGTGGCAAGTAAGGAGCAGCTTCTTGAAGATATTGGCCGGCATATGGAAAGCAGGCATGGCATGCCGCAAGCCTGGGTCGTCCTGAGCCTGTCCCGCCGTGAAGAGGTCGGATCAACCGATCTGGGCGAAGGTGTGGCCATCCCGCACGCACGTATCAAGAATCTGGAGCGGATACAGATCGCCTATTTCCGCCTTGCCGCGCCGATACCATTCGCCGCGCCGGACGGCAAGGCGGTGTCCGACATCCTTGTCCTGCTGGTGCCAAAGCAGGCAACGGAAGAACACCTCACCATTCTGGCCGATGCGACGCGGATGTTTTCCGATTCCCGGTTCCGCGAATGCCTGCACTTGTGCAATCAGGCATCGGCAGTTCAGCAATTGTTCGCAACCTGGCCGCGCCCGGCCTGAGTTCGACCAGCCAGTCTTTACATTCTTTTTATAGCGAAGCCCCGATATTTTTCAGAATCTTGAAATGGATTTGCCTAGTATTTGCCATGTACCAGACCTGTTGAACCGAGGAAATATGGATGCCGTGAATTTTCTGCTGGCTGTTGCCACCATCCTCATTCCCCTTGGGCTGGCTTGGCTGTACATCAATCGAAAGTGAAGGAAACCATGAGCTCAGACTTATGCATCGGCATCGCCTCGACTAACGACTCGCTGGAAATCGCCGCTCTGGAACCCGGCAAGGCTGCCGTGGTAACGAAATTTCCGGCAACGGTAATGGGGATCGAAGGCATCAGGGCCTTTCTGTCCGGTTACGCAAATCCGGTGAGGATGGCCGTGGCGGGTGTCGCGGCGGTGAGTCTGGCGCTGAGTCTGGGCAATGTTCGTGGCCGGGAAACCTTCATCGTCTCGTCGGCCATCGCCGATCAGGCAGTAGCCCTGGCCCGTTATGCCGAACATGCCGCGTAAGACATCATGGCATCTCACATCTGTCCGGTTTGCGGCAGACGGCATGCCGTGCATCCGCTCCTCGACCGTCTGGCCTACGGCCATCAATTGACCTGCTCCCCTCACTGCAAGACGATTTTTCCCGGCCTGGTCCGGGCCCGGGTGCTCGCTGAAATTGCCAAAAGCGGGCAGGATGGGGGTTGTCGACAGGAACGGGGATAGAACATGCTGATCAATTGTGTCGCCTACGAAAACGGCTCGCGTCTGGCCGACATGGCCGTCGAGGAAATCAGCGACTATCTGGCCAAACCGGATTGTTTCGTCTGGGTTGCCCTGCGCGATGCGACAGCGCACGAACTGGATCAGATGCAGGAAGAGTTCGCCCTGCACGAACTGGCCGTCGAGGATGCCCGCCATGGTCACCAGCGGCCGAAGATCGAGGAATATGGTGATTCGGTGTTCGCCGTCATGCACCTGCTGGAGGAGGTCAATGGCGAGTTCAATGTCGGCGAGGTCAATGTCTTCGTCGGGCAGAACTACGTTCTATCGGTCAGAAACCATAGCCAGCAGGGTTTTCTCGGGGTGCGCGAACGCTGCGAGCGTGAGCCGCATCTGCTCAGTCATGGCTCAGGCTTTGTCCTCTACGCCCTGATGGATGCGGTTGTCGATCGCTACTTTCCGATCATGGACCGGCTGGAATCGGAACTAGAAGAAATCGAAGAACAGATTTTTGCCAAGGGCGCCGCCCGCAGCAATATCGAACGGCTCTATGACCTGAAACGCAAGATCACCTTTCTCAAGCATGCTGTCGCGCCAATGATGGAGGCCACCGGCAAGCTCTCGGGCGGCCGGGGGCCGGCAGTCTGTGCCAATAGTCGCGACTACTTTCGCGACGTCTATGACCACCTCGCCCGGATCAATGCCTCTCTCGACAATATCAGGGACACCATCGGCACGGCCATCCAGGTCAACCTTTCCATGGTGACCATCGAAGAAAGTGAAGTGAATAAAAAACTGGCGGCCTGGGCTGGCATCTTCGCCGTCGCCACTGCATTTGCCGGCATCTGGGGAATGAACTTCAAGGCCATGCCCGAATTGCAATGGGAGTATGGCTACCCCATGGCGTTGCTTGCCATCAGTACCGCCTGTGTCGCGCTCTACGTCCATTTCCGACGCGTCGGATGGCTCTAAGGATAAACAGGAATGGCTGACCAACGCCCTGATCCCGACCAACTGCTGAGCCGCCTCAATGAAGAAGAGGCGAAGGCCAAACGCGGCAAGCTGAAGATATTTTTTGGTGCCTCGGCCGGCGTGGGCAAGACCTACGCCATGCTCGGTGCAGGCCGGCAGCAACTGCTGGCCGGCGTGGATGTGGTCATCGGCATCGTCGAGACCCATGGCCGGATGGAAACCGAGGTCATGGCGGACGGTTTGGAGCATCTGCCCTTGCGGGACATCACCTATCGCGACCGGATTCTCAGGGAATTCGACCTCGACACCGCGCTGATTCGCAAGCCGGCGCTCATCCTGATGGACGAGCTGGCTCATTCGAATGTCGCCGGTTCGCGCCATGCCAAACGCTGGCAGGACATCGACGAATTGCTGGCGGCCGGCATCGATGTCTATTCGACCGTCAATGTCCAGCATCTGGAAAGCCTGAACGACGTGGTCAGCGGCATCACCGGCATTCGCGTCTGGGAAACCGTGCCCGACAAGGTCTTCGATGCGGCCGACGAGGTCGTGCTCGTCGACCTGCCGCCAGATGAGCTCCTGCAACGCCTGAAGTCGGGCAAGGTCTATCTGGCCAACCAGGCCGAGCGGGCCATCCGCAATTTTTTTCGCAAGGGCAACCTGATCGCACTGCGCGAATTGGCCCTGCGCCGCACGGCTGACCGGGTCGACGACCAGATGTTGCAGTATCGGCGTGACCAGTCGGTTTCACCCGTCTGGCAGACCCGTGACTCCCTGCTTGCCTGCGTTGGCCCTGGCGCCGGGGCAGAAAAGATCGTACGCACCACGGCCCGCGTGGCCAACCGGCTGGAAGCACCGTGGCACGCCATCTATATCGAGACGCCCACCTTGCAGCGCCTTTCTGAAGCGAGTCGCCATCGCATTCTGCGCAACCTCAAGCTGGCAGAGGAACTTGGGGCGCAAACGGCGACGCTGTCAGGCAACGAGGCCGATGAACTGGCGATTAAATACGCCCGCGATCACAACCTGTCGAAGATCGTCGTTGGCCGGGATCACCAGCGCCTCTGGCGGCCCTGGTACCGCTCCTTCGCCGACCGGGTTGGGCAACGTGCCCCCGACCTCGACGTCCTTCAGGTAGCGCGCTCCCAAGCCGACCGGGAAGCGGTCAGATCGGACGAGGAGAGTCTGGTCGACGGTATCGCCCAGCAATGGCCGGCCTATGCCAAAGCTGCCGCCGGTTGCGCACTGGCCGGGTTTGCGGCTGCCGCGTTGTTCCCCATCTTCGAATTGCCCAACATCGTCATGGTCTTTCTGCTCGCGGTGGTGCTGGTCAGCCTGCGCTATGGCCGTGGGCCCGGTGTTCTGGCCTCATTCATGGCGGTCGCCATTTTTGACTTTTTCTTTGTGCCGCCCCGCTTTTCCTTTGCGGTCTCCGATGTGCAATACGTGATGACTTTTGTCGTCATGCTCGTGGTTGGCCTGATTACCGGCCAGCTGACGGCTGGCTCGAAATACCAGGCCAAGGTGGCGAACCGCCGCGAGCAGCGTGTCCGCTCGCTTTATGAAATGTCGCGCGATCTTTCTGCGGCGCTGATGCCCGAACAGATCGCCGAAATCGGCGAACGCTTCATTGTTGCCGAACTGGGCGCCAAAGCGGCTTTCCTGCTGACTGATGACAACGACCGGCTGCAACCGGCCCTGCCCTCGCCTAACGGCCTGCCTGCCGTCGACATGGGCATTGCCCAGTGGGCCTTCGATCATGCCGAAGCAGCCGGCCAGGGCACCAACACGCTGGCGGCCAGCCCGATCCTGTATTTGCCGCTCAAGGCACCGATGCGTTTGCGCGGCGTGCTGGCACTTGAAGTGCGCCATACGGATCGCTTGCTGATCCCGGAACAACGGCGACTGCTCGATACTTTTGCCTCGCTGATTGCCATCGCACTCGAGCGCGTGCACTACGTCGAGGTGGCCCAGAACACGACCGTTCAGATGGAGTCCGAGCGCCTGCGCAACTCGGTTCTGTCGGCCATTTCACATGATTTGCGGACGCCGATGAGCGTGCTGGTCGGCCTCGCCGATTCGATGTTCCTGACCCAGCCGCCACCGACCGGCCCGCAGGCCGAGATTGCCCACTCACTGAAGGAGGAAGCGCTGCGCATCAGTGGCCAGGTGAACAACCTGCTCGACATGGCCAAGCTGCAGTCCGGCCGGGTTGAGCTGAACCGGCAATGGCAGCCGCTGGAAGAGGTGGTCGTCAGCGCATTGAAAACCCTGGAGCGCGCCTTTGCCGAGCACCAGATCAGGGTTCAGCTCGATGAGAACCTGCCGCTGGTGAATATAGACTCCGTGCTCATGGAGCGGGTCATCTACAACCTGCTCGAAAACACCGTGAAGTACACACCAGCCGGTAGCCTGGTAGAAGTCGGCGCCAAGCTCGGGGAGCGCATGATCGAGGTCTGGGTAGACGACAACGGTCCCGGCCTGCCTGAAGGGAAAGAGGAAGTCATTTTCAAGAAATTCGAGCGCGGTCAGACGGAGGGTGCCACCCGTGGTGTCGGGCTGGGGTTGGCCATTTGCCGGGCCATCGTCGAAGCCCATGGCGGGGAAATTCATGCCCGCAATCGGCCGCAGGGGGGGGCGCGTTTCACGTTCACGTTACCCCGGGGCACCCCACCCTTGCTCAAGATTGAGGAAGTACCCGAGGAAGTTCCCGAGAAAAAGGAGAGCTGCTGAATGTCTACCGCCACACCGACCGTGATCGTCGTCGAGGATGAAGCCAACATACGCCGCTTCATCAAACTGGCGCTGGAGGCCGAGCAATTGGAGGTTTTCGAGGCTGATTCAGTGGCAAGGGGGCTGATCGAAGTCGGCACCCGGCAGCCCGATCTCGTCGTGCTCGACCTCGGACTGCCGGATGGCGACGGGATCGAACTGATCCGTGACGTGCGGACCTGGTCGGAAATTCCCATCATCGTCCTCTCGGCCCGTACGGCGGAAGCCGACAAGGTGGCGGCGCTCGATGCCGGTGCCGATGATTACCTGATCAAACCATTTGGCGCCGCCGAACTGCTGGCCCGGGTACGCGCTCACCTGAGAAGGCGTTTCCGGGCTGGAACGACGGGCCTGTCGATATTCGAGTTCGGCAATGTTCGCGTCGATCTGGGCAAGCGCATCGTCGAAAAGGATGGGCAGCAGATTCACCTGACGCCGATCGAGTTCCGGCTGCTCGCCTACCTGATCGCCAATCCCGATTCCGTCCTGACCCACCGCCAGCTGCTAAAGGCGGTCTGGGGGCCAAACCATATCGAGGACAGCCACTACGTTCGCGTTTATATGGGGCATGTCCGGAAAAAAATCGAGGACGACCCGACGCGACCCAAGTTCATTCTGACCGAATCCGGTGTCGGCTACCGGTTTGTCAGCTGAGCTGGTTTTCCGCGCCTGGTCAGCGCGGCGTTAACGCGCCAAGCTGCGAAACGATTTCGGCGAACAGTGGGCGCTCAGCGACGTTGTCCTGCGCGCAGTCGGCCTGCAGCGATTTCAATTTTTGGGCTTTTCCCCGGTTGACCGTGGAATCGGGCTCAAACGCGGAAAACGCCAGCAATTCTTCAAGCAGACACGAAAACGCCCGCACCTCGATGCGCTGCAGGGCCTTGGCGACGAGCGGATCGTCCGGCGGCACGAAGGACGCGGCGCCGAAATCGCCGAGCAGAGCCTGCCCTTCGGCGCCATGCAGGATATTGTGGCCGTACAGATCGCCATGCGTGATCCCTTGGGCGTGCAGGTGTTCGGCCGCCGAGGCGATGCCAAGGGCGAGGCGGATGGCGGCGTCGAGGGCGAAACTGGCCCCGGCCGGATAAACGTCACGGGTGCAGGAGTCCAGACTGGGCGGCCCGGCCAGATTGCGGAAGTCGCTGTCGATCAGCGCCATGACCAGCCCGTGCGCTTCCTCCGGATGGGCCGCCAGCTTGCCGAGGACCGGAATCAGATTCGGGTGGGTACCGGCGGTCATGCAGGCGTTCATCTCGTTGCGCGGCAAACCGTCGCTCGTCATCGCGCCCTTGAACAGCTTGAGCGCGACCGGCTGCGCGCCGCCGGCCGAGCGCCATTCGGCATGATGAATGACGCCGGAAGCGCCCTCGCCCAGTTGATGGCTGACGTGCAGATCGTCCCAGTGAATGGGGGAAACACCTTTCTGAACCGGCACCTCCTGGCAAAACGGATTGCCGGCGAAGGCCAGCCAGGAAAGTTTTGGCAGCGTCAGCAGCCAGTCGGGCAAGGCGGCAAGCTGGTTGGCCGCGATACGCAGCAACTCCAGCCCGGTGCAATTGGCCATCTCGGCGGGCAGCGCACGCAACTGGTTGCCAGCCAGCATGAGCTTCTGCAAACGGGTGCAGCGGCCGATTTCCGGCGGCAGTTCGGCAATCCGGTTATCGGTCAGAATCAGCCAGCGCAGTTTGGGCGGCAACGCCGCAGCCGGCACCTGCTGAATCCGGTTGGCCCTGAAGCCAACCATCTCCAGCTCGCCACACTGACCGATCACCGCCGGCAATTCCGTGAACCGGTTGTCCGAACAAAACAGGATGCGCAGCCGGTGCAGCCGTGGCAGATCGTCAGGCAACGTGGCCAGCCTATTCCCCGACAAATCAAGAATCTCCAGCGTCTCGGCCAGAGCAAAAATCTCGCGCGGAAACTCGCTCAGGCCGCAAGCCAGTTTGAGGCGCCGGCTCCCGGCCAGCTTGCCGGTGCGCAGGTCTTCGAGGGTGTTCAGAGGCATTCGGGGCATTCCGCCGGGCGGCCGTGATAAGGTGCGGCAGGATAACAAAAGAGGGTGAAAAATGACTTGGGAGAAGCCTGCCAGCCCCTCGATGACCGAACGCGGCATGCGCATCGCGCTGATATTTGCGCTGGCCGCCGAGCGCCTGACGGCTTTTTACGAATACGGCCAGTGGCTGACCGAAGCCCAGGGCGCCAGCCTGGCCGCCGACTGGCTGGCGCGCTCGAAAAACAAGATGCCGCTCAACGAACGCCGGCAACTCTCCGCTCTCAGCGACCAGCTCGCCCGTCAGATCGAGAGCAGCCTGTCGCGCGAAGCCGGCATGTACACCGCCCACGAAATGATGGAATCGCTCGACCCCAACCATCATTCCGAAATCGCCGAATCGCTGATGGTGGAATGCGAACGGCTGCTTGACGAGCACCTCGCCGGCTAAACTGCCAAAGAAAAAGGCCCGCCAAAAGAGCGAGCCTTCGCAGTGAAACCGGGCCAGTTGCTTACAGCAACTCAGCCGGAATATTGCCGCCGTTTTCAGCCAGTTTCTGCAGCACGGTCTTGTGCAACCACATGTTCATCTGCGCCGAATCGCCCATCTTGTCGGCCGGGCAGCCAAGTTCGGCGGCCAACTCCTTGCGCACCCCGAGGCTGCTGTCCAGACCGAGCAGTTTCAGCAGATCGACGATGGACGTCTTCCAGTTGAGCTTTTCCGGATTGGCCTTGGCCAGCGCTTCCAGCTTGGCGACGACATCGACGGCGCTGATTGCCACCGGCACAGCGGCTGCGGGAGCCTCAACGGCGGCCGGAGCGGTCGGAGCAGCTTCCGCAACCACGTCCTTCTTGTCATCGCCAAAACCCAATTTGGCCAGAATATTGCTGAAAATTCCCATGGTGTTTCTCCTGTGCGACCGATTGAACAAATGCTGCCCGCAAACTCCCGAGCGCCAAATTCATGTTAGTTGCATTCGACGACAGGTTTGGTGAATTTATATGAAGGGATTTTTACAATTCCCAACCTTTCGGTAATGAGCCTCCGTGGCCGCGCCACATTTGATTTTTTGCCGTTTTTTCCGGTTGACCGTGGAAGCCACGGCCAACCGGTTTCAGCCTGCCGTCAGACCACTTTCATCTTCACCAGCGTCGCCACATCGATGATTTCAGCAATCCTGTCCCCCAGCCCGGCCAGCACGGCAGCGTGTACCGTCGCCGCCGGAATCGTTTGGCCGTCCGGCCCCTGCAGATCGCGCGTCGCGCTGGCGTCGGCAACCACGCCTACCCGGTAGCCGCGATGAAAGGCTTCGCGGGCGGTTGAATCGACGCAGTTGTGGGTCATGTAGCCGGCGATGATCAGCGTTTCGACGCCGCGCGTTTGCAGTTCGTCGAGCAGGCTGGTGCCGGTGAAAGCCG
>NZ_JAVHPH010000018.1:0-1388 GCF_036170495.1 Azonexus sp.
CGCTGGTGGTTTCGAGTTCGCGTTCGAGTTCGTGGATGCGCGCTTCGGATTCCTGAACCTTTTGCTGGGTTGACCGTAGCTCGTCACGCGAGCGCTGGGCGTTGATCTGGATCGTCCGGGTTTCGCGCATGACTTCGCCAAGCACGCTTTCCAGTTCGGAGATGTCATTGGCTGAACTGATTTTGCCAGCGCAGCTTTCGATTTTGTCGTGGTAGTCGGAGGTCGCCTCGGCGAAGTCGGCAAGGTGATCGACGAAACCGGCGAGCATGCTCTTGATGGCATCCCGGGCTTCGGAAAGGCTGGCCTTGAGCTGGCTTTGTTTGTAGAGGACTTCCTTCAGCCGTCGTTCGGCGTCATCGAGGGCACGCTGCGATAGCGGCTTGTCAATGATTTCACGGACGACGTCGATTTGGCCGTGCAGCCAGTGGTCGTCGAGGACCAGGTCGGTGATGTTGCCGACGAGCAGGCGGAGCAGGCCAAGGAGGCTGTGGCGGAGTTCCGCCTGATCTTCGGCCAGCAGTTCGAGCTTGAAGGCGAAACGCTTGAGGCGAGTGAGGAATTCCTGCAGTTGGGCCGGGCTCGCGGCGCTCCGGATGTCTTGGGCCAGTGCCTTGGCGTCCGTTGAGAGCTGCGGACTTTCGACCAACTGTGTGGCCATGGCTGTTTCGAGCGTAAAAGCAAATAATTCACGCAGTTCGGGTAGCAGATCGGCGGTGGTTACGGTCAACCGGGAATTGGGGCCAATTTCTGAATTGGCCACTTCACCGGCGGCGACAGGTTCGGCGTCCTTGCCTTGCCCCCAGGAGCGCAACAGGCTCTGTAGGCGGGTGAATAGGGTGTCCGGGTTCGCGGTGTTGCTCGTCAAAACGTGTTCGAGCGACTCGCGCTTGCGGGCCGAGGTTAGGCCCGGGTGTTTGGCATCCCATTGGCGCAACAGATCGGCTATTAGCTCTGACCAGGCTAGTTTTTGGGATTCGGCAAGGCCGGCGACGAAGTCGCCCAGGTGCTTCTTGTAGTCATCCCAATTGGCCGCTTTGACCGCCTCTTCAAGTTGCCGGGCCAGACGCAACTGGTCCGGCGAGGCCTTGGGCAGGGCGGCGGCGAGCGAGCGTAATTGCCCGTCCGGAAACGAAGCGCCGGCCGGCTTGGTTCCGGCTATCTCGTGATAAAGCGTCAGGTAATTCTCTGGTGATGGGGGAATACGGCGTACAGCCAGCAGTCGCAGGGTTTCCCGGGCGATCTCGAAGGGATTGGTGAGTGTGCTCATGTCGAAATTTGATTGTTCAAGCTATAATCGCGCCCCATCACTTGGGCCCCCGTAGCATGAAGGTCGTGCAGTTGATTTGTAATCATCAGGTAGCGGTTCGATTCCGTTCGGGGGCACCAGT
>NZ_JAVHPH010000019.1:0-1417 GCF_036170495.1 Azonexus sp.
GAGCCGGCCGCCCCGCCGCTCATCGCCCACCGCCTCGCCGCCCTTGCCGAGCGCCTGCAGGAAACCTGCTGCGCCCTCTCGCCGATCATCGCGGCGACCCACCCGGAAACCCAATGAGCCCGACCCCCGCACTGCTCCGCGAGATCATGACCAGCCAGGTGCGCAGCCTGCCACCGTCCGCCACGCTGCGCGAAGCTGCCCACCGCATGGCCGCCGAACACATCTCCAGCCTGCTCGTCATGGCCGATGGCAGAGCCCTCGGCATCATCACCGAAAGCAACATCCTGCGCAGCCTGCATGAGCACCAGTCGGGCGATGTACGACTCGATGCCATCATGTCGCGCCCGCTGATCACCGCCCCGGCCGATCTCGATATGACCAGCGCCCGCCATCTGGTCGAACAACATGGCATCCGCCACCTCGTCGTCGTCGATGCGGCGGGCCGGGTCTGCGGCATCGTCAGCGACACCGATTTCCGCCTGCGTCTGGGCAGCCAAGCCTTCGGCCACCTGCGCACGCTGGAAGGCATCATGGACCGGAACATCCCGAGTTTGCCGCCCACAGCGACGCTCGGCGAAGGCCTGGCCAGCATGGTCGGGCATGCCGCCGACTACCTCATCGTCAGCGCCGACAACAAGCCGCTCGGCATCATCACCGAACGCGACATCCCGCGTCTGATCAGCGTTTTCGAAGACCCGCACGGGGCCAGCCTGGGCCAGGCCATGAGCACGCCCGTGCACAGCGTTCAGGTGGACGTGACGGTGACCACGGCGCTCGAAACGATGAACCATTTCCAGCTTCGCCACATGGTCGTGCTGGCCGACGACGGCCGGATTCTCGGCGTCATCAGCCAACGCCGGCTGTTCGAGCAATTAGCCCTGGAACGTCTGGAAAGCGCCATGCTCCAGGCTCAGCATGAACGCCAGCGGCTGCATCTCGAAACGCACCTGCGGCTGGCCCTCGACGGGGCCGCTGCCGGCAGCTGGGAATATAGCCACCAGAGCGGCTACCTGATCGCCAGCGACGGCCTGCTCGCCATGCTCGGCCATACGCGAAACAGCGCCCCCGAGACCAAGACCGACTGGATGGCGCAAATTCACCCCGACGACCGGCATTTACTGGCTGCTACGGTCAACGACAAAAATCGCCCGAAAAATCATTCCCGGGTCCTCGAATACCGGATTCGTCACAGCGACGGACGCTGGTTATGGGTCGAGGATCGCAGCTGCGTCGTCGAGCGCAACGCCGACGACAGCCCGAGCGTCACCACCGGCGTCGTCAACGACATCACCGAACGCCAGATCTCCCGCCAGCAGATCACCCGCCAAAACCGCGCCCTGCGCATGATGAGCAGCGTCGCCCAGTCGCTGGTCCGCCACCGCGATGAAAAGCAGATGCTGGCTGACGTTTGCTCGGT
>NZ_JAVHPH010000019.1:1517-7047 GCF_036170495.1 Azonexus sp.
AGTCGCTGGTCCGCCACCGCGATGAAAAGCAGATGCTGGCTGACGTTTGCTCGGTACTGGTCGATATTGGCGGCTACCTGGCGGCCTGGGTCGGCGAAGCGGGGCACGACGAAAAAAAGCGCATTGTTCTAACCGCCTGCTCCGGGCGGTGCGAACCCTATGTCGCCAACCTGACCGTCACCTGGGACGATACGCCGACCGGACGCGGGCCGAGCGGCCGCGCCGTGCGCAGCGGCGTCCCGGCGATCATCCGGAATATCGACGCCGATCCCTCCTTCGCGCCATGGCGAGAGGCGGCCAATGCCCAGGGCTTTCGTTCATCGATTTCACTGCCACTGCGGGTTGACGGACAGGTCAGCGGCGTCCTCAGCCTCTATTCAGCAACCACCGATCCGTTCGACGACGAAGAGGTCACCCTGCTCGGCAACCTTGCCGGCGAACTCGGCCTCGGCCTGAGCATGCAGCGCTCGCGGCAAACGCAGGCGCAGAGCGAGGCGATGTTGCTGCAGGCCCAACGCCTGGCGCGGCTCGGCCATTTCACCTTCGACGCCGCGACCGACTGCCTGAGCGGTTCGCCAACGCACAACGAAATATTCGGCATGGCCCCGGGCGAACGGCTCACCACCGATGACTGGCGGCAACTGATCCACCCCGAAGACCGGACGCGAATGAGTAATTACTCGCGCGACCATGTCTTTCGCGGCGGCCAGCCGTTCGACGCCGAATACCGGCTCATCCGCCGCGATGACGGCGAGGAACGCTGGATCCACACCGTCGGCCAGCTTGCCTACGGCAGCGACGGCCGGGTCAGCCGGCTGTTCGGAACGAGCCAGGACATCACCGAACGCAAGCAATTCGAGCAGCGCCTGAGCCAGAACGAAGCCGAGCTCAAGGAAGCCCAGGCCATCGCCCACCTCGGCAGCTGGCGGCTCGACATTGTCAATGACACGCTGAACTGGAGCACCGAGGTCTACCAGATATTCGGCCTCCCCGAAGATCACGCCCTGCATCTGGCCGACTTTATCGACCGCATCCACCCGGACGACCGCGAACGCGTCCTGAATAACTGGAAGGCTGCACTGAACGGCGAAAAATATGACAACGAGCATCGCATCGTCGTCGGTCAGGAACTGCGCTGGGTGCGCGAACGGGCGCATCTCCGCTTTGATCAATCCGGCCAGGCCGTCTTCGCCGTCGGCACGGTGCAGGATGTCACCGAGCGTCACCTCGCCGAGGAACAGTTGCGTCAGTTGTCGCTGGCCATCGAACAGACCCCGCACAGCATCGTCATTGCCAACACCGATGCCGTCATCGAGTACGTCAACGACGCCTTCGTCGCCAACACCGGCTACAGTCGCGACGATGTCATCGGCAAGAAGCCGAGCCTGCTGCACTCCGAGCAAACGCCCGACGCCACCTATATCGACCTGTGGGCCACCTTGAACGAAGGCAGAACCTGGCGCGGCGAGTTCATCAACCAGCGCAAGGATGGGTCGATATTCACCGAATTCGCCATCATTTCGCCGGTCCGTCAGCAGGATGGGATGATCACGCACTATCTCGGCATCAAGGAAGATGTCACCGAGAAAAAGCGTATTCAGTCCGAGCTGGAAAATTACCGTCAGCACCTCGAAACGCTCGTCGCCGACCGCACCGAGCAGCTGATCCAGGCCAAGAACGACGCCGAAGCGGCCAGCCGGGCAAAAAGTGCCTTTCTGGCCAACATCAGCCATGAAATCCGCACCCCGATGAACGCCATCATCGGCCTCACCCACATTGCCCAGCGCGCCGCCGGCAACAGCGAACAGCATGATCGGCTGGGCAAGGTTGCCGACGCTGCGCAGCATCTGATGGGCATCATCAACGATGTGCTCGATATTTCGAAGATCGAGGCCGGCAAGCTGCAACTCGAAAACACCGGCTTTTCGCTCGAACAGATCTGCACCAGCACCTGCGAAATGGTTGCCGTCCGGGCCCAGGCCAAGCACCTGCCGATCCATTACGAGATCGACCCGGCCCTGCCGCCAACCCTGCTCGGCGACCCTTTGCGGCTCCAGCAGATCTTGCTCAACTTCCTCTCCAACGCCATCAAGTTTACCGACCGCGGGACGATCCACGTCAGCCTGCAACTGATCGCTCGCGCCGATGGCCAGGCCGTCATCCGCGGCGCCGTCGCCGACACCGGTATCGGCATTTCCCCCGAGGCTCGGGCCAGCCTCTTTCTGCCCTTCGAACAGGCCGACAGCTCGACGACCCGCCGCTATGGCGGGACCGGCCTCGGGCTGGCGATCAGCCGCCGACTGGCCGAGGCAATGCACGGCGAAATCGGCGTCGACAGCGAACCGGGCAAAGGCAGCACATTCTGGTTCACGGCGCGCCTCGGCATCGCCGCGGCGCATCAGGCACCGACGGCCGAAAAACGCGCCACCCCGGCCCCCGCCCACCGGCGGGACGCCCATATCCTGATGGCCGAAGACAATGCCATCAACGCCGAAGTGGCCCTCGAATTGCTGCTCTCCGCGGGGCTCAAAGTCGATCACGCCGGCGATGGTGCCGAAGCCGTCGAGTTAGCCCGCCAGCGGCATTACGACCTGGTTCTCATGGACATGCAGATGCCGATCATGGACGGCCTCGAAGCGACCCGCCAGATCCGCGCCCTACCCGGCTGGGGAAGCATTCCGATCATCGCCATGACGGCCAATGCCTTCGACGAGGATCGTGAGACCTGTCTGGCCGCCGGCATGAACGATCACGTTGCCAAGCCGGTCGCCCCGGAAATCCTGTTTGCCGCCCTGAACCGCTGGCTGCCAATCAAGCCGGCCATCCCACGACCGGCTGACCAAGCGTCAGCGGGCGCCCATCAACTGGCCGGCATCAGCGGGCTGGACAGCCGCTTCGGCCTACAGTCGGTGCGCGGCCGGATGGACAGCTATCTCCGGCTGCTCGCCAAGTTCACCGAAAACCACGGCAACGACTTTGCTCGCATCCGCAGCAACCTGGCCACCGGCAACCGTGACGAGGCGCGCCGCCTCGCCCACTCGCTCAAAGGCGTCTCGGCCACGCTCGGCGCCATCGACATCCACAAGACCTCGGTAGAACTTGAAGCGGCGATCAAGGAAGGGTGCGAAACATCCGCCATCGAACAGCTCATCGACACCAGCGAACTGGCCTACCGCGCACTGCGCGAGCAATTGGCCGGCCTCGTCCAGCCGGCACAGCCCGGCGATGAAGCGGGCGATGCGGCAGCAACCAGGGCGCTGGTCGAACGCCTCCGGCGGGAATTGCAACAAGGTGACATGAGCGCCCAGGATCTCGTTCGCCACCAGGCGACAAGCTTGAGAATGATCCTCGGCAGGCGCTTCCGGACATTCGAGGATTGCGTCTCCGTCTTCGATTTTGAAGGCGCGCTGGCCATTCTCAACGACGCCGCACCGCCCGGAAACGCCGTTTAGGCCGAACGCTCCAGCCAGCGACCGGCCCCCTGGCCGGCCGCCCGGCCGCTGGCCAGGCAGGCGGTGAGCAGGTAGCCGCCGGTCGGCGCCTCCCAGTCGAGCATTTCGCCGGCGCAGAAAACACCGGGCTGGCGGCGCAACATGAGGTTTTCGTCGAGCCCTTCGAAGGTGACACCGCCCGCCGTGCTGATCGCTTCATCGAGCGGCCGGGTCGCCGTCACCGGCAGCGGCAGGGCCTTGATGGCGGCAGCCAGGCGGAACGGCTGGTTCAGCGTTTCCGGCGAGCAGAATTCGCGGAGCAGCCCGGCCTTGACGCCATCGATGCCGGCATGCCGGCGCAGATGATTGGCCAGCGAGTCGCGGCCACGCGGCCGGGCGAGGTCGGTGGCCAGTTTCTCGAAGCTGCGCCCGGGCGCCAGGTCGAGGCTGAGCACGGCGCTGCCGGCGCCGGCCAGCGCATCGCGCAAGGGCGCCGACACGGCGTAGATGAGACCGCCTTCGATGCCCGTCGCGGTGATGTTGAATTCGCCCTTTTTTTCCGGTTGACCGCGCCCCGAAGGAAGCACTCCTGGGGTGTAGCAATGGGCGCTCACGGCCTTGACCGGGGCGCCGGCGAAACGCTCGCTGAAATACGCGCTCCACGCCACGTCGAACCCGCAGTTGGCCGGCTTGAGCGGCGCCACCTCGATGCCGCGGTCGACCAGCGTCGGCACCCAGGCGCCATCCGAGCCGAGTTTGGCCCAGCTGCCGCCGCCCAGAGCCAGAATCACCGCATCGGCGGCAACCGCGCTCTCGCCGGCCGGCATCGCGAAACGCAGGCGGCCGTCCGCCGCCCAGCCCAGCCAGCGGTGGCGGACATGAAAGCCGACGCCCTGCCCGCGCAGACGATGCAGCCAGGCGCGGAGCAGCGGGGCGGCTTTCATGTCGGTCGGAAAAACCCGGCCGGAGGTACCGACGAAGGTGGCGATGCCCAGCCCATGCATCCACTCGCGCAACTGGCTCGGGCCGAAGGCGTCGAGCAGCGGCGCGATTTCGCCGGCCCGTTCGGCGTAGCGCCCCATGAAATCGGCCAGCGGCTCGGAATGGGTGATGTTCATGCCGCCCTTGCCGGCCATCAGGAACTTGCGGCCGACCGAGGGCATGGCTTCGAAAATATCGACTTTTTTCGGGTTGACCGTGGGATTGCCTGCCGCGAGCATTTCGGCCGCCATGAGTCCGGCCGGGCCGCCGCCGATGATGGCGACGCGGCGCGTCATTGGTCGTCCGCGGCGGATTTTGGCGCGTCGCCAGCCGCGTCGCGCAGTTCGCTCGGCAGCTCTTCTTCGTCGAGCGGGATCACCGTCACGGCAACATCCGGCTCCGTGCCGCCGCCGCCGAGAATGATGCCGCGCAGCGGCGAAATGTCCGAGAAATCGCGGCCGAAAGCCAGCGTGATGTGCTCGGTATCCGGCAGCAGATTGTTGGTCGGATCGAAATCGACCCAGTCATTTTCAGCGTCCGGCGCATAGACGGAAACCCAGGCGTGCGAGGCGTCGGCGCCGATCAGCCGCGGTTTGCCCGGCGGTGGGCGGGTGAGCAGGTAGCCGCTGACATAGCGGGCAGACAAGCCAAGGGCGCGCAGGCAGGCGATCATCAGGTGGGCGAAGTCCTGGCAGACGCCGCGCTTGTTTTCGAGCACTTCGAGGACCGGCGTCGACACGGTGGTCGCCTCCGGGTCGAAAGTGAATTCACGGAAAATCTTCGCCATCAGCGCCTGGGCGCCAACCAGCACCGGCGTCTTGGGCGGAAAACAATCGGCGGCGTAGTCGGCCAGCTCGTGCTTGACGCGGACGTGCGGGCTTTCGAACAAGAAACGCGTCGCATCGAGGTCGGCCGGGACCGGATCGGTCGAATCGTAGGCCAGGCGGTCGCGGACCTCCTCCCAGGGCAGCGAAGCCTCGATATCCTTGGGCAGATGCGGCATGACGGCGACGGTCATGACCGAGCGGATGATCAGCGCGTCGTGCGGGGCATGAAAGGCCACCCAGGTCACCGGATTGCCGAAGGCGTCGCGGCCGTCACGGCGCCAGGTCGGCACC
>NZ_JAVHPH010000020.1:0-1380 GCF_036170495.1 Azonexus sp.
GCCCAATTCACCGTGTTGGCCTGCACCGAGAGGTGGATGACCTGTTCCGGCCAGGTTTCGCGCACCATGTCGATGAGGCCGGGGTCGGACATGATCAGGGCGTCGGGCTTGAGGGCGATGACCGGCGCCATGTCGTCGAGATAGGTGGGCAGCTTGGCGTTGTGCGGAATGATGTTGCTGACGACAAAAAACTGCTTGCCGCGGGCGTGCGCCTCGTTGATGCCTTCGCCCAGTTTTTCGATGCTGCCGAACTCGTTGTTGCGCACGCGCAGGCTGTAGCGCGGCTGGCCGGCGTAGATGGCGTCGGCGCCGAAATCGAAGGCGGTGCGCATCATCTCGAGCGAGCCGGCGGGGGCGAGGAGTTCAGGGGCTTTGGGCATAGTAGAATGCAGCGAAACCGCGCATTGTAGAGACTATGTCTGAAGAAATCCTGATCAATTTCACCCCGCAGGAAACCCGCGTTGCCGTCATGCAACAGGGTGTCGTCCAGGAACTCCATATCGAGCGCACGGCAAGCCGCGGCCTGGTCGGCAATGTTTATCTCGGGCGCATCTGCCGCATCCTGCCCGGCATGCAGTCGGCGTTCATCGACGTTGGGCTCGACCGCACAGCCTTCCTGCACGTCGCTGACATCTGGCAACCGCGCGAAGCGACGCAGGACCGGGCTCCCGAACGGCCGATCGAGAAAATGCTGCACGAGGGACAGAGCATCCTCGTCCAGGTCGTCAAGGACCCGATCGGCACCAAGGGGGCGCGGCTATCGACGCAGGTTTCCATCGCCGGCCGCATGCTCGTCTATTTGCCGCAGGAAAAGCACATCGGTATCTCGCAGCGCATCGAATCGGAGGCCGAGCGCGAATCGCTGCGCGAAAAGATCAACCGTCTCGTGCCGAACGACGAACCCGGTGGTTTCATCGTGCGCACCATGGCCGAAAATGCCAGCGACGAAGAGTTCGCCACCGACATCGCCTACCTGCGCAAAACCTGGGCCGATATCCGCGAAAAGGCCCGCACTTTCGGGCCGCCCACCCTGCTTTATCAGGAGTTGTCGCTCGGCCAGCGCGTCCTGCGCGACTTCGTCAATCCCGATACGACCCGCATCGTCATCGACTCGCGGGAAAATTTCCAAAAACTGACCGTCTTCGCTCAGGAATACACGCCGGCGGTGATCAAGCTTTTGGAGCATTACACCGGCCAGCGCCCGCTGTTCGACCTGCACGGCGTCGAGGACGAAATCCAGAAAGCCCTGGCCCGCCGTGTCGATCTGAAATCCGGCGGCTACCTGATCATGGATCAGACCGAGGCGATGACGACCATCGACGTCAATACCGGCGGCTTCGTCGGCGTGCGCAATTTCGACGACACCATTTTCAAGACCAA
>NZ_JAVHPH010000021.1:0-1379 GCF_036170495.1 Azonexus sp.
CAGGGCGTGCGCCCCTCGCTGGTTCAGCTCACCCATTTCATCTACGGCCTGCACGCCATCGCCGTGCTGGTCGGCATCACCTCGGCGGCCACCGTGGCCGGCGGCTTCGTCTTCGGCCTGCCGTCGCTGTGCGCCGTTTTCCTCAATTACCTCAAGCGCAGCGAGGCCAATGGCACCTGGCTGGAAAGCCACTTTCGCTGGCAGATCCGTACGTTCTGGTTCACCTTGCTCGGGCTGTTTTTCTACGGCCTGCTCGTCATCACCCTCATCGGCATTCCGCTGGCCTGGATATTGATCGCCATCCTCGGCCTGTGGGTGGCCTATCGCGTCGCGCGCGGCTGGATCGCGCTGTTTGGCGTCAAGCCGGTCGGCGCTTAGAAACCGACGCCGAAACAGGCGACGGCGACCGTCGCCACGCCCAACCCGAGATTGAGCGCGACGCGCTGGCGGATGGTGTTCATCGCCGCCCCGGCCGCCGGCCAGTCCTGCGCCGCCACGCCAGCCTGCAGCCGGACGAAATGGCGCAGCGCGATGTCGACGAAGATGATGGTCATGATCAGGCCGCTGCTCAGCATGACGTGCCAGTGCGGCGGGGCGTTGGCGAAACCGACGTGGAGCATGCGCGCGATACCGGAGAGCAGGATCAGGGCAATCGCCACCGCGACGATCCGGAAGAAGCGGCCGAGCACGCCGGCCAGCAGCGGCAGGCGCAGGGGCGGCGGGAGCTGTTCGGCGGCCACCGGGCGCAGGCAGAAGTGGGCGAAGAACATGCCGCCGATCCAGACGATGACGCCGGCCAGGTGGAGAAAAAGCAGGGTTGAGCGCATGGTGGATTCCAGTCAGTTTTTGGGTTCGAGGTATTGCCGGAGCATGGCCAGCGAGCGGCGGTAGCTGTGGGCGATCTGGGTCGCCTCGTAGCGATGTTCGGCGCCGACCGGGCAGGCCTGGCGGGCCAGGCAGCCTTCGGCGCAAGGCGAATCCGGTTGCAGGCGGAAGCCGCTGCAGGCTTGCAGGTTGAACTGGCCGCCAGCCAGCGCGTCGGCCGGGCAGGCGCTGATGCAAGGCGTCGACTGGCAGTCGAGGCAGGGGTTCCCACGGTCAACCGGAAAAAAAGCCGAAAATTGAAAATCGATCAGCACGGCCGCCCGGTAGGCGTACCAGCTGCCCCATTCGGCATCGACACCGACCATGAAGGGCGAGGCGTGATGCCAGCCGGCCAGTTTGCCGAGCGCTTGCAAACCGACTGGCTGCTCGCCCGGATAAACGATGCGGTAAGCCCGGCCGGGCAGCTGGTCGGCCAGCCAAGTTTCGACGGCGCGCACCGTGTAGTCGTCGATCGGGTGTTCGCTGGCCATGCCGCTCGCCTGCACGCGTGCCCA
>NZ_JAVHPH010000022.1:0-5166 GCF_036170495.1 Azonexus sp.
AAACGCCAGCCATTGCGGCCGCCGGCCTTGGCGGCATAGAGGGCGAGGTCGGCGGCTTCGGTCAGCGCCTGGTTGTCGGTGGCGTGTTCCGGGTAGAGCGCGATGCCGATGCTGATGCCGATGCTGACCGTGCCCTCGGCCAGATCGAAGGGGGCGCGGATGACGTCGAGAATTTTGCTGGCCACGCGCGAGGCGTCGCCGGCGCTGGCGATGCGCGGTAGCAACAGGGCAAATTCGTCGCCGCCGATGCGCGCCAGCGTGTCTTCCTCGCGCAGGATGCCGGCAATGCGCTTGGCTACCTGACGCAGCAGGGCGTCGCCGGCGGCATGGCCGAGCGTGTCGTTGACCGGCTTGAAGCGGTCGAGATCGAGGAAAAACAGGGCGAAGCCATGGCCGTGGCGTTTGCTGTGGGCGCGGGCGTGGGCAAGGCGGTCGGTCAGCCGGGTGCGGTTGGCGAGGCCGGTGAGCGGATCGAAATTGGCGCGCTGCCAGAGGTCGGATTCGTGCGCGGCCTGCTCGGTGATGTCACGGCTGACCGCGATGTAGCGGGCCGTTTGGCCGTGTGGGTCGGCTACCGCGCTGATGCTGTACCACACGCAGTATTCCTCGCCGGCCTTGCGCCGGTTCCAGATGCGGCCCGACCAGCGCCCCTGCTCGATCAGGGCATCCCACATCGCGGCGTAGAAGGCGTCATCGTGACGGCCGGAACGCAGTATCGCCGGCGTCTGGCCGATGATCTCTGGCGCCGGGTAGCCGGTCAGTTGGGTAAACGCGGCGTTGATCTTGATGATCCGGCCCCGCGCATCGGTAATCATGATGGCGTCGGGCATGCCGGCCAGAATGCTCTCGTTGAGCGCGGATTCGGTCAGGCGCTCATGTTCGTCGCCGCGGTCGAGTAAGGTCACGATCAGCCCGCTCACGGCTTGTTCGTTCTGGTGCAGCACGCGCACCGCCAGGGCCAGCCAGGTGTCGTCGCTGGGGCGCTTGAACCAGACCCCTTCGAGGTCGCGGCCGGTGGCCAGGCAGACGGCGCGCAAGGGATCGTCAACAAACGGCACGTCGTCTTCCGTGACCAGGCTGAAGCCGGCCCGCTGCGCGGCGTCGAGGAAAGGCCGGCCGTTCGTGTCGGGCAGCCAGGCGCGGGCTGCCCCGTTGCCGAAGGTGATGGCCGTCTGCGTGTCGAGCAGCAGGATGCCTTCGCGCATGCTTTCGAATACGGTTCGCGAACGTTCGATTTCATGGCTGAGGTCGGCCTGGATGGCGCGTTGGCGGCGGCTGCCGAAATAAATCAGGATGGCCGCCGGGATCAGGATCAAGGTCAGCAGCAAGGCCGGCAGGTAGGCGGTCTGGCGGTAGGCGGCCAGTTGTTGGTCAAGCGTCGCGGTGTCGATGCCGGCAACGACGCGCATGCCCAGGCCGGGAATGTCGCTGACGGCGGACAGGCGACTGACGCCATCGATCGGGCTGGCCAGGATGAAAGGCTGCTCGCTGGCGCCGGCGGGGAGGCTGACGGTCTCCCCTGTGTGTCCCGTGATGCCTTGCGAATGGGCGGCAATGCGCCCTTCCGGCGAGAGAATGCTGACTTGCTCGCTGGTCGGGTCGACCGTATCAAACAGGAAGCCGAGGCGCTCGGCTTCAAAGCCGACGAAAACAAGTCCGGCGAATTGTTTTTGGCGCAGGATGGGGCGAGCGAAAAGGATGATCCACTGGCCGGTGATGCGGGCGAACATCGGTTCGGTGATGAACAGGCGGTCGGCGCTGCTGCGCGACAGGGCCTGGAAATAGGGGCGGTCGGCAAGGTTGGCTGCCCGGCTGATTTCCTTGCCGCGCAGGTAGTTGGCGATGGTCATGCCGTCGGCGCCTAGCAGGGCGGCCCGGTTGATCGGGCCGCTGGCCTCTTCGCTCGACAGGCGCTCGGCTTCGCGGCGGAAGGCGCCTACATCTTTCTCGCGATAGGCCCGGCGCAGTAATTGCAGTTCTTCGTCGGCCAGGGTCAGGGTCAGCGAGGCCAGCCCGGCGTGGCTGCGCGCCAGCGACTGGACGCGCTGGCCGGCATGGCGCCACAGCGTTTCCCGGAAATCATCGACGTGCAGCCAGGCAATGCTCCAGGCGGCCAGTGCGGCGCCGAGCGACGCCGCCCAGAACAGCCGATGCGACCTGTTTAGTCGGGGCAGCGCGGTCACGGGCGGCGCATCGCGATGGTGTGTTCGCCAACACGGACGATTTTGAGCGTGTTGGTGCCGCCGGTGGTGCCGATCGGCTCGCCGATGGTCAGGGCGATGAGCTCGCCTTTTTCGACGACGCCGCGGTCGATCAGGAGTTGCTCGGCTTCGGCCAGCAGCAGGTCGCGGTCGGTGTGCTGCTGCTTCATCGCCAGCGGACAGACGCCGCGGTAGAGGACCATGCGGCCGACCGATTCGGCATCCGGGGTCAGCGCGTAGATCGGCACGCCGCAGTTCAGGCGGCTCATCCACAGCGCCGTCGAGCCGGACTGGGTGAGGGCGGCGATGGCCTTGACCTTGAGGTGATGCGCCGTCCAGATGGCGGCCATGGCGATCGACTGGTCGATGCGGGTGAACACGCGGTCGAGGAATTCGCGGTCGAGGGTGACGTCGGCCGAACGCTCGGCTTCGACGCAGATGCGGGCCATCGATTCGACAACTTCGACCGGGTATTTGCCGGCCGCCGTTTCGGCCGAGAGCATGACGGCGTCGGTGCCGTCGAGTACGGCGTTGGCGACATCCGAGACCTCGGCCCGGGTCGGCACCGGCGACTGGATCATCGATTCCATCATCTGCGTTGCGGTGATGGTCAGCTTGTTCTTGTCGCGGGCCAGGCGGATCATTTTTTTCTGCAGGGCGGGTACCGAGGCATCGCCGACTTCGACGGCCAGATCGCCGCGGGCGACCATGATGCCGTCCGAGGCGTCGAGGATTTCGGCCAGGTTGGTGATCGCTTCGACGCGTTCGATCTTGGCGATGAGCACGGCAGTGCTGCCGGCGGCGCGCAACAGCTGACGCGCCATGTACATGTCGGCGGCGCTTTTCGGGAAGGAGACGGCGACGAAATCGACGCCGATCTGGGCGGCGGTCTTGATGTCGTCCATGTCCTTGGCGGTCAGCGCTGGCGCGGTCAGGCCGCCGCCCTGGCGGTTGATGCCCTTGTTGTTCGATAACTCGCCGCCGACCAGCACGCGGGTGTGGATTTCGGGGCCGCGGACGCCGGTGACTTCGAGTTTGAGGCGGCCATCGTCGAGGAGCAGGATGTCGCCATTGACGACGTCCTTGGGCAGATCCTTGTAATCGAGGCCGACGCGTTCCTGGTTGCCGAGTGGGCAGGTTGCATCGAGGACGAAGGCGGCGCCGACGGTGAGCGCGATCTGGCCATCGGCAAACTTGCCGACGCGAATCTTCGGTCCCTGGAGGTCGCCGAGGATGCCGACCGTCCGGCCGAATTTGGCCGCCGCGGCCCGGATGCCTTCGGCGCGCGCCTTGTGGTCGTCGGCCGTGCCGTGCGAAAAATTCATCCGGACCACGTCGACGCCGGCCTGCACCATGCGCTCGAGCACCTCGGTCGAGGAGGAGGCCGGGCCCAGCGTGGCAACGATTTTGGTGTGGCGGAGCATGTATCGTCTCTTTTCCCGGTTCTCTTCTTTGGTTTTGGGCTTTTTTTGCGGTCGACCGTAGCAATGTGCCGGTCGACCGCGATTTTTCGACTTATTTTGCCGCGCGCTCTTCGAGGATGGCAATCGCCGGCAGGGTCTTGCCTTCGAGGAATTCGAGGAAAGCGCCGCCGCCGGTCGATATGTAGCCGACGTCGTCATGGATGTGGAACTTGGCGATGGCGGCCAGCGTATCGCCGCCGCCGGCAATCGAGAAAGCCTCGGAGTGGGCGATGGCCGAGGCCATCATCTTGGTGCCGCCGGCGAATTGCGGCAGTTCGAAGACGCCGACCGGGCCGTTCCAGACGATGGTGCCGGCGTTGGCGATGATCTGCGACAGCGCGGCGGCGGTCTTCGGGCCGACGTCGAGAATGCGGTCGTGAACGGCGACGTCATCGACCGATATCTTGTTGGCACGGGCCAGGGCCGAGACTTCGTCGGCGACGACGACATCGGTCGGCAAGGGCACTTCGGCACCGCGTTCCTTCATGATGTCCATGATGGCGTGGGCTTCCTTGACCAGGTCGGCTTCGGCCAGCGAGTCGCCGATGCGCTTGCCGGAAGCGAGCAGGAAGGTATTGGCGATACCACCGCCGACGATCAACTGGTCGACCTTGCTGGCCAGCGACTTGAGGATGGTCAGCTTGCTGGATACCTTGGAACCGCCGACGATGGCGACGAGCGGACGTTTCGGGTTGGTCAGGGCCTTGGTCAGGGCGTCGATTTCGGCGCCCATGAGCATGCCGGCGCAGGCCACCGGGGCGTACTTGGCGATGCCGTGGGTGGTCGCTTCGGCGCGGTGGGCGGTGCCGAAGGCATCGTTGACGTAGACGTCGCAGAGCTTGGCCATCTTCTCGGCCAGCTCGTCGTTGTTCTTCTTTTCGCCCTTGTTGACGCGGCAGTTTTCGAGCAGGACGACTTCGCCCGGCTTGACCTCAAACCCGCCGTCGACCCAGTCCTGGATCAGGCGGACCGAGGTGTGCAGCATCTGGCCGAGGCGTACGGCGACCGGTAGAAGGCTGTCGTCCGGCGTCAGCTCGCCTTCGGTCGGCCGACCGAGGTGGGAGGTGACCATGACTGCCGCGCCTTTGTCGAGACAGTATTTGATCGACGGTAGCGAGGCGCGGATACGGGTGTCCTCGGTGATGTTGCCGGCCTCGTCCTGCGGCACGTTCAAGTCGGCGCGGATGAAAACGCGCTTGCCGGATACGTCGAGGTCGGTCAGCTTGATGACGTTCATGTCTATCTCCTTGGTTTTGATTAAATGCGTTTCCGTGGCCACAGCCGCGACCAGTGGTCGGCGACCTCGAGCATGCGGTTGGCGAAGCCCCATTCGTTGTCGAACCAGACGAAGAGATTGGCGAGATGGGTGCCGGCGGTGCGTGTCTGGCTGCCATCGACAATGGCCGAATGCGGATCGTGATTGAAATCGATCGAGGCGTGCGCGGCTTCGGAATAGGCCACCAGCTTTTTGAGTGGGCCGCGCGCCGCGTCGGCGAGCAGGG
>NZ_JAVHPH010000022.1:5266-7009 GCF_036170495.1 Azonexus sp.
TCGTGGGCGACGCTGGATTCCTGCAGCGCGCGCAGAAAGCAGCGACCGATACGGCCATAACCGTTGATGGCAAGACGCAGAGGCATGACGTGTCGGTCGCGTTCCGTGAAGGCTTATTTCGGCGATTCGCCGGTAGCCTCGGGGTTGTACTCGATATAAACCAGATCGAGCGGGGCGTTGCCCTTGCAGATGCGGAAGGGGTACATCGAGACGGTGGCATTGAAATCAAGCTTGCCCAAGCCCTTGAAGTGGGCTTCGGCCCGGCCGCGATCGTCGCCGAAATAGAAGGGAATGTTCTGTTTGCCGGTGCACCAGCTTGATTCACTGGTCGGTTTGCCGACGATGGCGATGACTTCTTCGTATTTCATGCCGATCTTGAGTTTGCCGAATGGCGAGTCAGCCGGCGGATTGCCGACGATCACGGCTTCAGCGGCCTCTTCTTTGTTGCCCGGCTCCTCATCGGCCGCGAAGGCGGTCGTGGTCAAGAACAGCGCGGCGATGGCGGCCAGGAAGGTAATACGGTGCGTTTTGTGCATCTTGATTCCTCCGAAAGTCAAACGGTTGGGGGTGAAACAAAAGGGGCCTTGCGGCCCCTTTTTTGAAACAAACGGCTTACTTGGCGGCCATCCAGGCGCGGGCCGCGTCGAGCATGCGGCAGGAGTAACCCCACTCGTTGTCGTACCAGGCCAGAACCTTGACCAGCGTGCTGCCGTCTTCGCCCTGAATGACGCGGGTCTGCGTCGCATCGAAGGTGGAAGAAACGGTGGTGTGGTTGAAGTCGGAGGAGACCAGCGGGTCGTTGTTGACGTCCAGTACGCCCTTGAGCGGGCCGTTGGCGGCGGCGGTCATCAAGGCGTTGATTTCTTCCTTGGTGGTCGAGCGGCCGGCGGTGAAGGTCAGGTCGACCAGCGAAACGTTGATGGTCGGCACACGTAGGGCGAAACCATCGACTTTGCCCTTGAGTTGCGGCAGCACCAGACCGACGGCGGCGGCCGCGCCGGTCTTGGTCGGGATGATGTTGGCGGCAGCGGCGCGGGCGCGGCGCAGGTCCTTGTGACGGACGTCGACGGTGACCTGGTCGTTGGTGTAGGCGTGGATGGTGGTCATCAGGCCCTGCTTGATGCCGATGTTGTCGGACAGGATCTTGGCGACCGGAGCCAGGCAGTTGGTCGTGCACGAAGCGTTCGAGACGACGGTCATGTCGGCCTTCAGGATGCCATCATTGACGCCATAGACGATGGTTGCATCGACATCGTCGCCACCCGGGGCGGAGATCAGCACGCGCTTGGCGCCCTGTTCGAGCAGCGGCTGGGCCTTGGCCTTGGAGGTGTAGGCGCCGGTGCATTCGAGAACAATATCAACGCCGTGGTCGGCCCAGTTGATGTCCTTCGGGTTCTTGGTCGAGTAGAAGGCGATCTTCTTGCCATCAATGATGATGCAGTTTTCACCTTCGGTGTCGACGCTGGTGCGGAAACGGCCGTGCGTGGTGTCGTACTTGAGCAGGTGCGCGTTGGTCTTCAGGTCGCCGGCAGCGTTGATGGCGACGACGTCGAATTCATTTTGCAGACCCTGCTCGTAAATGGCGCGCAGCGTGCAGCGACCGATACGACCAAAACCGTTGATAGCAACCTTGATAGCCATGAAACTAACTCCCTCTCTTGAAAATCAGGACAACAGCGCCTTGGCCGTCTTGACGACGTTGGCGACGGTGAAACCGAACAGGTCGAACAGCTGGCCGGCCGG
>NZ_JAVHPH010000023.1:0-6999 GCF_036170495.1 Azonexus sp.
AGCTTCGACGATTCGGCTTATCTGGCAGGAAAATAACAGCTACAATTTCAATAATTCAATGTCATTTGGAGTTTCGTCTTTGCGGCGCCATGCTTATCGCTATTCTTTGCCGGTCTTGATGCTCGCTTTTTCGGGAGGGGTGTTTGCGGTCGGTTTGGGTGATTTGCGTGGGCAGCCCGTTCTGGGTGAGCGGATTCAGCTCGAAATCGATCTTCTGGGTGCAGAAAAGCAGAAGCTTGACGCCAGTTGTTTTCGTCTTGTACAGCCGCCTGGGTCAGGCGATCTTCCTTGGCTCAGAAAAGCCGCCTTGAGCGTGCGCAAAGGCGTGCAGCCAGTTCTCGAAATTCGCTCGGATGTGCCGTTACGCGAACCGATTATGCAATTGGCGGTTCAGTTGGGTTGCGGGCATGAGGTATCCCGAGAATATATTCTTATGGCATCCCCGCTCGGGAACGGGCAGTCTCCGAGGGCAGAGCCGCCCCTGCGTGAAGTTGTGGCGCCTCGTGATAAACAGCCGGTTCGGCGGCCGGTTCGAGTGCGCTCGGTCGTGCCAGTGATCAGCGCTGAGCCACCGAGGTTGCCTGTCCGGCCTGCTGAAAAACGCTCCGTTTCTCGTGAAATGCCAGACCGCCTGATGTTGTCGGACGATGGCGATGTCGCTGAACCATCCTTGCGTCTGGCGACTGGATTGTCCAGTGGGAGGGCGGAGACCAAGGAGACACAGCGCGAAATATTGCGTCTTGAGTTCCGGATGTTAATGGCCATGCACGAACAGGCCACGTCGCAAATGGCGACTGCCGAAAAGTTGCGGAACATGGAGGGTACGCTGGGGGAACTCCAGCAGCGTGCGGCAGAGTTTGCCCAGCGTGTGGAAACGGGGGGCGCGACACCTGTATCCAACTCCTCTGCGCCTGATGACGTTGCACGCAATGGTTCACCACCCACCGTCGCTGCGCCATCGCCAACTGGCGATATGTCTGTCAGACAGCCGCAAAAATTCCCTCCAGCCGCCGAGGAGCCCTCGTCGGGATTGTCGGAGTGGGCGCTTTACGGGGTTCTGATTGGATCGGCCCTCGGCTTGGCTGGTTGGCTCGGATGGAGAAATTATCGAGAGAGGATGCTCGGCGCCAGCAATTCTCAAGCTCCGATCCTGATTCCTG
This sequence comes from Azonexus sp., assembly GCF_036170495.1. GTDB lineage: Bacteria > Pseudomonadota > Gammaproteobacteria > Burkholderiales > Rhodocyclaceae > Azonexus. The sequence goes on from NZ_JAVHPH010000023.1 coordinate 1,161, forward strand.
AATTGAAGGTTGATCCAAGGCGCGCCGATGAACGCGAGGAACTTGGTGGCGTCGACCTTCCTTTTGAGCCGGTAGCCATGGGCATGCCGATGCAAGTCGATGTTGAGCTTGATGCCGACGGGGGCGAAAGCCCATCCAGTCGATCGGAAATGCCCAGGCAGGCGAAGGCGCCTGAGCGTGGACATGACTCCCTGATGTCGATCAATGCGACGACATTGGATGAGCATTTTGAAGCCAATCCTGTTATGGAACTGGCCGACATCATGCTTTCGTTTGGTCGAGTCAAGGGCGCTGCCCAGGCGTTGCAGGAGTATATCGATCACAATCCGCGGGAGGCATTGCAGCCGTGGATTCGCTTGATGGATGTGTACCGGATGGCCGGTATGCGCGCGGAGTTTGAAAATGTCGCCCGCAATCTCAATCTGCATTTCAACGTTGAGGTTCAGAGTTGGGACGATGCTCTTTCCGCGATAGATGTTTCCGGTGAGCAGCCAGTCGTGCCCGGCGTACAGTCTCTGGAAGGCCTGCCTCGTCTGGTCAATACAATCGTCGATTTGTGGAATTCCGGCGATGTCGTCGGTTACATGTACCAATTGCTGCGTGACAACCGGGGGGGGCAACGTCTGGGTTTTTCCTTGCCGGTGGTCGAGGATGTGCTGTTCCTGATCGAGTTAAAAGAAACCGCTAACCGTATGGAAAAAAATTGATGAGCGAATATCTTGCCCCGCTGAAAGAAATACGTTTTGTCATGCAGGAGTTGGCTGGTCTTGATCTGGTGGTTTCTTTACCAGGGTTTGAGGAGGCAACGCCAGACATTGTTGACGCGATACTGGAAGAGGCTGCCCGCTTTGCCGGTGAGGTTTTGTCGCCATTGAACCGGGTTGGCGACAGGGATGGCGCCAAATGGAAAGATACCGTTGTTACGACTACGCCAGGGTTCAAGGAAGCTTACCGTCAGTTTGTCGATAATGGCTGGAACGGCCTGAGTTGCGACCCGGAATTTGGCGGGCAGGGCTTGCCCAAGCTCTTGTCTACGGCCGTCAGCGAAATGTGGAAGGCTGCCAACCATGCTTTTTCGCTGTGTCCGATGTTGACGCAGGGTGCGATCGAGGCGTTGATGATTGCCGGAACCGATGAACAGAAGGCAGTTTATCTGCCGAATCTCGTTTCCGGCGACTGGACCGGCACAATGAACCTGACCGAGCCATCGGCTGGTTCGGATCTGGCAGCCGTGCGCTCGCGCGCCGAACCGGTGGGTGATGGAACGTACAGCATTTTCGGTCAGAAGATTTTCATCACTTATGGCGAGCATGACATGACGGACAACATTGTCCATCTCGTGTTGGCGCGGACCCCCAATGCACCCGAAGGAGTCAAAGGTATTTCGCTGTTTGTCGTCCCCAAGTTCCTGCTCAAGGCTGGCGGTAAGCCGGCTGAGCGCAATGACGTTTATTGCGTTTCGATTGAGCACAAGCTGGGCATTCACGCGAGCCCGACGGCAGTCCTGGCCTTCGGCGACCACGGTGGGGCTATCGGCACGCTGGTTGGTGAAGAAAACCGTGGGCTCGAATACATGTTTATCATGATGAATGCGGCTCGCTTCAATGTTGGCCTCGAGGGGCTGGGCGATGCCGAGCGCGCCTATCAGCGTGCAGTGGTTTATGCCAAGGATCGTGTCCAGGGTACCGAAGTCGGTGTCCGGGGCGGTCCGAAGGTGCCGATAATCAAGCATCCCGATGTGCGCCGCATGCTGCTGTCCATGCGCGCCCGCATAGAAGCCATGCGAGCGCTGGCCTATGTCACGGCCGCTGCACAGGATAATGCACATGGCAACCAGGATGCTGCGGCTAGAGAAAAAGCACGGACTTTTGCCGACCTGTTGATTCCTGTCGTCAAGGGCTGGAGTACCGAGAGTGCCATTGATATTGCTTCGCTCGGCGTGCAGGTTCATGGTGGCATGGGTTATATCGAGGAAGCCGGTGCTGCTCAGCATTTGCGCGATGCGCGGATTACCGCCATCTACGAGGGAACGACTGCCATTCAGGCGAATGATCTGATCGGTCGCAAGATTGCTCGCGAAAAAGGGGCAACGATCATGGCGGTCATCGCGGATATGCGGGCTGCGGCAGCGCAGCTTGATGGCGATCTGGCGGTCATTGGCGCTCGGCAGAATGCTGCGGTCGACGCGCTACAAAGGGCTGTTTCCTGGATTGTGGCCAATTTCTCCACTGATCCTAACGCGGCCCATGTCGGTGCAGTTCCTTTCCTCCATCTCTTCGGCATAGTGGCGGGTGGCTGGCAGATGGGGCGCGCCGCAGTTATTGCCCGTAGCAAGATTGCTGCCGGAGAAACCGATCCTTTCTGGATAGCAAAACTGGCGACGACCCGGTTTTATGCTGATCATTTCCTGACCCAGGCATCGGGCCTGGCCGAATCCGTGGTGGCCGGTGCGGCTGGTGCCCTGGAACTCGCCGAAGACAGTTTCTGAGAATCAGTTCCCTGTTTTTCCCAAATGCCAACGGTTTCTGATATAGTCGTGGGCTTTTCCACCTTGCCCTACCGCACCCGCATGGCGGAGGGTTTATCCCAAAAGGAGATTGCATGCGCCATTACGAAATCTGCTTTATCGTCCATCCGGACCAAAGCGAACAGGTGCCCGGCATGGTCGAGCGCTATCGCGCCATTGTTGCCGCCAAGAACGGCACCATCCATCGCCTGGAAGACTGGGGCCGCCGTCAGCTGGCTTACCCGATCCAGAAGATCCACAAGGCCCACTACGTTCTGATGAACATCGAGTGCGACGGCGATACGCTGAACGAACTCGAACATGCGTTCAAGTTCAACGACGCAGTACTGCGCCACCTGACCGTCAAGATGAAAGCGGCTGTGACGACTCCTTCCCCGATGATGAAGGAAGAGAAGTCGAAGTCGATGATGCCTAGCGATGCAGCTCCGGCTGTGCAGGCTGAACCGGCTGCTGCCTAAGACTCTGTGCGGGATTAACGGCTGAACTGCATCACACTCTCCGGAAAACTGGTCGAGCGCAAAGCATTGCGTTTTACCCCGGCCGGAGTACCGGTTAGCGAAGGATGGCTGCAACACAGCTCCTCGCAAACTGAAAGTGGCGCAGAGCGCTTGGTGGAAGTGGAAATTGCTGTCGTGGCCTTGGGTAATACTGCCCGCTGGCTGCAGGCAGCGCCCCTTGGGGGTCAAGTCAAACTGACTGGATTTCTGGCTGCCAAAAGTCGCAACAGCAAGGCTCCCGTGCTGCATGTGAATACACTCGAATTTTTGGAAGGAAACGAAAATGGCTCGATTCTTCAAGAAGAAGGATGACGACAAGAAAAAGAAGCGCGGTGGCGGCCTGTTCAAGCGTCGCAAGTTCTGCCGCTTCACGGCTGAAAAGGTCGAACAGATCGACTACAAGGATGTGGATGTCCTCAAGGAATTCATCCAGGAAAACGCCAAGATCATGCCGGCTCGTCTGACCGGCACCAAGGCCGGCTATCAGCGCCAGCTAAGCACTGCTATCAAGCGTGCCCGCTTCATGGCCCTGCTGCCGTACACCGATAACCATCAATAATTTTCGAGGAGACGAAACATGCAAATCATTCTGCTCGAAAAGGTTGTCAACCTCGGTAATCTTGGCGACGTCGTCAAGGTCAAAGACGGCTATGCCCGTAATTTCCTGATTCCGCAACGCATGGCCAAGCGTGCCACGCCGGCCGCCATGGCTGAGTTCGAAACGCGCCGCGCCGAACTGGAAAAGCTGGCTGCTGAAAAGCTGGCTGCTGCCCAGACTGTTGCTGAGAAGATGAACGGTACTGCTGTCTCCGTCGCCCGCAAGGCTGGCATGGACGGTCGTCTGTTCGGTTCCGTCGGTAACGTTGATATCGCTGACGCCCTTAAGGCGGCAGGCTTCGATGTGGACAAGTCGGCCATCCGCATGCCGGACGGTCCGCTCAAGGCAATCGGCGAGTTCCCGCTTGACGTTGCTCTGCACACCGACGTGCTAGCCAATATCACCGTGGCAGTGGTCGCCGAGTAATTTCGCTCATCACCCACCAAAAAGGCCTCGCAATCGCGAGGCCTTTTTAATTTAAACTTGCCGCCATGAATCAACGTCCGCCCAAGCAAAGAATCCCCGATTCCACCCTTGATCACCTGCGTGTTCCTCCCCACTCCATCGAGGCTGAGCAGTCGGTTTTGGGTGGCTTGTTGCTGGATAACCAGGCCTGGGACCGAATCGGTGATCAGGTCGCAGAAACCGACTTTTACCGGGATGAGCACCGGCGTATTTTCCGGCAGATTCGCAAGTTGCTGGATAACGCCAAGCCGGCTGACGTGGTCACTGTTGCCGAGGCGCTTGACGGCGCTGGCGAAGGTGATCAGACCGGTGGGTTGGCCTACCTTGGTGAGCTGGCGGCTAATACGCCATCGGCGGCCAATATTAAACGCTATGCCGAAATCGTTCGCGAGCGTTCGGTGTTGCGCAAGCTTGTTGCTACGGCCGACGAGATTGCCGCCGATGCCCTCAATCCGCTGGGCCGGGATGCCGAGACGCTCCTAGATGAGGCGGAATCCAAGATATTCAGGATTGCAGAAGCGGGGGCCGGGCATAGCGAAGGCTTTGTACACATCAATCCCTTGCTGACCCAAGTGGTGGAGCGGATTCAGGAGTTGCATGACCGCGACAATCCTTCGGATATCACCGGTGTCCCGACTGGCTTTATCGATCTCGACCAGAAAACATCCGGCTTTCAGCCGGGTGATCTGATTATCGTTGCGGGTCGTCCATCAATGGGTAAAACGGCATTCGCACTGAATATTGCCGAAAATGTGGCGGTCGAAAGCGGATTGCCCGTCGGTGTTTTTTCGATGGAAATGGGCGGAGCCCAGTTGGCCATGCGGATGCTGGCTTCGATTGGGCGTTTGAATTCGCAGAGTCTGCGTACTGGCCGAATGTCCGATGACGAGTGGTCGCGTCTCTCCTTTGCACTGGGAAAATTGCACGAGGCACCGATCTATATTGACGAAACGGGCGGTCTAAGCCCGGCCAATCTGCGCGCCCGCGCCCGGCGCCTGGCGCGCCAATACGGTGGGAAGCTGGGCTTGCTGGTCATCGACTACATCCAGTTGATGAGCGGCAATCGGCAGGGTGAAAATCGGGCGACCGAGGTTTCGGAAATTTCCCGCTCCATCAAGTCGCTGGCCAAGGAGTTGCAAGTGCCCATCGTCGCCCTCTCGCAGTTGTCTCGGAAGGTCGAGGAGCGGACCGACAAGCGACCGATGATGTCCGACTTGCGCGAATCTGGCGCTATCGAGCAAGATGCTGACGTGATCCTGATGATGTATCGCGATGAGTATTACAACAAGGAAAGCCAGGATAACAAGGGTATGGCCGAAGTTATCATCGGCAAGCAGCGCAACGGCCCGACCGGGACGGTACGCATGGCTTTCATTGGGGAATACACGCGTTTCGAGAATCTGGCCAGTGGCGGCTTCGTAGACTCGCAGAACTGACGGTTCTTTATAGAACGACTTGCCGGGTGCGGATGCTGTATTGGAGGGCGGCATTGGAGCGGCTACCCGATGATGACTCGAGTTGCGGCATGAGGAGGAAGGGGACGGCTGTATTCTTTCCGGGCAGGACGACATCGGTCCCCAGATTGAAGGCAATCCAGTTCATTTCCCATACGCCGAACAGAATTTTCTTCAGTGAGATCAGCTTGCTGTCGCGATCGGAAAGCACTTCCATGGAAATCGCTCGGCGTACATCGCTGGGGTCAACGGGAATCCATCCGTAGCCTGGCACGTAGAATTCGGCGCGGACGTGATG
>NZ_JAVHPH010000024.1:0-6973 GCF_036170495.1 Azonexus sp.
AGCAGCGCCGCATTGGCCTGCAACAGCAACTTGCGTTGCCGGGCGTTGAGCTGGCGCGGGAACACCGGCGTCAGCTCGACCACCAGATCGCCCGCCTGACTCTTTCCCCGCCCCGGAAAGCCCTGACCGGCCAGCCGCAACTCACGCCGCTCAGCTGCACCGGCCTCCAGCGAATGGCGAATCATCCCGCCCAGCGACGGCAGTTCAATTTCCGCCCCGGCGATCATCGCCAGCCCACTGACCGGCATCTGGCCATGCAGGTCGCGGCCACGCAACTCGAAAAGCGGATGCGAGCGGATGATGACTGTCAGGTAAAGATCGCCGGCCGGCAGTTCGTCGCCCCCCGGCTCGCCCTGCCCGGCCAGGCGCAATTCATCGCCCGGCAACATGCCGTGCGGCACACGGATTTCGAGGCTGACCTCGGCCAGTTCGCGGCCGCTACCGCCGCAATCCTTGCAAATACGCTCGGTAAATAACCCGCGCCCGCCACACGCCTCGCAACGCACGAGATTGCGCTGGGCGTCGTGCACCCGGCCGCTGCCATGACAGGCCGGGCAAAAGCGCGTCCTAGCCATGCCGTGCTCGCCGCTGCCCTGGCAAGTCGGACAGGCATTGCCGCGCGCCAAATGGATGGTCTTGCGGCAGCCGGCGGCGGCCTCTTCCAGGCTGAGCTCAAGATTGAGCCGAATATCAGCTGCCCTGGCCACCTGCTCATCGGGTTCGGTCTGGGCTGTTTCAGCAGCGTCGACCGCCTCGGCATCGACCGCCAGCAGCTGCTCGTAAGCCGCATTGATCTGCTTGAAACGCTCCGTCGCCTGCGGATGATCGCTCCGATCCGGATGCCAGCGCATGGCCAGCCGCCGATAGGCGCGCTTCAGCTCGGCCGGCGCCGCCCCGGGCGCAACGCCGAGAATTTCATGCGGATCGGAATTCATCAATGGCATAGCGCGCCGCTGTCATCAACGCCGCCCATAGGTATCCTCAAAACGCACAATGTCGTCCTCGCCCAGGTAGCTGCCGGACTGCACTTCAATCATTTCGAGCGGCACGATGCCGGGGTTTTCCAGGCGGTGGATGACGCCGAGCGGGATGTAGGTTGACTGGTTTTCGCTGACCAGAAAGGTCTCTTCGCCCTTGGTCACGCGGGCCGTGCCGCTGACCACGATCCAATGTTCGGCCCGGTGGTGGTGCATTTGCAGGGACAGCGTGCCGCCCGGCTTGACGCCGATACGCTTGACCTGGAAGCGGTCGCCGGAATCGACGCCGTCGTACCAGCCCCACGGGCGATAGACCTTGCGGTGCCATTGGGCGATGCTGCGTTTGTCGGCTTTGAGGCGGTCGACGATCTTTTTGACGTCTTGCGTCGCCTCGTGATGAACGACGAGGACGGCGTCGTCGGTTTCAACGACGACGAGGTTGCTGACGCCGATGCAGGCAACGAGGCGGCCTTCCGAAACGACGAGGGTGTCGCGGCAGTTTTCGAGCATGACGTCGCCGCGCGTAGCGTTGCCTTGGCCGCATTTGGGCAGGACTTTCCACAGGGCGTCCCAGGCGCCGACGTCGGACCAGCCGGCGCTGAGCGGGATGACGGCAGCCTTGGGCAGGCCGGCGCCACCGGTGGTCAGGCGTTCCATGACGGCGTAGTCGATGGAGTCGGATGGACAGGCCGCGAAGGCGTCAACATCGAGGCGGACGAAATCGCCGTCGGTCTTGCCACCGGCCAGCGCCTGTTGGCAGGCCGCCAGAATGTCGGGGCGACAGAGGCCGAGGGCGGCGATCCAGACCGAGGCTTTCATGACGAAGATGCCGCTGTTCCACAGGTAGTCGCCGGAATCGAGGTAGCTTTCGGCGGTTGGGCGGTCCGGTTTTTCGACGAAGCGGGCCAGCGCGAAGCCGCCGGAGCCGTCGGCCAGGGCCTCGCCGCGCTGGATGTAGCCGTAGCCGGTTTCCGGGCAGTCGGGGGTAATGCCGAAGGTGACGGTGACCCCCGTTTCGGCCAGGGTGACGGCGCGACTGACGGCGTCACGGAAGGCGGCGCCATCGGCGATGTCGTGGTCGGCTGGCATGACGACGAGGACCGGGTCTTCGCCGTCGCGGACCGCCCACAGGGCGGCCAGGGCAAGGGCCGGAGCGGTGTTGCGGCCGAAGGGCTCAAGCAGGACGGAGCCGTGCAGGCCCAGCGTGCGGACCTGCTCGGCGACGACAAAGCGATGCTCCTCGTTGCAAACGAGCAGCGGCCCCGCCATGTGTGCCAGGCCGTCGAGACGGGCGACCGTGGCCTGCAACATCGACTGTTCGCCGACCAGCGGCAACAACTGCTTCGGATATTTCTCCCGCGATAGCGGCCACAGACGCGTGCCGGAACCGCCGGAGAGCACAACGGGGAGAATCTGAGTCATGAAAATTCACACCTATAAAAAACGTTAATCACTACGGTCAACTGGAAAAAATGGCCAAAAATGAAATCTGCACCGGGCACCAACAGCCCCTCTTTTTTCCGCGCTTGTTAAAACCATCCCTGAGCAGCAAGCACCTGGTGCTCAACCGAAGGCCAGCTCGACCTTGCGCCCAGCCCTCGCAGCCAAGGTAATCAACATGTCGATACTGAATTTTTCCCACTTGCCTCGAACCAGGTCGGAAATACGTGACTGACCGACGCCCAATCGCTCGGCGGCCTGTTGCTGTGTCCAGCCTTGATCGGCAATTTCCTTACGCAAACTGGCCATCAGATCAGCCCGCAGTTTCAGGAGCACAGCTTCCTCATCCGAGAAGCCAATATCCGTAAAAACATTGCCACTTGATTCAGTAACCTTGCCCATATCAACCTCCAATCTGCTTGTATCGCTTTGCTGCAAGCTCGATGTCTTCCTGGCGTGTCTTTTGAGTTTTCTTCTGGAAAGCATGCAGGACGTACACGGCATCATCAAACTTGGCGACGTAAATTACCCGCCATTCGCCCAACAGCTTGATCCGAATCTCGTAAGCACCAGAACCAATATTCAACATTGGCTTGAAATCAGAAGGCATCAGCCCGCACTGCACCGAGTGCAATTCGAAACCCGCCGCGCGCCGCGCCTCTGCTGGAAAATCCTTGAGGTCATCAATGCTCGAGCCAACGAAGCGAAGGGATTTCATGAAATGAATTATACAAGCACTTAGATAGTCAGCAATGAGCTACGGTTCCACCATGGCCTGAAGTCAGCTCCCCATCACTCCCCAACCGCATCCCGAAACCGCTGCCCCGCCGCATCCTTGGCCGACAGCAGCGGCTCTCCCTTGATCTGCCAGTCAATCGCCAGATCCGGGTCGTTCCACGCGATGCAGCGCTCATGGGCCGGTGCGTAGTAGTCGGTGGTTTTGTAGAGAAACTCTGCCGTTTCGGAGAGCACGACAAAGCCGTGCGCCAGACCGGGCGGGATCCACAGTTGCCGTTTGTTGTCCGCCGACAGCAATTCACCAACCCACTGGCCGTAGGTTTTTGAGCCTTTGCGGATGTCGACCGCGACATCGAAGACCTCACCCTGCACCACGCGCACCAGTTTGCCTTGCTGATGTTGCACTTGATAGTGCAGACCGCGCAGCACGTTGCGGGCGGATTTGGAGTGGTTGTCCTGAACGAAGGTCACATCCAGCCCGGTGGCCTCCTGAAAGACCTTCTGGTTGTAGCTTTCATAAAAGAAGCCGCGATCGTCGCCAAAGACCTTGGGGTAAAGGGCGATCACATCGGGAATGGCCGTCGCTATCGCACGCATCAGAACACCCGCTCCTTGAGCACGCTCATCAGGTACTGGCCGTAAAGGTTCTTGATCATCGGCTGGGCGAGCTTTTCGAGCTGGCCGGCATCGACCCAGCCCTTGCGGTAGGCGATTTCTTCCGGGCAGGCTACTTTGAGACCCTGGCGTTTTTCGATGGTGGCGATGAACTGGCTGGCGTCAAGCAGGCTTTCATGCGTGCCGGTATCGAGCCAGGCATGGCCGCGGCCCATGACCTGCACGTTCAACTGCTGGCGCTCAAGATAGACGCGATTGACATCGGTGATTTCCAGCTCGCCACGCGGCGACGGTTTCAAGTCGCGCGCGATGTCGAGCACCTGGTTGTCGTAAAAATAGAGGCCGGTCACGGCGTAATTCGACTTCGGCACGGTCGGCTTCTCTTCGAGGCTGATCGCCTGTCCGGCCTTATCGAACTCGACCACGCCGTAACGTTCCGGGTCATGCACGTGGTAAGCGAAGACCGTGGCGCCGCTGGGCTGGGCGCCGGCTGCACCGAGATCGTCGGCAAACTCGTGGCCGTAGAAAATGTTGTCGCCGAGGACCAGCGCGCTGTCGCCGTTGCCGACGAAGTCGCGACCGATGATGAAGGCCTGGGCCAGGCCGTCCGGGCTGGGCTGGATGGCGTATTGCAGGTTGAGCCCCCACTGGCTGCCGTCGCCGAGCAACTGCTCAAAGCGCGGCGTGTCCTGCGGCGTCGAGATGATCAGGATGTCGCGAATCCCGGCCAGCATCAGCGTGGTCAGCGGGTAGTAGATCATCGGCTTGTCGTGGATCGGCAGTAACTGCTTGGAAACGGCCAGGGTAACCGGGTAGAGACGGGTGCCGGAGCCGCCGGCGAGGATGATGCCTTTGCGCTTGTTGGTCATGCCCGTGCTCCATAGTTTTGGCCGACCCAGTTCTGGTAGGCGCCGCTGGTGACGTTGTGTACCCAGGCCTGGTTGTCGAGATACCACTGCACCGTCTTGCGAATGCCGGTCTCGAAGGTTTCGGCCGGCTTCCAGCCGAGTTCGCGTTCGATCTTGGTCGCGTCGATGGCGTAGCGGCGGTCATGGCCCGGACGATCGGTGACGTAGGTGATCTGTTCCTTGTACGGCTGGCCGTCGGCCCGTGGGCTGAGTTCGTCGAGGATGGCGCACAGGGTGTGCACGACGTCGAGGTTGGGCTTTTCGTTCCAGCCGCCGACGTTGTAGGTTTCGCCGACCTTGCCGGCTTCGAGGACGCGGCGGATGGCCGAGCAATGGTCTTTGACGTACAGCCAGTCACGAATCTGCTGGCCGTCGCCGTAGATCGGCAGCGGCTTGCCGGCCAGGGCGTTGTGGATGACCAGCGGGATGAGCTTTTCCGGGAAGTGGTAGGGGCCGTAGTTGTTGGAGCAGTTGGTGGTCAGCACCGGCAGGCCGTAGGTGTGGTGGTAGGCGCGGACCAGATGGTCGCTGGCCGCCTTGCTTGCCGAGTACGGGCTGTTGGGTTCGTAGCGGTTGGTTTCGGTGAAGGCGGGATCGTCCTTGGCGAGCGAACCGTAGACTTCGTCGGTGGAGACATGAAGAAAACGGAATTCATTTTTGGCCGAAATTTCCAGTTGACCGTGGTAAGCCCGCACCGCTTCGAGCAGGCGGAAGGTGCCGACGATGTTGGTCTGGATGAAGTCTTCCGGGCCATGAATGCTACGGTCGACGTGCGATTCGGCAGCAAAATTGACCACCGCCCGCGGCTGGTGCTCGGCCAGCAGCTTGGCGACGAGATCGAAGTCACCAATGCTGCCCTTGACGAAAATATGCCGGGCATCGCCGTCGAGCGCAGCGAGGTTCTCAAGATTGCCAGCATAGGTCAGATCGTCGAGGTTGATGACCGACTCGTCGGACTGGGCCAGCCAGTCGAGGACGAAGTTGCTGCCGATGAAGCCGGCAGCGCCGGTAACGAGAATGCTCATAGCCTATTCCAATGCCAAAAAACGAATTATCGCCGAACTTAATCTGCGCGGCGTCCCACCGATGACGAATTACCGGTCACTGCTCGGTGGCAACAATTCGCTGATCAGATCCGAGATCAGCCGGGCGGTCGTGCCGTGGCGGTCGCGGTCCGGGTTGTATTCGACGATTTCCAGCGCCTTGAGCCCGGCCAGGCCACCAATTCGGCGCATCGCCTCGACAGCATCGTGGACGACCAGACCATCCGGCTCGGGGCTGCCGACGCCGGGGGCCAGACGCGGGTCGATGGCGTCGAGGTCGAGCGTCACGCCAAAACCGGCCGGGGCGCTGGCGACGATGGCGATGGCTTCGTCGAGACAGGCGGCAAAGCCACGACGGAGAATGTCATCGCTGTCGATGATGCGCACCTGCCGCCGCTGCAAAAATTCGAGTTCTTCCGGCTCATAGCTGCGCGGCCCGAGAACAACGGTGTGGGCGGCGCTGATCTGGGGGCCTTCCAGCCCGATGTTGAGCAGGCGTTTGTCGCCGCGCCCGAGCAGGCAGGCCAGCGGCATGCCGTGAATGGCACCGGAGTAGCTGGTTTCCGGGGTGTGGCTGTCGAGATGGGCGTCGATCCAGAGCAGGCCGACCGGCTCGGCCGTCGCCCTGGCCACGCCACTCCAGGTGCCGATGGCGACCGAGTGGTCGCCACCGATGACGACCGGAAACTCGTTAGCACCGAGGGCGAGTGCCACCTCGTCGGCAAGATTGCGACACAGCCCGGCGATGCGCCAGACCAGCGAAGTGCCATCGCCTTCCGGCGCAAACAGGGTCTTGCCCCAGTCGATCCGGGGATGATGCTCCAGTTCGTGCCAGGCTTGCGAACGATGGAAGGCGAGCGGACCGTCTGCGCAGGCATGATCCTGGGCGCCGATGCCGCTGGCGGCGCCGATGATGCGGATGTGCGCGAAAGCTTCCGGCTGGTGCTTTTTCATGCGCCGATCGCGGCGAGGCGGGTTTTCATGTCGGCTAGTTCGGCTTCGAGCACGGCGACCCGCGCCTTCAGTTCCTCGATTTCCTGGTTGGCCGAATGGGCTGCCCTGGCCTGCTGCACTGCTTCCATTTCCGGCTCACCGCTGAGCAGGTGCATCCAGCGATTTTCCCGCGCGCCGGGCAGGCGCGGCAATTCGACAACCAAGGCACCCGCTTCCCGGCTGGCCAGTTCTTCGAGGAAGGCTTCGACCGACGAGATGTCGGCAAAGCGGTGCAGGCGGTCGCCATTGAGGCGCAGCT
>NZ_JAVHPH010000025.1:0-1366 GCF_036170495.1 Azonexus sp.
CAGCATGAAACATGGCCAGGAGGCTCTTCACGGTGTGCGCATGCATGCGCAACTCTGCCGCATCGGTATCATCGAGCCCTTTTCTCAGGCGCCCCAAATGGGTCTCCCACTCTGACAGAAACATACCGGCCATCGTGGCAAACAGTTCAGGCTCGCCAATATCGCGAAGGGCTGCCGCAAGATCAAGTTGCCCAGTGGCCTTGACTTGCCCTGCCCCAAAAACAATGTGCTCATCTTCCCCACCCCTTCCACGAGATCGATCCAGGGCGGCAAACAACTCGTCTGAACGCAAGGGCTTGGCGATATAGTCGTTCATCCCTGCCTCCATGCATCGATCCCGATCACTGGCCATAACATTGGCGGTCATCGCGATAATATAAACGGGCCTGACCTCATGGGAAACGACCCAGCTACGCCGCATTTCGCGGGCACGAATAGCTTCAGTTGCCTCAATTCCGCCCATTACCGGCATCTGCATATCCATCAGTATCACGTCGTAGTGACTGCTATCGAACAGGTCTACAGCCTCGACCCCGTTGTTGGCCAGCGTCACGTGATGGGACAGACGCTCGAGCAAGCGCATGGCCAGCTCCTGATTCACCGGATTATCTTCAACCAGCAGGATATTGAGAGCTGCATTTCCGCCTTGAGCAACCGGATGCAAGCCTAACTCCGACAACATGAACTCGCTTTGATCCGACAGATCGGTCCCCTCGGCCAAGGCTAGCGCATCGATAAGATCGGCGTTGCCGATCGGTTTGACAAGATGCGCCGAGACGCCGATTTCGCGCAGAAGGGTCAGATCGTGTCGCTGATTTTCAGTTGTCAGCATGATCAGGAGTTTTTCCACGCGACCCGATTTTTTCCAGGCTTCGGCCAATGAAAAGCCGGCCGGCGCCTCCATGTTGGCATCAGCAATCACATAGTCGTAGGGGAAATCGACAGCCCGACTGCGTTCGATAGCGGCCACGGCAGAGGCGCCATCCGCCGACAGCGATGACTGAATGCCCAGACGCTCAAGCAAGTCGACCAGATAGCGCCCTACCGTTTCGTTGTCATCGATAACCAAGGCGCGTCGGCCAATATATTTAGCCACGGCAGCAAACGCCTGAGTTTGGGAAAGCTCGGAAGTCTCAACGCCAAACCGCGCGGTAAACGAAAAGACCGAACCGACACCAAGCGTACTGTCTAGCGTTATCTTGCCATCCATCAATTGCACTAGGCGAGCACTGATAGCCAGCCCCAGCCCGGTGCCACCAAACCGACGGGTAGTTGATACGTCAGCCTGAGAAAATGCCTCGAAAATGGCCTGCTGCTTTTCAGGGGGAACGCCGATACCGGTATCGCGGATCGAAAAGCGCAGATA
>NZ_JAVHPH010000026.1:0-6918 GCF_036170495.1 Azonexus sp.
ATTTTCTCGATGCGCTCCCTGCCCTGCCGCCGCTTGAGGTAGGGATGGACCATGTCGCCCTGGATCGGCCCGGGGCGGACGAGCGCCACCTCGACGACGAGATCGTAGTAGCGGCGCGGTTTGAGCCGCGGCAGCATGGCCATCTGGGCGCGCGATTCGACCTGGAAGACGCCCATGCTGTCGGCGTGGCAGAGCATGTCGTAGGTTTTCGGGTCTTCGGCGGGGATGTCGGCCATCTGCCACGGTCGACCGGAAATTTCGCTCAAAATCGACAGCATGCGGCGGATCGCCGAGAGCATGCCGAGGGCCAGCACATCGACTTTCATGAGGCCGACGGCGTCGAGATCGTCCTTGTCCCACTGGATCACCGTGCGCTCGGGCATCGCGGTGTTTTCGACCGGAACCAGCCGGGCGAGCGGCCCGCGCGACATGACGAAACCACCGACGTGCTGGGTCAGGTGGCGGGGAAAGCCGCGCAGCTGGCCGGCGATCCACAGCCATTTTTCGACGCGTGGCGAGGTCGGGTCGAGACCCTGCTCGGCGAAGCGTTCGGGCAATTGCTCGCGCTTGTCCCACCAGGCTAGCGAGGCGGTCAGGGCGTCGATGCGGGCTGTCTCGAAACCGAGTACCCGACCGGCATCGCGCAGCGCGCCCTTGGTCCGGTAGGTGATCAGCGCGGCGGCCAGGGCGGTTCGCTCGCGCGTGTATTTTTGGTAAATGTAAGCGATGACCTCGGGGCGGCGTTCGTGCTCGAAATCGACATCAATGTCCGGCGGCTCGCCGCGTTCCTTCGAGATGAAGCGTTCGAACAGCATGCCCGAACGATCCGGGCTGACTTCGGTGATGCCCAGCGCGAAGCAGACAATCGAATTGGCCGCCGAGCCGCGCCCCTGGCACAGGATATCGACGCTGCGCGCGAAGCAGACGATGTCGTAGACCGTCAGGAAATAGGCTTCGTATTTGAGTTCGGCGATCAGCGCCAGTTCATGCTCAACGATCTTTCGAACCGGGTCCGGAACGCCTTGCGGATAGCGTTTCAGCAAGCCGCGCTCGGTTTCGTGGCGCAGCCAGGAAGTCGGCGTATGGCCGGCTTCGACGATTTCCTCGGGATACTCGTAGCGCAGTTCATCAAGCGAGAAGCTGCACTGCTCGGCGATTTTCAGCGTTTCGGCCAGCAGTTCCGGCGGATAGAGGCGCGACAGGCGCAGGCGTGTGCGCACATGGCGCTCGGCGTTGGGAAAGAGCGCGTAGCCGGCGTCGAAAACCGTCGTTTTCAGACGCAGCGCGGTCAGCACATCCTGCACCGGCCGCCGGGCTTTGACGTGCATGTGCACGTCGCCGGCCGCTACCAGCGGCAGTCCGCAAACCTCACCAAGCGTTTGCAAATCGGCCAGTCGGGCCGCATCGTCCGGCCCGGCATGCAGTTCGACAGCAATCCACAGACGACCGGGAAAACGCTCGGCTAGCCAGTGACCGTCGTCAACCGAGGCTGCCTCGCCCGGCACCCACAGCGCCAGGCAATCGGGCACCGCGCCGTTCGGCGAAACGACATTGAGATCGTACCGTTGCAGCGCATAAGCCCCCTTGTCCGCTCGCCGCCGGGCCAGCGTGATGAGCGCCGAGAGATTGCCATAGCCCTCGCGGTTTTTCGCTAGAAAGACCAGCTTGAGGCCATCGACGGTCGTCATTTCGCTGCCGACGATGAGTTTCAGCCCGGCCTGCTTGGCCGCCTGATGCGCCCGCACGATACCGGCCAGCGAACATTCGTCGGTCAACGCCAGCGCCGTGTAGCCCTGGACGGCTGCCTGCGCGATCAGTTCGCCCGGGTGCGAGGCGCCGCGCAGGAAAGTGAAATTGGAGAGGCAATGCAGCTCGGCGTAAGCGGGTAGCGACATGGCCGAGCTCTCATTTATCAGCGTGTAGCGGATGCCGCATCCAGTTGCAGAGAGCGGATCCAGTCGAGCACGACGCTGGCACTGTTGCTCGGTGTTTCGAGGTGGCCGCCAGACACCTCGACTTGTCGTGCGGCCAGCGTCTTGGGCAAGCGATCAAACACCCGACCGGCCATATTTCTGAGACCGGTTTCCTCAGCCTGGCCGGACACCCACAGTACGGCCGTGCCGGGCAGGACGACGGCGGCATTGTTGCCGAAATTCATCGGCCCGGCCGGGTCGAAGAAGTCGAGATAGGTCCGGGCGCTCATGCTGACCTGCTTGAGCCGACCGCCGGAATTGGGATCGTCGAACCAGCCGGTTTCATTCGGCTGGCCGGCATCAAGCAGCGCCTGCGCCTTGCTACGGCTCTTGGCCGTCAGGTTGGCGAAATAGCTGCCTTCCGGATAATGGCCCGGCGCCAGCGCAACGACGCCATCCATTTTGTGCCGGCCGGCATAACGAACGGCGCCCGCGGCACCGAAACTGTGTCCGGCTACGATGATCGTCCGGGCGCCCCGCTGGCGAAGCTGCCCGACCGCGGCATCGATCTCGTTTTCCATCGCCGCCACGCCGGCATCGTAGGAACGCCGACCCGACCACGTCATTTCTGGGCTCACCACCAACAACCCGGCCCGCTCCATGGCGCTGGCAAAGTCGCTGATATGCCCGTTCGGCTGGTCCCATTTGCCATGCATGACCACGATGCCGACTGGCCCGGCCTCGGCATGCGCCAGAAAGCATGGCGACAAGGCCAGCCAGGACAGCACAACCAGAATGACTTTCCGCATTACATCCTCCTTGATCATCGCTACAAAAATTCAGATTACCTCAGGCGAACAGGCCGTGCAGGAACCAGCCGTCGGCGTTTCTGAACACCCAGGCCCACTGGCCGAGCGGATTGCGCGCGACAAAATAGTCGCGTCGCACGTCACCGGTCGCCCCGCCCTCGCCTTCATCCCACCAGCCACTTTCCAGCCGCTCGGCGCGCGACAGCAGTTTGAGTGGGCCGTGCCATTGCGGGTTGCCGGCGCGTTCGGCCAGCGCCTGTGGCGTTGGCAGCAGCCATAGCGGGCGTGATCGGTTGGTGTTGCCGGCCGCTGGCGGCATTTCCCGCGTTACCACGGTCGACCGGGAAAAACGGCCAAAATTGAAATCGACTTCATGCGCCCGCGTCGCACATTCGGGCCGATGATCGGCCATCTCGCCCAGCGCCTGCACCGCGCCTTCGCCCAGGCGGGCACGCAGCCGTTCCAGGCAGGCCAGCGTGCCTTCGCCGACCGGCGCCTGCTCGAACAGATGGGCGCTGGCCCCCGGTTTGTCGACCAGCTCGTCTGCCTGCAAGCGCAAGGCTTCGACCGGCGCCTTGAGGTCCAGCCGGGAAAGATGCTCGCGCAGCAGGCGGACGAAACGCCCTTCATCGGCCGCCGGTTCGGCGAAATTCAGGGCCAGCGAAGTCGGCGGCCCGTCGTCGTGGGTCAGTTGCAGGGAGCAACGTCGGACCAGGAACTGCCGGCCGTGCAGCCAGCCGGCCAGGGCCGCAAACAGGCGCTGGCCGGCGAAAACCAGCGCCTCGGCATGCTCGACCCGCGATGGCAGCTCGATATCGATGGCGAAACTTTCCGGAAAAACGAAGGATTTCTGCGGATCGGGCAGATCGCCCCAGGCGCGCAGCAGGTCGTCGACCGGCCCGCTGCCGATGCGCCGCCGCAAGCCGGCACCGGGCAGCTTGCGCAGATCACCCAGTTGCCTCAGGCCGAATGATTCGAGCCGGTTCGTGACCTCATCAGGCCAGCCGGGAACGGCACACGGCAAGTCGGCCAGGGTTGTGTGCATGGTTGCCGGTTCCGCATAAATCTGGCTGGCGCCCATCCGTGCCAGCCAACCAGCACCGCGCGGCGTTGGCGCCACCGCCCAGCGGGTCGAATAAGACTGTTCGGCGCAACCAGCGAGCACCGCCGTCATGATCGCCTCGGCGCCGCCGAACAGGCGCAGGCAGCCGCCGATTTCGAGCAGCAGCGACTCCGGCGGCACCAGGCTGATTGTCGGGGTGAAGCGCCCGGCCCAGCAGGCCAGATTTTCCAGCGCCTGCTTTTCGCGGGCCGCGCAGCGTTCGAAAACGGCCAGCCCGGGCTGCAGGCCAAGCGCCGTGGATAGTTTCTGGCCAGCACAAACGCCCGCTGCCATCGCCTCGGCATCACCCACCTGCACCCGCCCGCGCGCCACGACCGCGCTAGGCGACTGGCGCAGCGGCAGGGCCTCGAGCGGCAACAAGGGAAAGTGCAGGGCCAGCCACAGCACGCGAATTTCTCCCGGCGAATTGAACAGGACGAGGTATGGACAAGGCGAGCGGCCGGGAAACTGGCCGACCGCGCCGTTTGATGATGCGTACCGACAGCGTGCTGTCGTCCGCCGCCGCATTCAATACGACGCGCAGCGGCGCTGGCGATGGCACCCCGGCAGCTACGGTCGACCGCCACAAACAGGCAAAAACCGAACGCCCTTCGGCGGCAACCTGCAAGCGGCGCAAGGCGCGGGCATCGATGTTTGCTTCCGGCCAGGCCAGCACACCGGCAAAACCACCGCTGGTCAGCAGTTGTTCGACGCACCAGCCGACGCTCTTGCCGGCCTGGACGACGACCAGCCGTTCCAGTGCTACACCGGCCGCGGCCCAAGCCGGCGCATGCGGCAACCACGGCGGTGCGACCAGTGCCAGCCAGCCGCCATCGGTCGATAATCTGGCCAGCGCCGGCAGCAACAGGCTCATTTCGCCGACACTGCTACGGTCAACGAGCATTTCAGTCAAATTCCCGCGCGGCCAGCCGCCGCCCGGCAATTCGGCGTCGAGCTCAGCATGGCCGCTCGGGATGGCGCTTTCCGCCAGCGAAGCCAGCGTGTCGCCGCGCCAGACATCGCCTCGGGCCAGCACATCCGCCAAGGCAACCGGCAACGGCTGGGTGTTCATGAGAGCTTGGAAACGGCTCCGCGAATCAGGCCGACGGCGATGCCTTCGATGGCAAATTCGACCTCTTCGGGATTGACGATGATCGGCTGAAAATCCGGATTCTCGGCGATCAGTTTGATCTGCCCGCCGCTGCGTTCCAGGCGCTTGACCGTGACTTCCTCGTCGATGCGGGCGACGACGATCTGGCCGTCACGCGCCTGATTGGTCTTGTGCACGGCAAGCAGGTCGCCGTCGAACATGCCAATATCGATCATCGAGGTGCCGCGCACCTTGAGCAGGAAATCGGCTTTGGGCGAGAACATGCCGGCATCGAAGGCGTAGCGGCCCTGGACGTTTTCAACAGCGAGAATGGGCGACCCGGCGGCGACGCTGCCGATCAGCGGCAGGCCAAGCTGCTCGACGAGCCGGATGCCGCGCGCCGAGCCCGGCTCGAGCGTGATGGCGCCCTTTTTGGCCAGGGCCTTGAGGTGGTCTTCGGCGGCATTCGGCGAGGCGAAACCGAAGGCGCTGGCGATTTCCATGCGTGTCGGTGGGGCGCCGAGCACTTCCAGCGTATTTTTGATGAAGTCGAGAATTTCCTGCTGACGTGGCGTGAGTTTCATGGCCGGCCTCTGCTGATTACCAATAACTGTATTTTTGTACAGTCATTGGTTTTTGGCAAGCGGAAATTCAGGTCGGCAGATCGAAACCCTTCAATTTGCGGAACATGTCCACGGCGTAGGAATCGGTCATCCCGGCGACAAAATCGGCGACCTGGAGCAGGCGAATGTACGGGTCGGCATCCGGCTCGCCGCCGTGGCCAAGGAATTGCGGCGGCAAAAGCTTGAGCAGCATGCGCTCGCGCGTCGTGTAGCGGGCATGCCCTGCCCTCGCCTCGACGGCATTGGTGAACAGGCCGAGCAAAGCGCCGAGCACCTCGAAACCGGCGGTTTCGATCTCGAGCGCCGGGCGGGCGGTGTAGATCGTTTCCTTGGCGAGCTTGAGAATGGCCTGCAGCGGATGGGCGATGGGCGAGCTTTCGAGCAGTTCGTCATCGAACAGGCCGCTCAGGATGGCGTCCTCGTTTTCCAGGAAGACTGCCGCAGCGCTTTCGAGCAGGCAGCCGATGGCCTTGGCGCGCAGGTATTCGAGGCGCTCTTTCGGATCATGCAGGCGATCCAGTCGGCCGCCGTTGATTGTGTTGCCAGCCAGGTCGGCGAGCAGGCACTCGGCATCCTTGTAGGGCACGAAGCCAAGCCGGGCGGCATCTTCGAGGTCGACGATGAGGTAGCATGTGTCGTCTGCCACTTCGACGAGAAAAGCCAGCGGATGACGGTGCCAGGCGGTATTTGGAATTCGCTCGATAATTCCGGTTGACCGTGCAACCCGCCGAAAATTATCGGCATCCTGCTGGAAAAAGCCGAATTTCTTGCCGCTCTTGCCATCCAGATCCGCATCGAGATGCGATGGGCGCGGGTATTTGGTAAAGGTCGCCAGCACCGCGCTGCTCAGCTGAAGACCGCCGGGGTTGGCCGGGCTTTGCAGCCGGCTGACGATGCGAAAGCCCTGTGCATTGCCTTCGTAGCGCTCGAAGTCGGCCCGTTGCGCCGGCGTCAACTCGTGACGATCAAGCAAGCCGGAATGGCGGAACCACTCGCGGATGGCGTCCTCGCCGGCGTGGCCGAAAGGCGGATTGCCGATGTCGTGGGCCAGACAGGCGGCGGCAACGATGGCGCCAAAATCGCCCGACTCAACGTGCTGTAAGCCGTGCCGGGCGATGATCTCGCGGCCGACGACAGCACCCAGCGAGCGGCCGACACAACTGACTTCCAGGCTGTGTGTCAGGCGGGTGCGCACGTAATCACTCTTGGAGAGGGGGAAAACCTGCGTCTTGTCCTTCATGCGCCGGAAGGCGGAAGTGAAGACGATGCGATCGTAATCCTGCTGGAAAGCCGTACGCTCTGCCGTACCGGGCGCCTTGCCGGCCCCCAGGCGTTCGCTCGACAGCAGTTTTTCCCAGACTTTTCGTTTGCCCATGCTCTT
>NZ_JAVHPH010000027.1:0-1358 GCF_036170495.1 Azonexus sp.
ACGGCGTAGAGCAGTTCGAGGCCGCGCTCGCGGGCTTTCTGGGCGCACAGGTCGCCGAGGTGGCGGAGGCTGGCATCAAGGCTGAACGGCGCCTGCTCGAAGCGCATCATGCCGGCCTCGATTTTCGACAGGTCGAGAATGTCGTTGATGATGCCAAGCAGGCCTTTGGCGGCGTTATCGACCTTGCTCAGGTAGTTTTTCTGGCGGGCGGTCAGTTCGGTCTGCAAAGCGAGATGGGTCATGCCAATGATGGCGTTCATTGGCGTGCGGATTTCGTGGCTCATGTTGGCCAGAAAATCGGCCTTTGCCGCCGCTGCGGCTTCCGCCGCCGCCTGGGCTTTTTCCGCAGTGCGCTTGGCTTCCTTGAGCGGCGAAATGTCGACGATGATGCCGATCAGGCACCCCGGCGTCCCGTCGGGCGAGCGGAAGCCGCTGATCGAATAGAGCGTGTCGCGCAGCTGGCCATCGGCATCGGTCATCTGCACTTCGCGCGTGACCTTGCTGCATTCGGCGATGACCCGTTCATCTTCGGCCTGATAGGCCAGGCGTGCCTCTTCCGGCAAATAGGCGAGATCGAGCACGCGCTTGCCAATGAACTGGTGACGGTCGACGCCGAAAAACGCCTCGTAGGCCTGATTGCAACCGAGAAAACGGGTGTGCGCACCCTTGTAGAAAATGGCGTTGGGAATGGTGTCGATCAGGGCCTGCAGGAAGGTGAACTGACGAATCAGCTCGGCTTCGATTTCGTGCCGGTCGCTGACATCGAGGACGGTAATGAGCAGCGAGTCGAGCTGGCCATCCTCGTCGCGGACCGGGGCAATCTGGACGTCGCCCCAGCTGGTTTTGCCCTGCGCGTCGACGAACTCGAATTCATGGCGGACGGCTTTGTTTTGCCCGGAAGCGATCTGGGGCAGGACTTCGTTCATCCGGGCCTGAATTTCGGCCGGCAGGACAATGTTTTCCGGGTGGGCGAGCAGCGTATCGATCGGCTGACCGACGAAGCGGGCAAAGGCCGGATTGACCAACGTCGGTTGGCGCTGCGGGCTGAGGCTGACGATGCCGACGGCGGCGTTATCGAAAATGGTGCGGAAAAAGGCTTCGCGTTTTTGCAGGATGTCCTGGCTTTGGCGCAGGGCGTGGGTGCGCTTGGCGACCTTGAGTTCCAGCTCGATCTGGGCATCTTCCTGAGCCCGCCGCGCGCTGCGCAGGTGCTGGCGCATGCCTTCGAGGGCGCCAGCGAGCTGGGTGATTTCACGCCAGGCGGCAGTGGTGGCGACCGGCTGGTCGAGTTCGAGCCGGCCGATGCGCGCGCTGTCTTCGGCCAGGGCATGCAGCGGCGCACCAAAACGGCGGGCGAT
>NZ_JAVHPH010000028.1:0-26705 GCF_036170495.1 Azonexus sp.
CGAGATCGTAGAGCGCGTTCTTGGCCATGCCGGTAATCGCCGCCGCGAGCTTGGCGGCCTGTTTGACCGGCAGCCCTTCTGCCAACAGCAATTTCAGAACGCGCTCGCCTTCGCCGCTCTCGGCATGGGCCGGGGCACCCGAGAGCATCAGGACGAATTCGCCACGCTGGCGGTTGGGGTCGGCCTTGAGCCATTCGAGCGCTTCGCCCGCCGGCAAGGAATGGATCGACTCGAACAACTTGGTCAGTTCGCGGGCAATGACCAGCGTGCGGTTGCCGAAGACGGTAGCTATGTCCTCGACCGTTTCGAGCACGCGGTGCGGCGCTTCGTAGAAGACCAGCGCGCATTCATGCTCGCGCAATTCCTCCAGGGCTTGCCGGCGCTGGCCGCCCTTGCTCGGCAGGAAGCCGTAGAACAGGAAATGTTCGTCCAGCAGGCCGGAGCCGGACAAGGCCGTCGTCGCGGCGCATGGGCCGGGCAGCGGAATAACCTTGCAGCCGGCGGCGCGGACGGCCGCGACGATGCGGGCGCCGGGATCGGAAATGCCCGGCGTGCCGGCGTCGGAAATGAGCGCCACGGCTTCGCCGGCCTGCAGCTTGTCGACGATGCGGGCAGCGGCTTCGTGTTCGTTGTGCTGGTGGGCCGGAATGGTCCGCGCCTGGGCGCCAAGTTGCTTGAGCAGCGGGCCGCTGTGGCGGGTGTCCTCGGCAGCGACCCAGGGCACGCTGCGCAGGATTTCCTCGGCGCGGCGGGTCAGGTCGGCGAGATTCCCGAGCGGCGTCGGGACGACATACAATGCGACGGGCTCTTCCATCATTCTTTCGTCATTATTTTCAAGATGCAGGCAAAGACCAACGATACCACCACGACGCGCGGCCGCGAAGCCGAAGAACGGGCGGCGCGTTATCTCGAATCCCACGGTCAACCGGTAATTTCGCGCAATTTCCGAATCCGCGGCGGGGAGATCGACCTCATTTGCCGCGATGGCAAGGTGCTGGTTTTTGTCGAAGTCCGCCAGCGCAGCCGCAGCGATTTCGGCGGCGCCGGGGCGAGCATCACGGCGAGCAAGCGCCGCCGCATCGTCCTCGCTGCCCAGCATTACCTGCTCGGCAAGCGGGATTGCGACTGCCGTTTCGACTGCGTGCTGATTGATGGCGAGCAGCTCGAATGGATCAAAAATGCGTTTTCTGCTGACGATTAGCCTGGCCTTGTGGCTGGCGGTGGCGCAGGCCGACAGCGTGCGCATGCTGGTCCAGAATTCGCCGCTGGCCGGCAGCCAGTATTACGCGCTCGGCGATTTCTGGGGCGAGATCAAGGTTGGCGACGCCCTGGCCCTGATCCGCGAGCCCGACAACAAGCACGACCGCAACGCCATCCGCGTCGAATGGCGCGGCCACCAGCTCGGCTACGTGCCGCGCGCCGAGAACCGCGCCGTGGCCGCCGCCATGGATGCCGGCGAGCGGCTGAGTGGCCGCGTGTCGTCGCTGAGCGACAACAAAAATCCATGGCAACGACTGGCGTTCGAAGTCTTCGTCGAGCTGTGAGGTAGAATGCTTTCACTTCTAGCCCCAACCCATTGAACGATATGGATTTGATTGCCCGCGTTGCCCAGCATTTCGAAGACAGCGCCCAAACCAAGCTGAACGCCGTCGACATGATGGCGGCCCCGATTGCCGCGGCGATCGAAACGATGACCAACTGCCTGATCAACGGCGGCAAGATCCTGGCCTGCGGCAATGGCGGCTCGGCCGGCGATGCCCAGCATTTCGCCGCCGAGCTGATTGGCCGTTTCGAGGCCGAACGGCAGGAACTGGCGGCCATCGCGCTGACCACCGACACCTCGATCATCACCGCCGTCGCCAACGATTACTCGTTCAGCCAGATTTTCTCCCGCCAGGTGCGCGGCCTCGGCCATGCCGGCGACGTGCTGCTGGCCATTTCGACCTCGGGCAACTCGGCCAACGTTATCGAAGCCATCAAGTCGGCCCACGAACACGACATGCACATCGTCGCGCTGACCGGCAAGGGCGGCGGCCTGATCGGCGACATGCTGCGTGACGACGATATTCATCTCTGCGTGCCGGCCGAGCGGACGGCGCGAATCCAGGAAACCCACCTGCTCGTCATCCATTGCCTGTGCGATGGGATCGATGCACTCTTATTGGGAGTCGAATGATGCAAAAAACCAAACTCACCCTCGCCGCTGCGGCGCTGATCCTTGCCCTGCCGATGCTCCAGGGCTGCGTCCCGGTCATTGTCGGCGGCGCTGCGGCCGGCGTCATGTCGGCCCATGACCGGCGCTCGACCGGCACCCAGGCCGATGACGAAACGACCGAGTGGAAGGCCAGCAATCACGTTGCCGACCAATACAAGACCTTCTCGCACCTCAATTTCACCTCGTACAACCGCCGTGTCCTGATCACCGGCGAAGTGCCGAACGAGGAAGCCAAGGCCGCCATCGAAGCCGAAACCCGCAAGCTCGACGGCGTGCGCGAGGTGTACAACGAACTCGGTGTCGGCCCGGCCTCGTCGCTCGGTAGCCGCAGCACCGATTCGTACATCGACTCCAAGGTCAAGGCCCGGCTGGTCGACTCCAACCAGATTTCGGCCAACCACATCAAGGTCGTCACCGAACGCGCCATCGTCCATCTGATGGGCATCGTCAATGCCCGCGAGGCCAAGGTCGCTGTCGATGTCGCGCGCACCACCTCCGGCGTCAAGAAGGTCGTCAATGTGCTGGAAATCATCGGTGACGAGGATACCCGCCGCCTCGACAACCAGACGCTCGGCGCCCGCACCCCGCCGCCAGCCAGCGCCCCGGTCGAAAATCGCTGATTTTCCGGGTTGACCGTGGAACCCCGGCCAGCAAGAGCCGGGGCAGCGCAAGGGGGAAAGAACAATGAATCTCGAAAAGGTCATCTTCGGCTTCTTCATCGTGCTGGCGGCGACGCTGAATTTCGGCTTCTTCATCGGCGACATCGAACGCCCCGAGTTGCACAGCGTCTATGAACTGGCCGCCGCGCTGGTCGTCAGCCTGATCGCCACCGCCCTCAAATTCGGCGACCGCACGCAGATCGGCGCCATCCACCTATCGACCAGCCTGGTCGCCGACCTGCAGCTAATCGCCGCCGCCATCACCTGGGGCGTTGCCGAGCACATCACCGGCGTCGGCATGACGGCGCATGTCACCTCCAGCGTCGTTTCACTATCCGGCGGTGCGCTGTTCGCCAACATCGTCTCGGTCATCATCCTCATCGTCGAAACCGTCATGCTGCGGCGCTAGCCGGGAGCCGCGCGTGAACAGCGCCTTCTTCCTTGTCCTCCGCCGCATGCGGGCGCCGATCATCGGCCTGATCGTCATCTACGCCATTTCGATCATCGGCCTGACGCTCGTTCCCGGCGTCGACGCCGAGGGCCGGGTGGCCCCGCCGCTCAGTTTCTTCCACGCTTTCTATTTCGTCAGCTACACGGCAACGACCATCGGCTTCGGCGAAATCCCCGGCGCCTTTTCCGACGCCCAGCGCCTGTGGGTCACGGTCTGCATCTACCTGACCGTCGTCGGCTGGTCGTATTCGGTCATCACGCTGATCGCCCTGCTCCAGGACAAGGGCTTCCAGAACACGCTGACGGCCAACCGCTTCGTGCGGCGCGTCCGCCGGCTCAAGGCGCCGTTCTACATCGTCTGTGGCTGCGGCGAAACCGGCAACCTGATCGCCCGCACTTTCGACCGCATCAACCAGGCCTTCGTCGTCCTTGAAAAAGACGAACTGCGCGTCGAGGAACTCGATCTGCAGGATTTCAAGACCGACACCCCGGCCCTCGCCGCCGACGCCAGTCGGCCCGACAACCTGCTGCTGGCCGGTCTCAAACACCCGAAATGCCGCGGCGTACTGGCCATCACCAACGACGAGCAGGCCAACCTGGCCATCGCCATCGCCGTCCGCCTGCTCAACCCCGGCATCCCGATCATCGCCCGCGCCCGCACGGCATCGACCATGGCCAACATGGCCTCGTTCGGCACCGACCACATCATCAATCCTTTCGAGCGTTTTGCCGACCATCTGGCCCTGGCCGTTGCCGCCCCCGAGCGCTTTCGCCTGATCGAGCTACTCACCAGCCTGCCCGAAAGTCCCACCCCAAAACCGCACCGCCCGCCGCGCGGCCACTGGATTCTGTGCGGCTACGGCCATTTCGGCCATGCCGTGGCCGATCGCCTGCGCGACACCGGCATCACGCTGACCATCATCGACCCGGCGGCCAAGGATGCCGACCAGCAGTTCGTCGGCGACGGCACCGAAGCCATCACCCTGCGCCAGGCCGGCATCGAAACGGCCTCGGGCATCGTCGCCGGCAGCGACAACGACGTGAACAACCTGTCGATCGCCGTCACGGCCAGCGAAATCAAGCCCGAACTGTTCGTCGTGACACGCCAGAACCACGCTGCCAACAGCGCGCTGTTCACCGCCTACGGTGCGGATTTCACCGTACTGCCCAGCCGCATCGTCGCCCAGGAATGCATCGCCATCCTCACCGCGCCCCTGCTCGCCCGCTTTCTCGAACGCCTGCACAGCCTCGATGAAAACCATTGTCGGCAGTTGGTCGAACGCCTGCACGCCGAGTGCGGCGGGCTAACCCCGGCCGTCTGGGACATCCGGCTGAATGCCGCCGAAGCCCCCGCCGCCTGGCGGGCCCTGATGCACAATCGGTCGATTCGCCTCGGCCACCTCCTGCCCGACGGCGCCGACCGCAGCCGCCGTCAGCCCGCCGTCCCGCTGCTCGTCGAACGCGGCCCCGACTGCCACCTGCTACCGGGCGACGATTTCCCGTTGCAGGCCGGCGACCAGCTATTGATGGCCAGCCCGCTGCGCGCCCAGCGCGACCTCGAACTGACCCTGAAAAACGCCAACGAACTGGACTTTGTCCTGACCGGCCGGGAAAACTCGGGCAGCCTGCTCGGTCGCCTGCTGGCGGCCCGCTAGGCAATCAGCCGTGGTCAGCCATGGCCATGGCCATTCCCACACCCCAAGAGTGCTTCCTGCGGGGCGCGGTCAACCGTAAAAACCGGCCATTTTCGGCAACCAGGTCGCCAGCCAGGGCAAGGCCGAAATGATCAGCGCCCCGATGAACATGGCGAACACCGCGGGCAAGACCGCAGCAGCGACGTAGCGGATCGGCTTGCCGAACATCGCCGAGGCAAAATAGATGTTCATGCCGGCCGGCGGGCAGAGAAAACCCATCTCAATATTGGCCAGGAAAATCACGCCAAAGTGCACCGGATCAATGCCGTAGGCGAGCGCCACGGGCAGCAGCAGCGGGACGAGAACGACGATGGCCGCGTAGATTTCCATCAAGGCGCCGGCCAGTAGCAGGAAGACGTTAAGCGCGATGAGGAAGGCGAACTTGTTGGGCAGCACCGACTGCACCCACTCGATGGCCGCGTCGGGAATGCCGGCATCGACCAGGTAGTTGGTCAGACCGAGCGCCATGCCGAGGATGAGCATGATGCCGCCGATGACCTCGGCGCAATCGACAAGCGTCTTGCGGAAATCCGGCCAGTCGAGTTCGCGATGCGCGACGGACTGGGTGAGCAGCGCGTAGATGGCCGTCAGCGCGGCGCTCTCGGTCGGCGTCGCGAGGCCGCTGACCAGTGAGCCGATGGCGACGACCGGCGCCAACAGCTCCCATTTGGCGACCCACAGCGCGCAGCCCAGACTTTTCGATTTTGGCTCATTTTCCCGGTTGACCGTGGCATCGCTCATCGACGCTGCAACAACGCCGCCCCGCCGCAGATAACCGCCGACCAGCAGCAGGCAGGCGACCATGAGCACGGCCGGCAGCACGCCGGCCAGGAACATGGTGTTGATCGGCACGCGGGCGATGATGGCGACCATGATCAACGGCACCGACGGCGCCAGCAGCACGCCGAGCGCGCTGGCGCTGGTCACCAGGCTGATGCCGCGCGGCTCGGGAAAGCCGGCCTTGGTGAGCAGCGGCAGCAGCAGGCCGCCTAGCGCCAGAATGGTGACGCCGCTGCCGCCGGTGAAGGCGGTGAAAAACGAGCAGAGCACCGCTGCCGCGATCGCCGTGCCGGCCACGCCGCTGCCGAAGGCCGCCGTGAACACCTCGCCGAGGCGCGCCGCGGCGCCGGTCCGGGCGAAGAGCAGGCCGGCCAGCGTGAACAAGGGTAGCGCCGGCAGCGAAGGATTGACCGTGATCTGGTAGTGGCTGAGCGGCACCGAGGCGAGCGGCTGGCCTTCGCTCCAGAACAGCGCCAGGGCCAGGCCGCCGAGCACAGCGAAGATCGGCGCGCCGCAAAAGAGGATCAGCGTCAGCCACAGGGTAAAGGGCCAGATCGGCAGGGTGCTGCCGTCGAAATGCTGGGCAAAAAGGTAACCGGCGACCGGCAAGGCCAAGGCAAGAACAATGCGGCCAGCCAGGTTAGCCGTGAGGCGCGAGGCGAGCTTGAGGCCAAGCAGAGCGAAGCCGAGCGGCATGGCAATTTCGAACATCCAGCCGGCGACACCGTAGGCGATGTCGCGCGGCATTTCCATTTCCGTGGCGACAAACGTCCAACTCGCCTGTGCCAGCATGCCGCACAGCACGGCGGCGCTGGCCTTGCCGAAAAGCACAGCGCTGTTGCGAACCAGCGGTTTGGCCGAGGCGGTGAAGCCGGCGCCCAGCGCACTGAGGTGCAGGCCACGTTCGGCGAGCAGCGCGCCGAACATGGCGAGCAGCAATCCGCAGTGCTGGACGAGCACCGGCGCGTTATCGATGCCCGAACCGAACAGCGGGCGCAGAACGATTTCGAGCAGCGGCACGAGTAGCATGACGAGCAGCGCGCCGCCAGCAATCAGCGCGTCGAATTCACCGAAACGGCGCATGAGGGGATTCATTCTAAAAACCTCGACGCAGAGGCGCAGAGACGCGGAGAAAAACGCAAAAACATTTTACGAAACTCACCTCCTTGGCTTCCCTCTGAGTCTCCGCGCCTCTGCGTTTCAAGCAAATTTTTCCGGTTCATACCGTGCAAAACCAATACCGGTTACTTCTTGCCAGCGCGGAAAGCCTTGAGCAGCGCGACGACTTCGTCAAACTGCTCGGCCGGCACGAGCTTGCCGCGGATGCGCGGGTAGAGCCCGTCGGCCAGCGCATTCCATTCCTTCATCTGCTCGGCATTCGGCTTGTTGACCGTCAGGCCGCGCTTTTTCATCGCCTCGACCGCCTCGTCGACCTCCTGCCGGGCCTTGGCGCGCAGTTGAACGCCGGCCTTGGCACCGGCTTCGCGGACGATGACCTGGCCTTCCGGCGTCAGCTCATCCCAGGCTTTTTTGGTGATGATCAGGGCGCCGACAATCGGCGACCAGTTGAGGTCCAGCATGTGGTTGGCCGTCGTGTAGATCTGCGTCGCCAGCGCGAAATACGGCGTCGACGGCACGGCGTTGATCATGCCGGTCTGGATGGCCGGCAGGATGTCGGCCGTTTCCAGCGGCACCGGCGTGTAGCCGAGGTTCTTCATGATTTCCTGCTGGTCGGCCTCGGCGCCCCAGGCAAAGAACTTCATGCCCTTGAAATCGTTCGGCGCGAAGGCCGGCGTCTTGCTGAAAAAGCGCACCCAGCCGGCATCGCCCCAGGCGAGCACGACAAAACCCTTTTCGAGGAATTTCTTCTCCATGGCCGGGCGCATCTTCTCGCGCACGTAATCGACCTCCTCCCAGCTCTTGAACATCATCGGCATGTTCTGCAGCGCGGCAATCGACGGCTCGATCTCGCGCAGCCCGACCACCGAGAGCAGTCCGCCCTGCAACTGGCCGATGCGCATGCGGCGCACCATGTCCGTCTCGCCCCCCTGGCTGCCATCCGGATAAACGAGATACTTGCCTTGGCCGCCCTGCGCCGTGCGCCAGGCTTCGCCGAGTTCCATGAGCTGACGGTGGTAGAGCGAATTCTTCGCGGCCAGCGTGCCGATACGCAACTGCTTGTCGGCGGCAAAGGCATTGAGGGCAAGCACGGCGCCGAGCAGGAGCGCAGCCAGTCTGGTTTTCATTGTTCTCTCCGGGAAATCGGGTCGTTCAAAACAGGTCGGGCGCCTGCTCCAGCAGCCATGCGGCACGGCGACGCATGACTTCGTTCTGCAGGGCCTGCGGGCTGTCCGGCGCATCCTTGATGGCCACGGCCTGCTGGAGCAGCGACTCGAACAGCGCGCGATCGCCGGCCGGCTGGGCGTAGCCCTCGGCCTTGCCGACCAGCGCGCCGGCACTCGTGCCGCCGCCCTGGGCAATCGCCTGGTCGTACCAGACCAACGCCTGTGCCTGGCTGCCGCCCGGGCGTGACGCCTCGAAAGTCGCCAGCAAACCGGTCAGCCCGCCCTGCCCCCAGGCTGGATCGGCCTGCCAGGCCAGTTGTGTCAGGCGCACGGCCAGCGGCAGATCGGCGACCACATCGGGATCATCCTTCGACAGCGAAATCCAGCCGCCCCACGAAGCCGCCGCCCAGTAAGCGAGGCCGACCTGAGCCGGCGCCAGCGTCGGCCAGTCGGCCGCCTGTGGGGCATGGAGGGCGCGGACGAAACCGGGAATTTCCTGTTCCAGCGCCGCCATCGCATGCCGATGCGCCCGTCGATAAAGCAGCGCGGCGCGCTGGCGCAGTCGCTCGGCGGCCCTGGCATCCTTGGCCTCGATGCGGTCCGCCTCGAAAGCGACGAAAGCGTAGGCGTACTGCGTGAAGCCACCGGCCACCGACTCGGCCAGCCCACGATGGCCGGGGTCGCTGCGCAGCACGGATTCAGACAGTTTCAGGTAAAAGGCGCTCGCCTCGCGGGCCAGATCGAGATCGTTTTCGCTGGCCTGGCCTTGCCCCGCCAGTTCGTCGGCGATGCTGCCGACGACCAGTTGGCGTGGCGAACAGGCCGTCAGCAAGACGCTGGCAAGCAGCGCAACGAGAGCCAGAAAGGTGCTGCGCCGAGACAAGGGCAATTGAATTCCGCTGGGTTCGATGGAGTGCCCTGCACACTAGCCAGCCGATGTTACGTCGGGATGACAGGCCGCGCCGACAGCCAAACGCCACTAAAATGACGACCTGTCCTCAACCCGTGATGTCGCCATGACCTACGCCGCCCCCCGCTTCGAAACGAAAATCTGCCCGCCCGAGCAGTTGACCGCCAGAGTCGCCCAGCTCGCCCGCCCCCTGGTCTTCACCAACGGCTGCTTCGACATCCTGCATCGCGGCCATGTCACCTATCTGACGCAGGCCGCCGCCCTCGGCGCCAGCCTGGTGGTGGCGCTCAACACCGACGCCTCGGTCAAACGCCAGGGCAAGGGCGACGACCGACCGGTCAACGCGCTCGAAGACCGCCTGGCCGTGATGGCGGCCCTCGAATGCGTCGCGCTGGTCACCTGGTTCGACGAAGACACGCCACTACAGCGCATCCTCGAATGCCGGCCGGACATTCTCGTCAAGGGCGGCGACTGGCCGGTGGACAAGATTGTCGGCTGCACCGAGGTACGCGGCTGGGGGGGAACGGTGCACTCCATACCCTTCATTCACCAGAAATCGACGACGGCATTGCTGGAGAAGATTCGGCGGCTTTGATCAGGCGCTGATTTTTTTGCGCCAATGGCACGGGCGAGGTTTCGCGCCTGATGCACGGGCCTACTTTCTGGCTTGGGGTTCCGCCCTTGAGGGGCGTCTCACTTTTTCTTGCTTCGCCAAGAAAAAGTAAGCAAAAAGAAGGCGACCCTGGGTCGGTGCCGGCTGCGCCGGTTCCCTGCGCTACTCGGTGCTGGCGGGGGCTGCGGAACTCGGGCTTCGCCCTCAGACAGTCCTCGCCCTTTATCCGCCAGCCCCTGCGTTGCTCGGCACCTCACAAGGGACCCGGTAAGGCGTCCGTGGTTGAGCAGGGGATTTCATTTTTTGGCCTTTTTCCCGGTTGACCGTGGGAATCAGTTCTTTGCAGCACATCGGTCGAGCATGGACGCCTTTGGCGGAACCCCAAGCTCAAATTCCGGACTGCCGCCGGAAAAACAACGGACCCTGCGCTACAGGCGCCCCTCGCGCCCGAAGCTACAACACGACCTGCGTCCCGAGCTCGACCACCCGATTACTCGGAATCCTGAAAAACGCCGTCGCCGACCCCGCGTTGCGGAACATGGCCACAAAAATCTTCTCCCGCCAAAACGCCATGTCCGAACCAAGCCGGGGAATCAAGGTTTCGCGGCCGATGAAATATGAGGTCTCCAGCGGACTGAACGCCAGCCCGGCATCGGCACACAAGGCCAGGGCCGCCGGCACATTGGGCTCGTCCTTGAAGCCGTACTGGATGATGACGCTCCAGAAATTTTCCTTGAGTGGCCGCACTTCGACGCGGTCGATGTCGGGCACGTAGGGCACGTCGAAGAACTGCACCGAGAGCAGCACCACC
Organism: Azonexus sp.; assembly: GCF_036170495.1. Taxonomy (GTDB): domain Bacteria; phylum Pseudomonadota; class Gammaproteobacteria; order Burkholderiales; family Rhodocyclaceae; genus Azonexus. Next base: position 10,418 of record NZ_JAVHPH010000028.1, read on the forward strand.
CGTTCGTGCACCACCTTGTTGTGCATCAGGTTGTGGAGCAGCGCATGCGGCACGCCCTTCGGATCGGCGTTAAGAAAAACCGAGGTGCCGGCAACGCGGGTCGGCATCGACGTGCCGAGCGAGTCGAGGAACATCGACAGCTCCAGACGCTCGCCTTGCAGGCGGTCAGAGAGCAGCTGGCGACCGCGCTTCCAGGTCATCATGACGATGAAGATGGCCATCCCGGCGAGCAGCGGGAACCAGCCGCCATCGGGAATCTTGAGAACGTTGGCAGCAAGAAAGACGAGCTCGACCGCGAGGAAGCAGGCGAAGATCAGCCCGGCCTTGAACCAGCCCCATTGCCAGACCTTGGCGACAACCACGGTGGCGAGAATGGAGGTGATCACCATGTCGCCGGTCACCGCGATGCCGTAGGCCGCTGCCAGGTTGTTCGACGATTTGAAGCCGAGAACGAGGATCATCACGGCAACCATCAGGCCCCAGTTGACGGCCGGCAGGTAGATCTGGCCCTGCTCTTTGTCCGACGTATGCTGCACTTCCATGCGCGGCACAAAACCGAGCTGCATGGCCTGGCGCGTCACCGAGAAAGCCCCGGAAATGACGGCCTGCGAGGCGATCACGGTGGCCAGCGTGGCCAGCACGACGAGCGGGATCAGCGCCCACTCCGGCGCCGACAGGAAGAAGGGATTCTTGGCCGTTGCCGGCTCGGCCAGGATCTGCGCGCCCTGTCCGAAATAATTGAGAACCAGTGCCGGCAGCACGAAGGCGAACCAGGCACGGGAAATGGGCTTGCGGCCGAAGTGGCCCATGTCGGCGTAGAGCGCCTCGGCCCCGGTCACGGCGAGCACGACATTACCCATGGCGACCAGCGACATGGCCTTGTTTTCGAGCAGGAATTCGATGCCGTACAGCGGGTTGATCGCCATCAGGATGCCCGGATGTTCGACGATATTGTGCAGCCCGAGCAGCGCCAGCACGGTGAACCACAGCATCATGACCGGCCCGAAAAAGGCGCCAACCTTGGCCGTGCCGCTCCGCTGGACGAAGAACAGACCAAACAGGACGAGCATGGTGATCGGGATGACGAAGGATTTGAAGGCCGGCGTGATGATCTCCAGCCCCTCGACGGCGGAGAGCACGGAAATCGCCGGCGTCACCATGCCGTCGCCGTAGAACATGGCCGCCCCGAGGACGCCGAAAATCATGATGAGCCGGGTCTGCTTCGGCTTATTCTGGGCCGTGTGCAGGGCCAGCGCGATGAGCGCCATGATGCCGCCCTCGCCGCGGTTATCGGCGCGCATGATGAAGCAGACGTACTTGATCGAGACGACGACAATGAGCGCCCAGAAGAAGAGCGACAGGCTGCCGTAAATGTTGCCGACGGTGACCGGGATAGGATGGTTGCCGGCGAAGACCTCCTTCACCGCGTACAGCGGGCTGGTTCCGATGTCGCCATAGACCACACCGAGAGCAGCCAGGGCCAGCGCGGCAAAGCGCTGGCCGGAAATGTCCACCTCGTGATGACTGCCCATCAATCCCGCTCCCTGTCGATTCGGCAGTCTACTGACCGGTCTAGCTCAACGCCCCGGAGTTTAGCCCCCGAGCGCCGCCTTCAGCGAATGCACTTCCTCTTCCGACTCTTCGACGATCTCGGCCAGCGCATCGGCATCGAAAAGCGTGTCGAGAATCGAGGTATCGATCTCGCCGTCGAGTTCCTTGTCGCGCCAGCTCGACGTCCGGTTGGCGATCTTGTTGGCGATGAACAGGACGTTGGAGAGGTTGTCGATGGCCTTGATTTCGCGCTCGGTTTCGTGATCCCGAACCGCTTCGAGCACCGATTCCGGCAAGCCCATCGCCGACAGCAGGGCGTGACCGATGTTGTCGTGCCAGCCAACCAGCAAGGCATGCAACTCGACCTTGTCGTTGACCAACTCGGGGAAGTTGGCGGCACGCGACATCAGATAGAAGACGCCGAGATCGTGCACCAGGCCGGCAAACATCGCCTCGTCACCGTTGATCCGGGCCTTCTTGCGGGCCAGCACGCGACACAACGCGGCGACGTGCGAGGTGTGCTCCCACAGCCGATGGGAAATTTCCTCGAACGGCTGCATCTGCTTCGATTTGAGCAATTGCTCCATGGCCACGGCGAACGACACCGTGCGCACGGCTTCCATGCCGACGCGGACGATGGCGCTCTTGACGTCGGCCACTTCACGACCGCTCGGGTTGAGTGCCACCGAATTGGCCATGCGGATGATCTTGGCGCTCATCAGCGGCTCGGCACCGACCAGCTTGGCCAGTTGTTCGACGTTCAGATTCGGGTCCTTGAGCGCGGCACGCACCTGGAAGGTGATGTCGAGGAAGGTCGGAAAAGTGATTTCATTGCCGGAAAGATCCCGGGCGATGTCCTCAAGAATCTTGAAGGTGACGGCGCTGGCCATGCTGGTTTACCTCTGGGTAAAAAGGGAATTGCACCGCATCACACGAGCAGCGCAAGCAGTTCCATTTTTAAAACGGGATGTCGTCGCCGAGATCGTCGAAGGACGGTTTCGGCTTGTTCTTGGCCGGCGCTGGCGAATAATCAGTCGGTTCGCTGTCGTAAGCGCCACCACCGCCGCCGGCCGGAGCGCCCATACCCTGGCGCGAGCCGAGCATGGTCATCTGGTCGCCGCGAATTTCGGTCGTGTATTTCTCCTGGCCATCCTTGTCGGTCCATTTGCGCGTGCGAATGCTGCCCTCGACATAGATCTGCGAGCCTTTTTTCAGGTACTGCCCGCAAACTTCGGCGGTCTTGCCAAAAAAAGACACGCGGTGCCACTCAGTCACTTCCTTGCGCTCGCCGCTGGCCTTGTCGCGCCAATTGTCGGTCGTCGCCACACTCAGGTTGCAGATCGCGTCACCGCTTGCGGTATAGCGCACCTCAGGATCACGCCCAAGGTTGCCGACGAGAATCACTTTATTTACCGATGCCATTGCCCCTGTCTCCTAAGCAGTTTGGGTCGCCGCGGCGGCAAGGCGCCGTGGCGGAAAATTCATTGAGTTTGCTACCACTAGCCAGACCAGAATCAGCCCGGTGCAGGCAGCAAAAACCGCATTATCGCCGAAATTCTGCGCAATATAGCCGCCGGCTGCACCGCCGACGAATAGCCCGATCGCCTGCGTCGTGTTGTAAACCCCGAGCGCCGCGCCCTTGGCGGCAGGCGGCGCCGTGCGCGAGACGAGCGAAGGCAACGTCGCTTCGAGCACGTTGAAGGCAACGAAGAAAAGGACCAGCCACAGGGCCAGCGCCCACAGGCTGGCGCTGTAGAGAAGCAGGCCGGACTGAACGACGACAAGCAGCGCGATGGCAGCGAGAAAAATCGGCCGCATCTTGTCCTTGCGCTCGGCAGCAATGATGGCCGGAACCATGATGGCAAAGGAAAGGAGAACGGCCGGCAGGTAAACCTTCCAGTGCGCCGCGGCTTCCAGCCCGCCATGATTGACCAGGGCGTGCGGAAGGACGACAAACATGGCCATCTGCGTCATGTGCAGGACAAAGATGCCAACATTGAGGCGAATCAGGTCCGGATCGAAAAGCACCTGGCGCAGCGGCAGCTTCTCATGACCAAGCGGCGGCGGGGCCGGCGGCACGGTCTTGAGTAGCAGGACGATGGCGGCCAGGGCGAGCACGCCGGTCATGATGAACAGGCCGGCCATGCCGATCCAGCCGTAAAGGATGGGGGCGCCGACCAGCGACAGCGCGAAAACGAGGCCGATCGACGAGCCGATCATGGCCATCACCTTGGTCCGGTGCTCCTCGCGCGTCAGGTCGGCGGCCAGCGCTGTTACGGCGGCCGAGATGGCGCCCATGCCCTGCAGCACGCGACCAATGATGATCCAGGTCATGTCCGGCGCCCAGGCGGCGACGAAACTGCCCAGCGCGAAGACGAGCAGGCCGACGACGATGACCGGCTTGCGCCCGAAAATATCCGAGGCGATGCCGTAGGGAATCTGGAAGAAGGCCTGCGTCAGCCCATAGGCGCCAAGCGCGAAACCGACCAGCGCCAGGTTGTCGCCGCCGGGCAGCGTTTTCGCATAGACCGAAAACACCGGCAGGATGAGGAAAAGCCCGAGCATGCGCAGGGCGAAGATGGAGGCCAGGGAGGCGCCGGCGCGGCGTTCCTCGGGGCTCATGCGGTCGTTGGGGGAGGCCATTGTCGTTTTTAATTGTTGCATTGCAGCGAAGCGGCCATATTAGCAGGTTTGGCGAAGCGGCAACGCGACTCGGCGAGGCCCACGGTCAACCGGAAAAAGCGGCCAAAATCGAAACGCTCCGGCCAGTGGCGCGCCACCTGACCCGTGACCGAACCGGCGTCGCCTAGACTTCCCGACGCCCCTGGCAGGCCGGGAAACTGGTGCACCCCCAGTCGTCCTGGACGGTGGTTCCGCCCCGCTTTTTCATCCGCCGCATCATCACCTTGCCGCAATTCGGGCAGGCCGGCGGCGCCGGGTCATGGCGACGCCGGGAGAACATCGGAGAAATGCTGACTTCGCCGGTGCTCGACGCACTCACTTTCTTGATCAGCCGCCGCAAGGAGTCGGCCGGGATGACGCGAATCGAGCGGCCCAAGGCGGCTTTTCTCGCCTCATCGGTAAGCCGGCCGGCGGCCACGATGAACCCGCCCATGGCCCGTTCGGCGCTGATCGCGGCCGACAATTCGCGCACAACGAGGGCATTGACGGCTTTTTCCTGCCACCGACGGCAATGCACGAGATAACGGTCGCGCCCCATAAACAACTCGAGATCGACGCAGCCCTGATGCAAAGACCCGGCGCGCTCGGCAACCAGAAAGCCTTCGCGCCGAAACGCTTCGGCGACCAGTTTTTCGACATCATGAAGACTCATCCGCGCCAACGCATCGGACGTCGGGCTGACCATCTCTACCGGATCGACCGGGCCCCGACGGTGCATGAAAGAGATCAGCGCGAGAATCAACAGCAAGCCTGGCACGATGTACTGCGAAAGGCTGGACAGATGGTCATCGCCGCCCTTGCCGAGGACCATCGGTGCGGCAAATTCGTGGAAAAACCAGTAGGCGATCAGGGCCAGCAGCCCGCCAACCTGCCAGGGCAGGCTTGTTGCCAGATTGATGGCGCCGGCCAGCGGCGGACACACTTTCCGTGCCATGAAAAATCCATAAAAAATGTTTTGCGCATATTTTGAAGGCTCATCGCCGAAGCGGCAAGCTCCGCAGTAAAAGAGGGCCTCTCCGTGATTTTAAAAATTCGCTCTTTTCCCGGTTGACCGTGGGATCAGCGCCGGGGGCACGGAGTGGCAATTTTCAATTGAAAGCAAACGAAGCCGGGGCGAACCCGGCTTTTTTGCGTATAGTTTCCCCTTCCCCAAACAGCGAAAAAACAGCGATGGAATTCATCCGCATTCGCGGCGCGCGCACCCATAATTTAAAGAACATCAACCTCGATCTGCCGCGTAACCAGCTCATCGTGATCACCGGGCTGTCCGGCTCGGGCAAGTCCTCGCTCGCCTTCGACACGCTGTACGCCGAGGGTCAGCGGCGTTATGTCGAATCGCTTTCGGCCTACGCCCGGCAGTTTTTGCAGCTCATGGAAAAGCCCGATGTCGACCTGATCGAAGGCCTGAGCCCGGCCATTTCCATCGAACAGAAGGCCACCTCGCACAACCCGCGGTCGACCGTCGGCACCGTTACCGAAATCCACGATTACCTGCGCCTGCTCTTCGCCCGCGCCGGCACGCCGTATTGCCCCGACCACAACCAGCCGCTCGAAGCGCAGACGGTGTCGCAGATGGTCGATTCGGTCCTCGCCCTGCCGGCCGAAACCCGGCTCATGATCCTTGCCCCGGTCATCGCCAACCGCAAGGGCGAGCAGCTCGACCTGTTCACCGAACTGCGCGCCCAGGGCTTCGCCCGCGTTCGCGTCGACGGCACGGTCTATGAAATCGACGACGTGCCCAAGCTGGCCAAGACGCACAAGCACACTGTCGATGTCGTCGTCGACCGCCTGAAAGTGCGCGACGACATGCGCCAGCGCCTGGCCGAATCGTTCGAAACGGCCTTGCGCCATGCCGAAGGCCGGGCCATCGCGCTCGAGATGGACGACGGCAAGGAGCACATGTTCTCCGCCAAGTTCGCCTGCCCGGTTTGCTCGTATGCCTTGCAGGAACTCGAACCCCGCCTGTTTTCCTTCAACAACCCGATGGGCGCCTGCCCGAAGTGCGACGGGCTCGGCGTCATCCAGTTCTTCGACCCCAAGCGCGTCGTCACCAACCCGGCCGCCTCGCTGGCGGGCGGGGCCATTCGCGGCTGGGACAAGAAGAATCAGTTCTATTTCCAGATCATCGAATCGATCGCCGAGCACTACGGTTTCTCGGTCGACACGCCATGGAGCGAGCTGCCAGATAAGTTCCAGAAGCTGATCCTCTACGGTTCGGGCAGCGAGGCGATCAATTTCCGTTACCTCAACGAAAAGGGCACGCGCTTCGACCGCAGCCACAGTTTCGAGGGCATCATCCCCAACCTCGAACGGCGCTACCGCGGCAGCGAGTCGAATGCCGTGCGCGAGGAATTGTCGAAATACGTCAGCAGTTCGGCCTGTCCGAGCTGCGCCGGCACCCGGCTGCGCGTCGAGGCGCGCCACGTGCGCGTTGGCGAAAAGACGCTGCACGACATCAGCCGCCTGCCGCTTGGCGAGGCGCGCAATTACTTCAATTGCCTGACGCTCGCCGGCAACAAGGCGCAGGTCGCCGACAAGATTTTGAAAGAGATCACCGCCCGCCTGAGCTTCCTGATCAACGTCGGCCTCGACTACCTGTGCCTCGAACGCTCGGCCGAAACGCTGTCCGGCGGCGAAGCGCAGCGCATCCGGCTGGCCTCGCAAATCGGCTCGGGGCTGACCGGCGTCATGTACGTCCTCGACGAACCCTCCATCGGCCTGCACCAGCGCGACAACGACCGCCTGCTGCAAACGCTCAAGAACCTGCGCGACATGGGCAACTCGGTTCTGGTTGTCGAGCATGACGAAGACGCCATCCGCAGCGCCGATTACGTCGTCGACATCGGCCCCGGTGCCGGCGTCCATGGCGGCGCCGTCGTCGCTCAGGGCACACCGGCCGAAGTTCAGGCCAACCCGCTGTCGATGACCGGCGACTACCTGTCCGGCCGCAAATCGATTTCGGCGCCCAAATCACGTCGACCGCAAGATCCGAACAAACAACTCAAAGTCGTCGGCGCCTACGGCAACAATTTGAAAGACGTCACGCTCGAAATCCCCGGCGGCCTGCTCACCTGCATCACCGGCGTTTCCGGCTCGGGCAAATCGACGCTCATCAACGACACGCTCTACGCCGCGGCCGCCCGCCATCTCTACGGCTCGACGACCGAACCGGCGCCGTACAAGGAAATCATCGGCCTCGAACTGTTCGACAAGGTCATCAACGTCGACCAGGCCCCCATCGGCCGCACGCCGCGCTCCAACCCGGCGACCTACACCGGCCTCTTGACGCCGATCCGCGAACTGTTCGCCCAGGTGCCCGAATCCCGCGTGCGCGGCTACGGCCCCGGGCGTTTCAGTTTCAACGTCAAGGGCGGGCGCTGCGAAGCCTGCCAGGGCGACGGCATGATCAAGGTCGAAATGCACTTCCTGCCCGACATCTACGTGCCCTGCGACGTCTGCCACGGCAAGCGCTACAACCGCGAAACGCTGGAAGTCCAGTACAAGGGCAAGAACATTTACGACATCCTCGGCATGACCGTCGAGCAGGCCCGTGAGTTCTTCGACCCGGTGCCCAATATCGCCCGCAAGCTGCAGACGCTGGTCGATGTCGGCCTGAGCTACATCACCCTCGGCCAGAGCGCGACCACGCTATCCGGCGGCGAGGCGCAGCGCGTCAAGCTGGCCCTCGAACTCTCCAAGCGCGACACCGGCCGCACCCTCTACATCCTGGACGAACCGACCACCGGCCTGCATTTCCTGGACATCGAAATGCTGCTCAGCGTCCTCCAGCGCCTGGCCAACAACGGCAACACCATCGTCGTCATCGAGCACAACCTCGACGTCATCAAGACCGCCGACTGGATCGTCGACCTCGGCCCGGAAGGCGGCGACGGCGGCGGCCGCATCCTCGTTGCCGGCACCCCGGAACAGGTCGCCAAATGCAAGGCCAGCCACACCGGCCGCTTCCTCAAGCCGCTGCTCGACAAGAAATAGCCAGAAACGATGCTCCCACGATCAACCGGAAAAAACGGCCAAAATTCAAAACACCGGAGTAAGGCAGGACGATGAGCGCCGCCGAACTCAAAGGCAAACGCGGACTGCGCCGGCTGATCAACGCGCTGGGCTACTCGCGCGACGGCATTGCTGCGGCCTGGCGCAACGAAGCCGCCTTTCGCCAGGAAATCGGGCTCGCCGCCATCGCCCTTCCACTGGCCATCACCCTCGGCAAAAGCGGCGTTGAACGGGCTTTGCTCCTTGGCAGCGTCGTCCTCATCCTGATCGTCGAAATCCTCAATTCAGCGGTCGAAGCCGTCGTCGACAAGGCGTCGCCCGAGAAGAGCGAACTGGCCAAGCGGGCCAAGGACATGGGCAGTGCCGCCGTGCTGCTCAGCCTGCTCAACGCCGCTGCCGTCTGGATCTGCCTGCTCTGGGGCTGAATCTCAGAACAGCCTGGCCGTTTGCGTATCCGCTTCGCTGGCGACCACCGGCGTCGGCGGGGCGCACTGCACGACCCGATTGCGGCCGAGGCGCTTGGCTTCGTAGAGCGCCTCGTCGGCATGCTTGAGGGCGATTTCGATCGGGCATTCGCTGGCATCGGCCAGCCCAATGCTGACCGTGGCCTTGATCGCGCGGCCATCGGGCAACGGCACTTCCATCGCATCACAACGCGCCCGCAGCCGTTCGGCCAGCTTTTGCGTCTCGGCCAGGCCGATTTCCGGGAACAGGAAGGCGAACTCCTCGCCGCCGTAGCGGCAGACCAGATCGGACTGCCGCAAGGTGTCCTGAACCAGGCCGGCAAAGGCGCGCAGCACGGCATCGCCGGCGGCATGGCCGTAGGTGTCGTTGAGCTTCTTGAAGAGGTCGAGATCGGCCATGGCGACCGTCACCGGCCGGCGATAGCGCTGGGCGCGTTGCAACTCGACTTCGGCCGATTGCATGAAATGGCGGCGGTTCATCAGCCCGGTCAAACCGTCCTTGTTGGCCAGGTTTTCAAGCACCTGCCGGGTTTCGTCGTTCTGGATAAGCAGGGCGTGGTGTTCGCGGATGGATTCTTCGACGGCCTGGATTTCAAGCATCGTCGACGGTTTGAATTCGGGCGCCGGACGGTCGGCACTCAGCGTCGACAGGGCAAGGTTGATCTGTTGCAGCGGTTGAATCAGGTGACGGCGCACGAGAATCATGAAGCCGAGCAGGAAAACACCAACCAGCAGCAGCGCCATCATCAGCTTGGAACGCGCCAGTTTCATCGCGCTCTTCGCCACCTCGAGATCGCTATTGGCCAGATTGATGCCCTGCACCGAGACGTCATCGACCTGAACGCCGAGGCGCGCCGCCAGGCGTTGCCACTCGTCGTAACGGCTTGCCGGACGGCGTTCGTCGGCCATCGACTGGCGCACGACCTCGCCAAGGAACTGCTCGGTTTCGCGCGCCAAGCGGGCGGCGCCTGGATGTTCGAGAATGCTCGGGTGGCTGGCGATCAGCGTCACGACGAACATCGATTGCTGGCGCGAGGCATGCGAACTGACGGCGAAGATGCGTTCGCCCTCCTGGCGAAGCTGTTCGAGATTCCGCGCCAGGCGCTGGAAACGGATGATTTCCGGCACCGTCTGCTCCTGTAGCCGGCTGGTGGCGTCAATGACGCGCTGCTGGTCGAGCCCGAGCAACACGACAGCAGCCCCGAAGGCAACCATGAACAGGGCCGCCAGCAGGGCAAAGGCCCAACCGGCGCGGACCGCCTGGAGCGGCTTGATCACGACAAGCCTCGGACAGCCCGACAACGGACTGGAAATGGAGAGATCGCTGGCATCAACTCACCCGAAAGGGTAAAAACCGGGAATTGATCCGATCATACGTCCCATTGCGCTTGATGCGATCGAGCGCCGCGTTAATTTCTTTTTGCAATTCAGGCCGGTAGGGCGAAATGGCAAACGAGGCATCGCCGCCCAGTTCGGGGGCATGGATGACCGTCGCGTCCAACCCCAGTTTCCGGAAGGCCGCCACTTTCTGCAGGTTGAGGGCCGAGATCATCGGCACGAGGACGGCCTGGGCCTGGCCGGAAATGAGCGGTTCGGCCAGTTCGCCATGGGTCGCCACGGCGTTCATTTCCCAGCCTTGTTTGCGGCCATAGGCCTCCTGTACCGAGCCGACGACGGCCGCGACCCGCACCCCGGCCTGGCCCGGAACGACGCCCGGCCGCGCCAGCCAGAGCGACATTGAGCGGTAATACGGCTTGGCAAACAGCATCTTGGCGCGCCGCTCCGGTGTTTCAAGCAAGCCAACGGCGGCGATGTCGGCCTTGCCCTGACTAATGGCGGGGAGCAGCGCGCTTTGCGTGACGACGTCGAAAGCGCAATTGACGCGCATTTCGCTGCACACGGCGCGGGCAACCTCGACACTGAAACCGGTCAATTGGCCGAAGCGGTCGCGAAACGACATCGGCGGCGCATTGTCGAGAACCAGCACACGCAGCGCGGCCGGGTCAGCCGCCAGCGCCCCGCTGCCAGGACTGGCGGGCATTGCGCACCACAACAGGAAGAGAAGCGCAGCGCGAGACATTGTCTTCGGAGAGTTTCGAGCGGAGCGAAATTATAGTCGAAATGAATATGACAAACGCCCCGTCGTTACCCTAGTCAACGCCACGCCGGCAAGGCCTGAATCAGGGAGCGAGTTCGACCAGCCGCCCCTGCAGCGGAAAGAAAATGGCCAGCCTGAGCGGCAGCGGCGATTCGGCGAACAGCCCGGCATAGCGTGCGAGCTGCGGCCGGTAGCTTTCGGCGCGCTGCGCCAAGTCGGCCTCGGGCAGGCGCACCGTCTTGTAGTCGATGATCCAGCGGCAACCGTCGGCGACGAAAATACGGTCGATCACATGGTTGACCGTAGCATCGCCCTCGGCGCTGCTCCACGCTTGCTCGGCGGCGGCCTCGGGATGATCGGCAAGGACCCAGCGCCCGCTGTCGGAAGCCAGCGTGGCATGCAACGCCGCAATGACTTCCGCCGCGCCGCCGGCCGCCTCTTCCTCGCCATGACCCTGGTTGCACAGCCAGCGCTGGCCGGCTGGCTGGAGCGTGGCGACTCTGGCTGGCGACCAGTTTTCCAGCCCGTTTTTCGCCATCAGTTCGAGGTAGCGATGAACCAGCGTGCCGACCGAGGCTTCGAGCGACAGGCCGGACTCCGCTTCGTCGAGATCGAGCCGGTTGTCGGCCGGGCGCAGGCCTTCGGGCAAAGCGCCAAGGCCAGCCGGCAGCATGGTTTCACGCAGGCGAACGAGGGGCGGGATGAAGCTCGCCGGGTCGATGCCGGGGCTGGTCGGCGGAATGGCCCCGCCCCCCGCCAGCGCCCCGGCGAACACCGGCTGAGCAAGGCCCGGCCAGAGCAGATGGAGCAGCGTGCCAGCGGCGGGTGGCTTGAGGCCGTCGTCCTTCTTGTCATCGGCGACGGCGACGCCGAGCAGGTGCAGCTTGCGGATGGCGCGGGTGGCGGCGACGTAGAGCAGGCGTTCATCCTCGTGGGCGGCACGTTCGGCTTCGAGCTTTTTGAGGTAGTCGTAGGCGGTCGGCTCGCCGTTGCCGGCGCCCTTCTGTTTCATCGGCGCGACGAGCAGGTGTTCGTCGCCATCGGCGCCGGCCACTTCGTCCCAAAGCAGCAGGCTACTCTCGTTGCCACCGATGCCGCGGTCGAGGCCGGGCAGGATCACGGTGTCGAATTCAAGGCCCTTGGATTTGTGCACGGTCATCATCTGCACGGCATCGCCGAGCGGGTCGGACGGGGCATAGAGTTCAGCGGCATGGGCCGCCAGCGTTTCGGCGCTCAAGTTGCGGCTGGCGACGAGCTTGTCGACGAGCTTGAAGAAGGCATCGACGTCGTTGAGCGCCTCGGGCGCTTCGAGGCAGCGCGGCCCGCCGAGCATGAGCCAGACGCCTTCGAGCCAGCGCCGTGGATGCTGGCGGGCGCGGCCGGCGAAGGCCAGTTGCAGGACTTCGCGGACGTGCAACAGGCGTTTTTGGCCGTCGGCGGACAAGCGGGCGACTCGGGCGTCGTCCTGCATCAGTTGCCAGATCGTCGACTTGCGGTCGTCGGCGGCCAGCCCATGGAGGTCGGCCAGCTTGAGGCCGCAGCACGGGGCGCGCAGGAGCGCCAGCCAATGCACGCGGTCGGCGCGGTGATGCAGGGCGCAAAACAGGGTGAGCAGGTCCTGGACATGCTGGCGGCCGTCCAGACCTTCGATGTCGACGGCCTGGAAGCGCAGATCCGGCGCACTGCGGCGGATTTCGCCGACGAGCGCGTCGAGGTGACTGCGGGCGCGGACGAGGACGGCGATGCGCTCGTCCGGGGCTTCGCGGCGCGCCTGCTGGATGATGGCCAGAATGCGGCAGGCTTCTTCGCCGAGGGCATCCGAGCCGTCGCGTTCGATAACCGGATGCACCTCGACGCCACTATCGGCGCGCGCCGGTCGGGTTGCCGCCGATTCGGCGTAGCGCACGGCGCCGGCCTCGGGGCTGTCGGCGGCCGGGAAGATGCTCGGGAAAGCCGAATTGACCCAATCGACAATGCCCGGATACGAGCGGTTGTTGCGGAACAGGCGCAGGTGGCCGAGGCGGATGTCGCCGATGCCGCGCTCGCGGACGCGCAGAAACAAGCCAACGTCGGCCTTGCGGAAGCGGTAGATCGACTGCATCGGGTCGCCGACGACGAACAGCGTCCGGCCGTCGTCCGGCATCCAGCCACGCGTGAGCTTTTCGATGAGCTCGACCTGGGTCGGGCTGGTGTCCTGGAATTCGTCGACGAGCAGGTGACGAATGCGGTAATCGAGCGCCTGGGCCAGATCGGTCGGCGCCTCGTCGTCACCGAGGGCCATCCCGGCGCGGGCAGCAATTTCGATGAAATCGACCTCGCCGGCTTCCTGGAAGGCCAGCCACAACTGCCCGGCAGCCAGCCGGAGCAGGCGCGAGAAGCATTCGACGGTAGCCCATTCGGCCGTACTCAATTCCGGCTGCGGCAGCTTGCCGAGCATGGCCAGCGCGTCTTCCAGCCCGGCGACGCCGCGCAACTCGGCGAGCAGTTCGAGCATGGCCTTTTTCTGGTCGGCAAATTCCTTGTCGGCCGGGAAACCGATGCGTTTGTCGACCGTTTTGCGAATCGTCCCGGTGCCGGTCATGAGCAAGGCGGCCACCGCCTGCCAGCGCGGCAAATCGGCAATGCCCACGGTCAACCGGACATTCCAGTCAAAAATGAAATCGAGCGTTCCCGGCACATTGGCCGCGGCAAAGCGGGCCAGCGGCATGAGCAGGCTTTGCCGGCGGCCGTCGAGCCGATCGCCGACAACCGCCAGATCGCGTTCGATAAGCGCCGCAAACCCGGCCTCGACCTCGGCCTTCAGCGCCCCGCTTTCGATGCGCGAGGCGTGCTGCAGCCACTGGTCGCGCCGGCCGAGCATCGAAACCAATAGCTTTTCCAGACGACCGGCATTGTTGTCCATGAAGGCCAGCGCCTCGGCCACGATGTCGGCATCGACACCGCCGGCTTCGACCATTTCGAGCGTCCGCCGCGCCGCCGTCGCATAGTGCGCCTCGGCATCCTCGGCGACGCCGGGCTGGGCGCCGAAGCGGCTGAGGTAAGGCATCTGCCGGGCCAGGCTGGCGCACAGGGCATCGAGCGTCGTGATGCGCAGCCGCCCGGGATGACCAAGCAGCTGCCAGCCTTGCGCCGCGTCGTGGGCGAGCACCTTTTGCGCCAGCTCGAAAGTCTGTTGTTTGTGTGGCTCGGCCGGCAAATTGCCGCTCGCCGCCCGCTCCAGACTGCCGAGGATGCGGTCGCGCATCTCGGTCGCCGCCTTGTTGGTGAAAGTCAGCGCCAGCACTTCCTCGGGATGCGCAACGACAGCCAGCAGGCGCAGGTAGCGCTGGGTCAGCAGCTCCGTCTTGCCGGCACCGGCCGGCGCCTCGACGATGAAGGACGCGAGTTCCAGCGCCCGCTGGCGGGCGATATCGTCCTCCTGCAGGCGGTCGACCGGAGCCGTCATTCTGGGAACCTCGGTTGAAGACAGACGCTTTCGACGCAGAGGCGCGGAGACCCAGAGAAAACTGGTTCCCTCTGCGTTACCTCAGCTCCCTCTGCGCCTCTGCGTTGAAGTCCTTTGTTTTTCCGGCTCGTCAGGCTTAGGGTCATCTCAGGCATCCAGTCGGCGCAGCCACGGTGCGGCATCGGTGATATGTACGGCTTGCCGGTACTCCTCCTGACGCAAGTCGCGCACTAGCTGGATAGCCTCGGCCTGCGGAAACTTGCCGGCAAAACCGACCAACCCACGGGCCAGCGTCGCGTCGGCCAGTTTGCATTCAATCAGATGCGTCAGCTGATTCTCTTCGCTCAGCACGAAATCGACTTCCGCACCGTCCTTGGTCCGGATGTAATGCAGGCCGGCCGCCTTGCCCAGCGCATCCTGACGAAAATGCACATGCTTGAGCAGCATCGCGGCGACGGCGTTCTCGAAACGCACACCGTCGTCGCCACGGACCAGACCGGTATCGAAAAAATAAACTTTGGGCGTCTGCAGGATGGCGCGCGCGATGTTGTGATGCCAGGGCTGCACGGTGAACACAATGTACAGCGCCTGCAAAATGTCGAGGTAACGCTTCAGCGTCACCGGCGAAACGGCCAGGTCGCGGGCGATGGAGGCCAGCGACAGGGGCGAACCGACCCGCTCGCGCAGCAGTTCGACAAACAGGCGCATGGTGTTGATTTCGTGCAGCCGGGAAAACTCCAGCACATCCTCGCGGATCAGGTCGGTGAAATACTGGCGCCGCCAACGCTCGGCATCCTCTGGCCGTTCCGCCAGGCAGGGCTCCGGAAAGCCGCCGCGCTCGAGCAGGCGGGCCAGCGCTGCCTCGGGCGTGCCACCCTGCTGCTCGCACCATTCGCGCACCGAGACGGGGTGCAGGCGAAAGGCCAGGTAGCGCCCGGCCAGCGAATCGCCACTCTGGCGCCAGGTCTCCATCCGCGCGCTGCCGGTCACGATCAGGGCCTGCTCCGGAGAACGACCGTCCACCATGCCTTTCAGCCAGTTCTTCCAGTCCGGCACCTTGTGGATCTCGTCCAGCGCCAGCAAGCCGGCTTTCGGATTCCAGCTCTGCCGCTGCAAGATGGCCCGATCCGGCGCGACATCCCAGTTCAGATACTGCGCCCGGTCATAGCCGCTCATCAATTGCCGGCACAGCGTCGTCTTGCCCACCTGCCGCGGGCCGGTCAGCAACACCATTTTGCGCCGAAGATCAGTGGCGACAAGATCATTCAGGTAACGCTTCATGCCGACTATTTTATATGGCACTGTAAAATAGTCGCCACTTTTTTACACCCTGAATCAGTTCGGTCGGCCCCCTTGAGCGCCATCATCACTGGATGCCAACGCCCCCGCCGGCAATCGCCGGCGCCCGGCCAAGCCCAGCGGCGGCAAGCCCTGCCGCCGGAGGCGCCGCTTCGCCTCAAGCCACGGTCATCGGGTGGCCGGAACTGCGCCTCAGCGCCTTGAGCACCGTCGCGAAAAGCTGGCCCGGCGGGCTGGGTTTGGCGAGAAAGTCATCCATCCCGGCGGTCAGGCAACGAGCCTTATCCTCGGCGAAGATGTTGGCGGTCACCGCCACGATGGGCACGTGGCCCCGGCCGGGCATGGCGCGAATCTGCCGCGTCGCCTCCAGGCCGTTGAGATTGGGCATCTGCATGTCCATGAGAATCAGGTCGTAGTTCCCGGCGGCCACCTTGCGCACGGCCTCATGGCCATCGCTGGCGACATCGACGGCCAGACCGAGCGCATCGAGCATGGCGCTCGTCACCTCGCGATTGACCGGCTCGTCATCGACCAGCAGAATCCGCCGCCCCGGGAAATCCCGGCTCAGCACCTCCTCGGCGGACTCGCCGGCACTGCCCTGCGGCAACACGACCCCGGGCCGGCCTTTTTTGAGCCGGGCGGTGAACCAGAAGACGCTGCCCTGCCCCGGCGTACTGTTCATCCCGGCCGCGCCGCCCATCATTTCGGCCAGTTTGCGGGTGATGGCCAGGCCGAGGC
>NZ_JAVHPH010000029.1:0-1348 GCF_036170495.1 Azonexus sp.
CGCGCGATGCGGGCGTCGGTGTCGAGCATGCGCTCGTTTTCGATCATGCCGATGAACTGGCCGAGGCGCTCGTTGAGCTGGGCGATCATGTAGCGGTTGAACGGAATGCTGTGGTCGAGCAGCCACAGGAAGGTGGCGCGGCTCATGAAGGCGACGCGCGTTTCGCGGATGGCCATGACGTCGTAGCGGCGCACTTCGCTCTTCAGTAGCGAGCCTTCGCCGAACCAGCCGCCCGTGCTGATGCCGGTCAGCGAGGTGGTCTTGCCGGTCGTCCAGTGGCTGGCCATCTTGCCCAGGCCGTCGATGATGCCCATCCAGTAATCGACCGGCTCGCCTTTCATGCAGATGAAGGCGCCCGGCGCGAAGCTGCGTTCGAAGGTGCCGGCCAGCGCCTTGGCCATTTCCTCGGCGGAGAGCGACGGGGCCCAGACGGAGGTGCGAAGGAGTTCTTCGGCGTTTTTCAATTTATTTCCTGGATTGTCTGCCGGATGACAATTATACGGCGGGCAGATGCATACACTGGGCCGCAAAGTGAGAGACTGTGCGGGGCTGCAAGGTCGGTGTAAGCGAGCAATCCCCACAATGATTCAAACGAACGTCAGACCGCGAACAATGAGTCGCGGCGGAGGAGACAAGAAATGCCCACGCAGGCGAATTTCGCCGCGCAGGATGGTTTGCATACCTTCCCGCGGCTACTGTTTCATCACGCCAGCATCCGGCCGAATGCGCCGGCCATGCGCGAAAAATACCTCGGTATCTGGCAGACCTGGACCTGGTCCGACGTTGCCGAACGTGTCCGGGCGCTGGCCTGTGGCCTGGCCTCGCTCGGTTTCAAGCGCGGCGACAACCTGGCCATCATCGGCGACAACCGGCCGCATCTCTACATGATGATGACTGCCGCCCAATGTCTGGGCGGCGTGCCGGTGCCGCTCTACCAGGACGCGGTGGCCAACGAGATGCTGTTCGTGTTGCAGGATGCCGGCATTCGCTTTGTGGTGGTTGAAGACCAGGAGCAGGTCGACAAGATGCTGGAAATCCAGGATCAGGTCGGCACGCTCGAACACATCATCTACGATGACCCGCGCGGCATGCGGCACTACAGCCAGCCCTTCCTGCACGACATCCACGAACTCATGGAAATGGGCCGGATTCATGACCGCAACCACACCACTTTCCTGAACGAGGAAATCGAGCGTGGCCATTTCGATGACACCTCGGTCATGCTTTATACCTCGGGCACCACCGGCAAGCCGAAAGGCGTCTGCCAGACCCATGCCGCCTTCATCGCCGCGGCACAGGGCGGGGTGCAGGTCGACAAGCTGGGCGCCGATGGCGACATCCTGTCCTA
>NZ_JAVHPH010000030.1:0-1348 GCF_036170495.1 Azonexus sp.
TGGTTTCGTCGAGCTGCAGCTTGCCGGCCTCGATCTTGGAAATGTCGAGAATGTCGTTGATGACGGCGAGCAGATGCTGGGAGGCTGCGTCGATCTTGTCGAGACGGTCGACCTGGATCGGCGTCGGATTATCGCGGCGCAACAGGTGAACCATGCCGAGCACGGCATTGAGCGGGGTGCGGATTTCGTGGCTCATGTTGGCCAGGAAAGCACTCTTCGAGCGGCTGGCGGCCTCGGCCGCCTGGCGCGCAATCTCGAGTTGACCGGTGCGCTGCCTGACTTCGGCTTCGAGGTTGTGGCGGTGGCGCTCCAGCTCCTGCGTATTGCGCTGGATTTCGCTGATGTCGGAAAACGAGACGACCGTTCCGCTGATTCGCCCGTCGTGCAGGGTCGGCGTGACGGTCAGGCGAACCGGGAACAGGTCGCCGTTCTTGCGCCAGAAAACATCATCCATCCGGCGAGTCAGACCATCGCTGGCGGTCAGCCGGAGCGGGCATTCGGCCGGTGGGTAGATCGAGCCGTCAGCGTGATGATGGTGGAAGAGGCTATGCGTGCTGTGGCCGAGCACTTCCTGTTCACTGAATCCGAGCTGGGCCAGCCCGGCCGGATTGATGAAGGTGCACACGCCATCAAGATCGGCGCCATAGACACCCTCGCCCAGGGTTTCGAGAATCATCCGTTGCCGCGCCTCGCTCTCCATGAGCGCCTGCTCGGCACTGGCCAGTTGGCGCAGATCGACGTCGAGGCAGAACATCATCGTGCCGAGGTCGGCGGTCTCGACCACGGTGTGGCTCGAATAGACCTCGACGGCGTGGCCGTCCTTGTGGCGCAGTGTCATTCGCCCGGCCGGAAGACCGGTCTTGTTGGTGAACATCCAGCTCACGGCGTGGCGGACGCTCTCGTGCATGGCGGGCGGGATGATCAGGTCGAGCAGCGAGCGGCCAATCGCTTCCCGGGGCGTGTAGCCGTACAGGGTTTGCGAGGCATGGTTCCAGTAAGCGACCGTGCCGTCGGCCAGGTAGCCCTGGATGGACAGGGCATCGACGTTTTCAAAAACGGCGCGAAACCGGGCCTCGGTTGCCGACAGGCTGGTCATCGCTTCGGCCGTGCGGGCCCGTTCGGTGCGCAGCCGGCGGTTGGCGCGGAGCAGCGCCAAGACGACCAGGAGCAGGCCGCCGATGCCCAGGGCGGCGCCGCTGACGATGACGGTGCCGTACTGGGCAATGACGTCGTCGGCGGTGAACTTGGGCGGGGCATCGAAGGGGGCAACGCGCAAACGGCGCATCAGCGTTTCGATCGGGCGGTAGTCGGCCGGAATGGCAAAGCCGTGAATGCCCATGGCGCGCGC
>NZ_JAVHPH010000031.1:0-1345 GCF_036170495.1 Azonexus sp.
CTTCCCGGAAGTGCATTGGGCGGCGGTGCCGTTCTCGCTGATTCGCCCGCGCAACCAAACCAAACAGACCGACCTGGATGTGAGCCAGCTTTCCGCTGCGATGGCGCCTTTCTTCGGCGCGGAAGCCGGCCAGCCCTGTGGTTTTCTCGACACACCGGCCTGGAAGATTCTGGCGAAGGAAATCGACTGGAGCGACGGCACCACCTTCTTCGCGCCCAACCCTGGCGTGCTCTACCCGGCGGTCTATGACCTGGCGGAGAGGGTGTTGGCTGCGGCTAAGACCGTGCGCGCCTTCGATCAGTCCGAACAAAAAGGCTGGCGGTGCTCACTGACCGGCGAGACCGAATGGTTGACCACCGACCCCGCGCAGTTGCAGAAATCCTACCGTCAACAAACCGATACCCTTTGGGCCAAGGTGGCGGAGGAAATGCCCGCCTGGGCAAAGAAAGGTGAACACCTGGGCGCGCTGCCCGCGATCAAACGTCTGTGGCCCACCTTCTTCGCGGAAGAAGTCAGTCAGGCGCTGGGCGGCAAGAAGATCGGCCGCTTTGTGGTCTCCACCCACACCATGGCACTGGCACATCAACTCGACCAATGGTTGGGGCATGGCGGACACACGGCGGAAGGATTCGCCGAGATGGTTCAAGACAGGCGGGCCAGCCCCGTCGCCCTGCCGCGCAAGCTGGCCGAAAAACACGCGAAAAACCCCGCCCTGGCCGATGCCAAGCTCATCCCCGGTTTGCTGGAAGCGACACGCGATGCGGAAGACGAGGGCGTTTACGAACGAGCCAAGTCCCTCGTGCAGCGGACGCTGGGCAGTGACGACGCGTCGGCTCGTCTGGAAACCTACTACGCGCTGTTACTCATGGACGGCGACCGCATGGGCGCGTGGCTTTCCGGCGGCGACGACTACGCCATTTCGTATCGCGAGAGCTTCCACCCGCAAGTGCAAGACGGCTTTGACAAGCACGCCGTCAAGCAGAAGCTGATCCAAGCCTATGGCGCGCAAAAACGGGCGCTCTCGCCCAACCGGCATCTGGCCATTTCCGGCGCGCTCAACGATTTCTCGCTCACGGTCGTGCGCCATGTGGTGGAGGAAAAACACCTGGGCCGGGTGATCTACGCCGGCGGCGACGATGTGCTTGCCATGCTGCCGGTGGCGAACCTGCTTTCGTCCATGCAGTGGCTGCGGGTGGCGTATTCCGGCGACAACCCGGCGCATGAAGGCGGCGACAACCCGGCGCATGAAGGCGGCGACGACCCGGCGCATGAAGGCGGCCGCGACCCGCGCCGCGACCTGACCCTGCAAAAAGGCTTTGCGAGGCTCAACGGCAAGCTGATGCGG
>NZ_JAVHPH010000032.1:0-1333 GCF_036170495.1 Azonexus sp.
AAACGCCGGCGCACACCATCACCCGCCTGCGCCATGACGACCTGAATCAGGATGACATCCGCGAGCCATCCTATCGAATGGTCGACGCACCCCTAGAAGAAGCCATCAAGCAGGCGACTCAGCAAGAGGCCGTCAAGCCCCGCCAGGAGGCAGCGATCAAGGGAATTTCGCCCGATCAGCCGGCGCCTAACCTCCCAGAGAAGATCCATACCCCCGTGGCGACACCGGCCCAGCCGGAAGCTGGCATCTTCTCCAAACTTTTTTCGTGGTTCCGCGCCCCAGCCAAACCTGTTGAAGCGGTTGTCGCGCCGGAACCAGCCAAGAAACCGCGCGAAGGTCGCGGTGATGGTCGCCGAGACCGCGATATCCGCCGCGGCGGACGTAACGGTAACAAGCGCGAAGAAGAACGTGGAGAGCGTAACAAGGATCGTGGTAATCGGCATGAGCGCAGTACAGAAAAGGCGTCTTCAGACGAGTCGACCGTAGGCCAAACCGAACGTCAGGAGCGTCGGCCGCGTGGCGAACGCAAGGGGCGTGGCGAGCGTCCGCAAACCGACGTCATCGAGAATAAGATGGTGCAACAGGCGCCAGGGGCTGATCTATCGGCATCCGTCGCCCCGCAGATCGGCAATGACACACAAGAGGCCAATGGTAGCGACGAACAGGGCAATCGCCGCCGAGGTCGTCGAGGTGGTCGCGGTCGTGGAGAACGTCGCGCCGAAGCGGAGACCGTGACGCCTGTCGTCGAAACTGACGAGACAGCCAGCCCGGTTCAGAAAATAGCAGAACCAGTCAGCCAAGTGCCGGTGATCGTCGTCATTCCCGCAGCAGAACCCGTCGCCGTCGAAACCGTTGAGCCAAATCTGGTGGTTATTGAGCCCGAAATCGCAGCTCCTGATGTCGTTTTGGAACCTGCGCAAACCGAAGCTGAACCAGTATTGGCCCAAACGGTAGTAGCTGAACCTGCGGTGGTCGAGACTCTTTCAGTCAGCCCCCCACAAATCGCTGAAACCGTAAGCCAGCCAACCGTTGCCGCACCTCAACCGATCGATTTAACCTCGGCATTGGCTGAAAGCGGACTGGTTCTGGTTCAGACAACGGCTCCAGCGATCGCCCCAGCTCAGCCTCCGGTCAAGCTAGGTCGTCCGCGCAAGCAAAAGTCAAATACAGAGCAAGCCGAAAACCAACCACTCGTGATGGTTGAAACCGGCAAATAAAATAACCACGACGCAATAAAGAAGGGGCTCCCATGGGAGCCCCTTCTTATTTATGGTAACAAGATCAGGAAGTTTCAAGTTTCTTTTTTATTTCCTCGATTAGACCCAGCGAAGCG
>NZ_JAVHPH010000033.1:0-1329 GCF_036170495.1 Azonexus sp.
AAGGCCCAGCCGGCCTGCGATGAATAAAACAGACTGGGCAACAGCAACGCCACCAGGATCAGCGCCGTGATGATGCGTGTTTTAAGCATTCGGCTTTTCCACCAGCTGTTCACTGGTTCGGCCGAAGCGACGTTCGCGCTGCTGGAATGATGTGATCGCTTTATCGAACTCGGCGGTATCGAAATCTGGCCAGAGAATAGGTGTGAAATAAAGTTCGGTGTAGGCCAGTTGCCAGAGCAGGAAATTACTGATCCGCTCCTCGCCGCCGGTGCGGATAAACAAATCGGGCTCCGGCGCAAAATTCATCGACAAATGTGGCTCAAGATCACTCTCCTGCCAGCCGTCACGTTTTTCAGGCTGGGCGGCGAGCATTTGATTGGTCGCCTGCATGATGTCCCAGCGTCCGCCGTAGTTGGCAGCGATAGTCAGGTCGAGGCGGGTATTGCCGGCAGTCCTCGCCGCAGCCTGCTGAATCAGTTCTTGAAGACGCGGCTCGAAACGCGACAAATCGCCGATGATGCGCAGGCGGACGCCATTGCGATCCAACTTTTCGACTTCCTGTTCCAGTGCCTTGACAAAGAGCTGCATGAGCAGCGAAACCTCATCCTGCGGTCGACGCCAATTTTCGGACGAAAACGCAAAAAGGGTCAGATATTGAATGCCGCGCTCAAGACAGGCGCGAACCATTTCACGCACCAACTCGACGCCTTTGACATGACCAGCAACTCGCGGCAAAAAACGTTTTTTCGCCCAGCGTCCATTGCCATCCATAATGACGGCGACGTGCTGAGGCACGACCGCCGTTGGCGGAACCTGTTGTGTCGAACTGGAAAAGAAGGCCATGCAGCCGGGAATCCGAGCGGAACCGGCTTAAACCTGCATGAGCTCAGCCTCTTTGGCGGCGAGCATCTTATCGACTTCGACGATATAGCGATCGGTCAGTTTCTGGACGTCATCCTGGGCCTTGCGCTCGTCATCTTCGGGAATTTCGCCCTTTTTCAGCGCTTCTTTCAGATGGGCATTGGCATCACGACGCAGATTGCGAATGGCCACCTTGACGCCCTCGCCTTCGGTCTTGACGATCTTGATCATTTCCTTGCGACGTTCTTCGGTCAGCGCCGGCATCGGCACGCGAATGAGGTCGCCCTGCGATGCCGGATTCAGGCCAAGGTCGCAATCGCGAATGGCTTTTTCAACCTTTTGCAGCATGGCCTTTTCCCAAGGCTGGACGCCGATGGTCCGGGCATCGACCAGGGTAACGTTGGCCACCTGATTGACCGGCACCATCGAGCCGTAGTAATCGACCTGAACGTGATCGAGCAGACCGAC
>NZ_JAVHPH010000034.1:0-1325 GCF_036170495.1 Azonexus sp.
CACAACTGATCGTCCGGCAAGTGATCGGCTCCGAAGAGCACGATTCGGCAGCCAATCAGCGAGAGCGGGAGCCGGTAGCGGTCGGCAATTGCCGACACGTGAGCCAGTTCGGCTTCGAAGCATTCAGGCGATGGCAGGCCAGTTAGCGGGTCACGTAGATTCATGGTCGTTTCGGAGCCGAGTGGGGCGGACCGGGCGGCGTAGCGGACGATCTGTGCAATAACCAGCGAAAGAATGAGGTGCTCATCCAGGCGTTCGTGATCGCTGGCCAGCTGCCAGGTCAGCACGACAAAAAAGCCGCCGAGTAACAACCATAGCCGGAGCGGGAAATTTTGATAGCGCCAGGCCCACCAGGCGCTGACAAGGGGCGCCCAGAACAATAACGTGGATGCCAGTTCCGAGGTCGCCTGGCTCGCACCAAAGCGAATTCCGAGGCTGGCGATGAGCAGCACGTAGATAGCGATATCGACGGCCAGACCGGTGTTGCGTTCAGCCACCGTCCAGCCCGCTTGGTGGGCGATCCAAATCAGCAGGAGGGGGAGGCTGACGACCAGATAAATCAGACTGGTGCCGCTTGGCCAGAGTCTCTGAAATTCAACGCAGGCAATGGCGAAGAGACAAAGCAGGCCACCCATCGAACCAGTGGAGTTGATGCGATTGGTTGTTGCTTGTGCTGTTGGATTTTCAGTCATTTCAGTTTTTTCCTGGACAGCGTGCACCTTGCTGTGTGAGTTTTTTGGTATTCTCCGTTGCGTGTGAAATTTTACCCCGTGATGCAACGGCCTGGTAGTCTGTTGATGTTTCAGGGCTCATGGCAGGGTACGGCTCAAGGCCGGAAATCAGATTTTGGAATTCATGAATACAAACGTGCTTGGCCCAATGACGGTGATTTCACTGGAAGGAAAGGCAAAGTCCTCCAGCGAAAAGGTATTTCGGGGTGTCTGGCGAGTGTTGATTGCACTGCTCGTCGGTTTGCTTATTTTTCTCGGCTGGTTGGTCAGGTCTGGAGAGATATACAAATCCGACTCCGATTTTGCCTACAACATCGGGTTGGCTGGCGGCCTGCTCATGCTCAGCCTTCTTCTCTATCCACTACGTAAGCGGATTACCGCGCTTGAGCGTCTGGGAAGGATGGAGTCGTGGTTCAAGTTTCACATGGTGGCGGGGATTACCGGTCCGCTGCTGGTGCTTTTTCACTCAACCTTCAAAACGGGTTCGCTCAACGGCGCCATGGCGCTCTACGCAATGCTGCTGGTTGCCTTCAGCGGTGTCGTTGGGCGCTTTATCTACCGGCATATCCATCGCGGCCTCTATGGAAATCAGCT
>NZ_JAVHPH010000035.1:0-1323 GCF_036170495.1 Azonexus sp.
TGCTTGCCGATCAGGATTTCATGAATATCGGGGTTTGACAGAGGGCTTTCGCCCCCGACCCCAAGCGGAGGATTTCCATGGCTTTCAGCTTCAAGCTTCCCAAAATTAGCGGTAATTCATCCGGGCAGATGACGGTATCGGCAGACATGCCTTCCGGCAAAATGCCGCTGCCCGGCTTCCTTGCCGGGCAGCCGGTTGTCCAGCAGATGAAGACGCTGGGCGGTATATTTGTCGCCTTGCTGTTGCTGATTGCCGGTCTGGTTTTCCACGACAACCGCGAGTCGACCCACAACACTGCTTACATCGCTGCTTCAGGTGAGATGCGCATGCTGTCGCAGCGACTGGCCAAAGCTTCATCGCTGGCGCTGCAGGGTAATGAGGTTGCCTTTGGTCAATTAAAGGAGTCGCGCCAGACTTTCGGCAAGCTTTTCGATCAGCTGTCGAATGGTGGCGAAATTGGCAGCGTCAGCGTACCCGCGTCGCCTGACAGTGTTCGCCCGCAACTCGACGCCCTTGGGCTGCGCTGGGCTACCACTGACAAGGATGCGGAAACAGTGATCGCGCAGGAAGCAAACCTGGTCGCGCTGGGCAAAAACGTTGCCACCATCGACAACAAAAATTCGGCAATGCTTGAACTGACCGAGCAGCTGGCAACCCTCAAGCTGCAGAGCGGGGCAGCTTCCCGTGATATTGCGTCATCCAACCAGCTGGTCATGCTCACTCAGCGCATCGCCAAGAACGCCTCAGCCCTGCTTGTCGGTGACGAAATCAACCCGGAAGTGGCCTTCCTGCTTGGCAAGGATACCAACGCTTTCCGCGACATCCTGGGCGCTTTGAGCAAGGGCGGTAACGATGCGGATAGCCGCAGCAAGCTTGATAGCTTGGAGGTGGCGTACAAGGAGTACCAAGGCGCAATTTCGAGCATTCTCGGCAATATGCAACCGCTGGTCCTTTCCAAGCAGGCTGGTTCGCGGATTTTCCGCGAGAGTGAAGATTTGCTGAAAGCGACCGACGAACTGGCTTTGGGTTATCAGCAGGGCCTGGCTGAACGCGGCATGTATATCGTGCTATTGATTGCGCTGAGCCTGATAGCCCTGGCCACGCTGGCCTTGCTGGCCAAGATCTATCTTGCCGATACCGGCCGTCGTGCCGCAGATGCAGAAGAGCAGCGTCACGCATCGGAACAGACCAACCGCGAAAACCAGGACGCTATTTTGCGTTTGATGAATGAACTGGGCGACTTGGCCGATGGCGACCTGACCGTTACAGCGACCGTCAGTGAAAATATTACGGGTGCCATCGCCGACTCGATCAACTACACCA
>NZ_JAVHPH010000036.1:0-6686 GCF_036170495.1 Azonexus sp.
CGATCGGGCGGTAGTCGGCCGGAATGGCAAAGCCGTGAATGCCCATGGCGCGCGCGGCGTCTCCGTCGTGTGGCAGGGATAGGATGCCGCCGGCGATCTGCCGGGCCAGTTCGTCGTCGGCCCAGGGCATCGCCGCCACAGGCCATTCCGGGTAAAGCCGGGTCGAAAGGGCAAACGGAAAACGGTCATCCGTCTTGGCGTTGATGACGCGAAGCTGGCTGGGGTCGAGCTTGTTTTCGCGCGCCAGGGCCTCGATCATTCCGGTGCGCACGAAGGCGGCATCGGCCCGGCCGGCGAGCAGTTCGGCGATGGCCTTGTCCTGCGGCAGGCCGACGTCGATGACCGTGGCGTCGCCGGGCAGATGGATGTCGGCCTGGTTCAGCTCAAAGGCTTGCATGAGGAAGGAGCCGAGACCTTTGGCGTTGGCGCTGGCGATGCGCTTGCCGCGCAGGTCGGCGAGATTCTGGATGTCCTGCCGGTCATGGCGGGTGACGATGACCCCGCCAAATTTGGCCAGCGGCTTGCCGCCATCGTTGTCGATCAGCGTGGCGAGCGGCGAATACAGGCCTTCGCGCTGGGTGAGCTGAATGTAGTGGGCGGGCTGGGTGAGGACAAAATCGACCTGCCGGTCGCGAACGGCCGCTTCGATTTCCTCGAAACTCATGGCGACCAGCGTGATGGGCCGGGAGGGGGCGGTGCCGTTGAGGTAATCGATGAGCGGTTGCCAGCGTGCCAGGGTGTCGGCTGTGGGGCGGATGGCAAGGATGGCGAAACGGGCTGGCTTTTGCAGCGTCCTGCCGGCCGTTGGTGCGGTCTCGGGGGCAATGGCCTGTTCGCCGGCGCTGACGGCCGCGATGCCGACCGCCAGGCAGAAGGCCAGCGCCGCCCTGGCGAGCCAACGGCCGATGGCTGCATGGCCGTTATTGCGCAAACGAACTTCGCTCAGCTTGGTCACCTCATGGCGCTGTTGGCAGCGGGTTATTTTTCCCGGGCCATTTTATTCCCAATGAAATGGCCCGGGGCGCGGAATTTTCAGTAAATCAGGAACGGCCGGCGGCTTGTCGTCCAGGCGGCTTCGTCCGCGGTCGCCAGGTGATCGAGGTCGTCGGCCCCGGTGGCCGGATCATCGACCCAGAGACGCAGCAGCGGCGAGCCGTTGATGAGGTCGATGGCCAGCCGGTCGTGTTCGTACTCGTAGGCGAAGTCGCGCCACAGCGGATAGTCCGGGTAAAGGCGGCGGATGGCCTTGAAGGCCAGCGCCTGGATACGCCACGGTTTGAAGGCGGCGTGGTCGTAGTACGGCCCTTCGCTGTGGATCTGGATGCCATGATTGAGCTGGCCGGCGTGCTTGTGGAAGGTCGGCTCGAACCAGCATTCGCGCAGTTTGCAGCCCTTGAGCCAGTGCGGCGCGAAGGCCTGCATTTCAGCGAGGACGGCGCGGGCGTCGATGTCCGGCGCGCCGAACAGTTCGAGCGGCCGGGTCGTGCCGCGCCCTTCCGACAGCGTAGCGCCTTCGAGCATGACGGTGCCGGCGTAGGCGCGGGCCATCCAGAGGTTGGGGGCGTTCGGGCTGGGGTTGATCCAGGTGCGTTCGCCGAGCGGCCAGCCGTAGCCGGGAGCGGCGTCGGGTTGCCAGCCTTGCATGGCGATGACGTGGTAATCGACGTCGAGCTTGAGCGTGGCGATGAACCAGTGGCCGAGTTCGCCCATGGTCAGGCCATGGCGCATCGGCATCGGGCCGGCACCGACGAAGCTCTCCCAACCGTCGCGCAGGGTCAGGCCTTCGATGGGGCGACCGGCCGGGTTTGGGCGGTCGAGCACCCAGACGCTCTTGCCATGTTTGGCCGCTGCTTCCAGCACGTAGCGCAGCGTCGTGATGAAGGTGTAGATGCGACAACCGAGGTCTTGCAGATCGACGAGCAGGACATCGAAAGTGTCCATCATCGCGTCGGTCGGCCGGCGCACTTCGCCGTACAGGCTGAAGACCGGGATGCCGAGTTGCGGATCGAGGAAATCGGGCGACTCGACCATGTTGTCCTGCTTGTCGCCGCGCAGGCCGTGCTGCGGGCCGAAGGCGGCGCTGAGTTTGAGATCGGGGAGGGCGGCCAGGGCGTCGAGCGAGTGCGTCAGGTCGGCGCTCACCGAGGCCGGGTGGGCGAGCAGGGCGAGACGCTTGCCGGCCAGCGGGCGGCGCAGGGCCGGGTTGGCGAGCAGGCGGTCGAGGCCGAAGAGGACGGTCTGGGTCATGGCGTGTTTCGCTTCAGGGTTAGGGTGAAGCTCTGACTGACGTGGAAATCGGGCTGGGCGGCGCAATGGGTCAGCGCCCAGTAACTCTTGCTGCCGTTGGCAGCTTCGATGACGGCGCTGAGGCCAAGGTGCAGGGCATCGCCGGGCGGTAGCAGGGTGGCAGGCAGCGTGGCGCGTAGTTCAAAGCCGTCGGTCAGCGGGGTGAAGTCGAGTTGGGGCTCGGCGTCGGCGGCGAAGGCGGCGTCGCGTTCGCGGTAGCCGGCGAAGCGGTAGGCCGCCCACTGGCCGGACGGCGAGAAATTGAATTCGCGGTAGCCGGTGCCGGCTTCGCCGACGAAGGCTTCGCAGCAGGTGTGCTGCCACAGGCCGTCGGCCGGTCCGGCTGGTTGCGGTGCCGGCAGGCGGAGGTCGGTGGGCGGACAGGTGATGCGGTAGCTGAGGATCAGCTCGCCATCATTCGTCGTCGCTACGCCGACTTCGATGTCGCAGGCGACCGCTTCGGTGGCAGCCGGGTGGCAGATCAGCGTGGTAATTTGGCGGGCGGACAAGGCAGGGGAGAGCGTCAAAAAGGTTGGCAGCCGGTACTTTAACTGCTTGTTTCAGCTGTTGTTACGGTCAACCGGAAAAAACAGCCAAAATCAAGGCCCACTCTTGGTCGGTGCGGGCTTTTGGAGTAACTTACCGGCTTTCAGAAAAGGCTTTCGGGGAGAGAAAAGTGACGCCGCTGCGGATCAATCTGGAACAAGAAGACATTCCGACCCACTGGTACAACGTCGTCGCCGACCTGGCCAATCCGCCGGCGCCGCCGCTCGGTCCCGATGGCAACCCGGTGCCGCCGGAAGCGATGGGGGCGATTTTCCCCGGGCCGATTCTTGAGCAGGAAATGTCGGCCGAACGCTGGATCGCCATTCCCGAAGAAGTCCGCCAGATCTACGCCCTGTGGCGCCCGGCCCCGCTTTGCCGGGCCCTGCGCCTGGAGCAGGCGCTCGGCACGCCGGCCAAGATTTTCTACAAGTACGAAGGCGTTTCGCCGGCCGGTTCGCACAAGCCGAACTCCGCCGTGCCGCAGGCCTATTTCAACAAGATCGCCGGCACCAAGCGGCTGACCACCGAAACCGGCGCCGGCCAGTGGGGCTCGTCGATCGCCTTCGCCGGCCAGATGTTCGGCCTGCCGGTGCGCGTCTTCATGGTCAAGGTCAGCTACGAGCAAAAGCCGTTCCGCCGTTCGATGATGCAGACTTGGGGCGCTGAAGTTTTCGCCAGCCCGTCCAACCTGACCAACGCCGGCCGCGCTGCACTGGCCGCCGATCCGGATAACCAGGGTTCGCTCGGCCTGGCTATTTCGGAAGCGGTCGAAGAGGCGGCTTCTGAGCCCGGCACCTGCTACACGCTCGGCTCCGTCCTCAACCACGTGTTGCTGCACCAGTCGGTGATCGGTCTCGAAGCCAAGAAACAGTTCGACAAGATCGGCCTCTACCCGGACGTGATCTTCGGCCCCTGCGGCGGCGGCTCCAGCTTCGGCGGCATTGCATTCCCCTTCCTCGCCGACAAGGCGGCCGGCGACAAGCGGGCGACCAACCTGCGCTGCGTCGCAGTCGAGCCGACCTCCTGCCCGACGCTGACCAAAGGCCACTACGCCTACGACTACGGCGACGTTTCGGGCTACACGCCGATCATGAAAATGTACACCCTCGGCCATGACTTCATGCCGCCCGGCATCCACGCCGGCGGCCTGCGTTACCACGGCGATTCGCCGCTTGTCTCGCAGCTGCTGCACGAAGGCCGCATCGAGGCGCTGGCCGTGCCGCAGGTCGCCACTTTTGACGCCGGTGTCCAGTTCGCCCGGGCCGAAGGCATCATCCCGGCGCCGGAATCCTGCCACGCCATCCGCGCTGCCATCGACGAAGCGCTCAAGTGCAAGGCGACCGGCGAGGCCAAGACCATCCTGTTCAGCCTGACCGGCCATGGCCACTTCGACATGGCGTCCTACGACAAGTATTTCTCGGGCAAGCTCGAAGACTACGACTACCCGGCCGAAGCCATCACCGAGTCGCTCAAGCACTTGCCGAAGGTGGGCTGAATCCGTGAAAGCCCTCGTTTTCCTGCTCGTTCTCGCCAACCTGCTGTTCTACGCCTTCAGTGCCGGCTACTTCGGGCGACCGGATAATCCGGATGCCGGGCGGGTCGAGCAGCAGGTCGAGCCGGAACGCATGCGCATCGTCTCGCGCGGCGAGGCGCCAGGGGTGCCGCTCGTTAAACCCGAGCCGGTCGCTCCGACTACCGAAACGCCGGCGCCGGGGAGTGCCGAAGGCGGCTCCCCGGCAACGACTGAGCCGGCCCCGGAAAGCCGGGTGGAAAAGGCCGGTGTGGCTGAGGTGGCTGACAAACCGCCGGTCTGCCTGACCTGGCGCCCCTTGCCGCTGGCCGAGGCTGACCGTCTGGCAGCGCTGCTGGCCAAGCGGTTTGCGGCTTACAAGGTGACCCGAAAAGTGGCCGCCTCGGAAGGCAGCGGTTGGTGGGTGTTCATTCCGCCACTGGCCAGCAAGGGCGATGCCGAGAAGAAATCGATCGAATTGCGCGAACTCGGCGTGACAGAGTTCTTCATCGTGCAGGATGAGCTGAATCGCCACGCCATTTCGCTCGGTGTGTTCTCCTCCGAAAAAGGCGGGCAGGACAAACTGGCCGAGTTGAAGGCCAAGGGCGTTCGCTCGGCGCAGGTTGCGCCGCGGCCGGGCAAGGACAGCCTGGTCACGCTGCAGGCGCGCGGCCCGGTTGGCGACAAGGTCGAGCTGATCGGCGCGGTCGGCCGCCTTCTGCCCAAGGCCGACACCTTGGCCTGTAAATGAGCCAATACGTCGTCGGCCTGACCGGCGGGATCGGTAGCGGCAAAAGCACCGTCGCCGACCTGTTCGTCGAGCAGGGGGCGGGCTTGGTTGATACCGATGCGATTGCCCGCGAATTGACGCTGGCCGGCGGCGCCGCCATGCCGGCGCTGGCGGCTGAATTCGGCCCGGATATTCTGGCGTCCGATGGCGCGCTCGACCGCGTGGTGATGCGTCAACTGGCCTTTGCCGACCCCTCAGCGAGAAGCCGGCTTGAGGGCATCCTGCATCCGCTGATCCGCCAGCTTTCGGCCGAACGCTGCAAGTCTGCGACCGAGCCCTACGTCATTCTGGCCGTGCCGCTCCTCGTGGAAGCTGGAAATTACCGCCAGCGCTGTGACCGCATTGTCGTCGTCGATTGCTCGGAAAGCCTGCAAGTAGAACGCGTCATGGCGCGCAACGGGTTATCTGCGCAAGAGGTTGCGGCGATCATGGCCACCCAGGCGACGCGTCAGCAGCGCCAGGCGGCGGCCGACGATATTGTGGTCAATGACGCGGACCGAACAAACATCGTCGGACAGGTTAAAGCGCTGCATTCAAACTACGTAGCACTTTCGGCTGAAAAACTTAAAGCAGGCTGTTGAGATTTGCATGCAAATAGCTCAGAATAAACAAAATTTTCCGTTTTCTCGGACACCGGCCGCGTGATCACCTACGAATACCCGTTTAATGAACGTATCCGCACGCTGCTGCGTCTGGAAGATTTGTTCGAAAAAACGGCCTATTTCGCCCAGGAAGAAGGCGCTCTCGAGCACCACGCCGCTCTCCTTGCGCTGTTCGAAATCCTTGAGGTGGCCGGTCGCGCCGACCTCAAGATGGACCTCATCCAGGAACTCGAACGGCAACGGCAAACGTTGCTCGCCTTTCGTAACAATCCCGAAATTTCCGAAGAAGCACTGTCCGGTGCCCTCTATGAAATCGAGCAGTCGTCCGCCTCGCTGCTCGGCATGACCGGCAAGATCGGCCAATACCTGCGCGAAAACGACTGGCTGATGGGCATCAAGAGCCGGGCCGCCATTCCCGGCGGCGTCTGCGAATTCGATTTGCCGTCCTACCACTGGTGGTTGCACCGCCCGGCCGATGTCCGGCGCACTGCCCTGGAAGGCTGGACCAAGCCAATGCTGCCGCTGCGCGATGCGGCGGCCATCGTCCTGCGCCTGCTCCGCTCAAGCGGTCGCCCGAAAAGCTATTCGGCGACCAATGGCCAGTTCCAGCTCAATCTCGGCGGCACCGCCGCGCAGATGGTGCGCATCACGGTCAGTGTCGACGAGCCGGCGATTCCCGAAGTGAGTGCCAACAAGTATTTCCTGAACATCCGTTTCACCAAGCCGCCGGCTAGCGAACTCAAGGCGCGCGGTTGCGAGCGCGACGTTCCCTTCGACCTGACCTTCTGCAATCTTTAATGGCTGCGCGCAAGGTCCGCTGTCCGCAATGCGGCAAAGATGCCCTCTGGGCTCCAGAAAATCCGTGGCGTCCGTTCTGTTCCGAACGCTGCAAACAGATCGACCTCGGTTGCTGGGCCAGCGATTCCTATCGCATCGGCGGCGCGGTCAGCGA
>NZ_JAVHPH010000037.1:0-1321 GCF_036170495.1 Azonexus sp.
TTAAAGTCATTGATCATTATGAGAATCCACGGAATGTTGGTTCCTTTGGTAAGGAGGATGATGATGTCGGTACCGGTATGGTCGGCGCGCCGGCCTGCGGTGACGTCATGAAACTGCAGATCAAGGTCAATAAATCCGGCGTCATCGAAGATGCCAAGTTCAAGACTTACGGCTGCGGCTCGGCGATTGCATCGTCTTCTCTCGTGACTGAGTGGGTCAAAGGCAAGACGGTCGACCAGGCCTTGTCGATCAAAAATACGGAAATTGCCGAAGAACTGGCCTTGCCCCCGGTTAAAATTCACTGTTCAATTTTGGCCGAGGATGCCATCAAGGCAGCGGTGGCCGACTACAAGAAAAAGCACGGAGAATAAGCATGGGCGTCACCTTGAGCGATAAGGCGGCAACACACGTTGCCAACTTTCTGGCGAAGCGCGGTAAAGGCATTGGCCTGCGCCTCGGCGTGCGGACCAGCGGTTGTTCCGGCATGGCGTACAAGCTGGAATTCGTCGACGAGGTGAATCCCGATGATCTGGTCTTCGAACACAACGGCGTCAAAGTCATTGTCGACGCCAAGAGTCTGCCTTATCTCGATGGCATGGAACTGGACTTCGCCCGCGAAGGCTTGAACGAGGGTTTCAAGTTCAATAATCCGAATGTCAAGGATCAGTGCGGCTGCGGCGAATCGTTTAACGTCTGATGGATATACGGGCTGACCATTTCTCGCTGTTTGGGTTGCATCCGGGCTTCCGGCTTGATTCATCTGACCTCGATGCTCGCTATCGCGACATACTGGCCCAGGTTCATCCGGATAAATTCGCCAATGCCGGCGATGCCGAACGTCGTCTCTCGATGCAGTGGGCCACGCATGCCAACGAGGCTTACCAGACACTGAAAAAGCCGCTGGAAAGAGCCAAGTACCTGCTTCATCTGGCTGGCCATGATGTTCAGGCGGAAAGCAACACCGCCATGCCCACCGATTTCCTGATGGAACAAATGGAATGGCGTGAAGCGGTGATGGAGGCGCGCACGGGCGGTGATCATCACGAACTGGAACGCCTGCACAACCGACTGCGCGGGGATATCGAGGCCCGTCACGAGGAGCTCGGCCAGTTGTTCGATCAAGGCGAATATGCGCTGGCCACTGATCGCGTCCGTCGCTTGATGTTCCTGGAAAAACTCCTGTATGAAATCGACGACGCGCTGGCGTCGCTGGAAGAATAAATATGGCACTGTTTCAAATCGCCGAACCGGGTGAATCGGCGGCACCGCACGAGCACAAGCTCGCCATCGGGATTGACCTGGGTACCACCAACTCGCTGGT
>NZ_JAVHPH010000038.1:0-6642 GCF_036170495.1 Azonexus sp.
GTCTTCGTCGATCCGGCCCTGGGCGGCACGGGTGTCTATGACTACGTGGCCAACGCGGTTGCCCCGTTCGACATGACGACGCAAGTGATCAGCCAGCTGTGGGGCGTCGGTACCGTCATCGTCTGGTCCGGTGTGGTGTCTCTGGTGGCTTACAAGCTGGTCGATATCGTTATCGGTCTGCGCGTGCCGGAAGAAGAAGAGCGCGAAGGTCTCGACCTTACCTCGCACGGCGAAAGCGCTTATCACCACTAAGATTTATCTCTGTAGTCTCTCTCCCTTCGGGCACCTTTGGGTGCCCGTTTTTTTGCGGAGAAATTCTTGGAATTTGACCTTATTTTCCGGTTGACCGTGAGGTTCGGTTCGCCGCGGCGCCGGCAAGCGCTTACTTGATGAGCGGCAGGAGCTGGCGGAAGTCGGCGGTGCCGGCCTGATGCAGCCACTCGAAGAGCACCATTTCCGTGGTGACGATTTGCACGCCACCGGCGCGCAGGCGCTCGATGGCGGCGCTGCGGTTTTCCGGCGTCCGTGACGACGTCGCATCGGCGATCAGATAGACCTCGAAGCCGGCGGCGAGCAGGCCGAACGCCGTTTGCAGCACGCAAACATGGGTTTCCGTACCGGTCAGCAGGACTTGCGGCCGTTTGGCGCCGCGCAGCAGATCGACGACGCCGGGCTCGGCGGTGCAGGAGAAATGCGTTTTTTCGAAAAACCGGGCGTCGACCGCAGCGTTGCGGATGGCCTCAAGGCTGGGCCCGAGACCCTTGACGTATTGCTCGGAAACGAAAGCCGGCACGCCGAGTTGCCGCGCTCCTTCGAGCAGGCGAACCGAATTGGCGGTGATCCGCTGGCTATCGTGAATCGTCGGCGCCAGCCTGTCCTGGATGTCGACAACCAGCAGCAGCGAGTCGGCGCGCCGGATCAGCATGGCTTACCTAAAGACGACGGTTTTGTTGCCATGCACCAACACCCGGTCTTCGAGGTGGTAGCGCAGGCCGCGGGCGAGGACGGTTTTCTCGATGTCCTTGCCGTAACGCACCATGTCTTCCGGCGAATCGGAATGGTCGATGCGGATGACGTCCTGCTCGATGATCGGGCCGGCATCGAGTTCGCTCGTCACGTAGTGGCAGGTCGCCCCGATTAGCTTGACGCCCCGCGTGTACGCCTGATGGTAAGGCTTGGCGCCGGCGAAGCTGGGCAGGAAGCTGTGGTGGATGTTGATGATCTTGCCGGCCAGTGCCGCGCACAGTTCCGGCGACAGCACCTGCATGTAGCGGGCGAGGACCATCGAATCGCCGCGCACATCGTCAAAGATGCGCTGTATTTCGGCGTAGGCGGCGGCCTTGTGGTCGGGCGTCACCGCCACATGATGAAAAGGGATGCCGTGCCACTCGACGAAGCCGCGGAAAGTATCGTGGTTGGAGATGACGCACGGAATCTCGATGTCGAGTTCCTTGGCCTGCCAGCGGGCCAGCAGGTCGTAGAGGCAATGTTCCTGCTTGGAAACCATGACGACGACGCGTTTCTTTACCGCGCTGTCGTTGATCTGCCAGGTCATCGCCAGCGGCTCGGCGACCTCGGTGCGGAAGCGTTCGCGGAACTCGGCAAGGAGGAAAGGCAAGGAATCGGCCTTGATCTCGATGCGCATGAAATAGCGACTGGTCAGCACGTCCGAATGGAATCTCGATTCGAGAATCCAGCCGCCGTGTCCGGCAATGAACCCGGAAACCTTGGCGATGATGCCGATCTGATCGGGGCAGGAGGCGGAGAGCGTGTAGAAACGGTCGCTAGGCATTTTTAGTCTTTAGTGGCGCGGTGTTCGTCGTTAGCTAGGGTTTGGCTAATAACTGGCGACTACCGACGGGCAACTAAAAACGCTTGGTCGATTGCGCTGCGCAGATCGTCGTAATTGAGCACGACCGGATACTGCGGGAATTCGCGGATGACGTTCTCGGGCGGGTGGAACAGGATGCCGCCGTGGGCTTCGCCGAGCATCGCCGTGTCGTTGTACGAATCGCCGGCGGCGACGATGGTGAACTTCAGCTCCTTGAAGCGCTTGACCGCTTCACGCTTCTGGTCCGGCATGCGCAGGTGGTAATTGACCAACATGCCCGAAGCGTCGGCTTCCAGCGAATGGCAGAACAGCGTCGGCCAGCCGAGCTGGCGCATCAACGGGTGGGCGAATTCGTAGAAGGTGTCGGACAGGATGACGACCTGGTAATCCTCGCGCAGCTTGTCGAGGAAGGCGCGGGCACCGGGCATCGGGCCCATTTCGCCGATCACCTTCTGGATGTCCGGCAGGCCGAGCTTGTGCTGGCGCAGGATGTTCAGGCGGTAGGTCATGAGCTTGTCGTAATCCGGCTCATCGCGCGTCGTCCGCATCAGCTCGGGAATCCCGGTGCGCTTGGAAAATTCGATCCAGATTTCAGGGACGAGGACCCCTTCGAGGTCGAGGCAGACGATTTGCACGGTTGGGCTCCAGCGGCGAGTTCGGAAAACGGCGATTTTACCCGATGCGGGCTTTGTTTTTGGGCGGTTTTTCCGGTTGGCCGTGGGAATTGGACGTTGTTTTCCGCGCTTGAGATGCGGGCATAGCCAGTGCGTTATTTTCTGGCCAGCCATTTAACGACTGCGGCGTATAGCCGGTCGGGCATCACCGGCTTTGTCAGATAGTCGTCCATGCCCGCGGCGAGGCATTGCCCTTCGGCCTCTTTCGAGGCATTGGCTGTCAAAGCGAGGATGGGTAGCGATTCCAGCCCTGGAATCCCGCGAATTTCGAGCGTGGCGTCGATGCCGCTCATGACCGGCATCTGCATGTCCATCAGGATCAGCCCGTACTCGCGGGTTTTGGCGAGTTCGACGGCTTCCACGCCGTTTTTGGCCTGGTCGATCACGATGCCCGATTCGTCCAGAAGACCGACGATGATTTCCCGATTGATGGGTTCGTCGTCGACCAGCAATATGCGTTGATCGAGGTAATCGTCAATGGGCATTCGAGGTCTTTCTTCTTGGGGAATCGTATTAAGGGGGCGCCATTCCCTAAAAACATAACCCAATATGGGATAACCCACAACCGGTTATTACTGTGTGCAGATGGCCAACCCAATGCACAATTACCGTTACGCGATGCTTCGGGAATTGCTGTCAACGGCCAGGGAGAGCAGCGGATTGACCCAGATTGACGTGGCCAACCGCCTGAAAAAGCCACAAAGCTACGTCTCCAAGTACGAACGCGGCGAACGCCGCCTCGATGTCGTCGAGTTTGTCGACGTCGCGAGAGCCATGGGCATGGACCCGCTCGCGGTTCTCAAGAGCCTGATTGACAAGATGCCATGACTGGTCGTGCTTTAACCAGCTAAACCATCAGTCGATGGATGGCAACGCCTCCAACGCCTCATGGACTTCCAGCCAGCGCATTTCGGCCTCGTCAATCTGTTCGCCAAGCATCCCGGCCTGCTTGTGCATTTCTTCGCTTTTTACCCGGTTGACCGTGGCATAGAAGGCGGGGTCGGCGAACTGGGTGTCCAAAGCCGCTTTTTCCTCGTTCCATTTCGTCAGCTTGCGTTCGATCTGCTCGATTTCCTTGAGCAGCGGCCGGCGTTGGCTGAGCAGGGCCTGCCGGTTGGCCTTGGCATCGGCGCGTTGCGCCAGGCGTTCCGTTTTTTCGGCGGCGACATCGGGCTCCGCCGCCTTCTCGGCATTGCGTTGGGCGGCGAGCCAGGCCGCGTAGTCGTCGAGGTCGCCGTCGAATTCGCTGACTTTGCCGTCGGCCACCAGCAGCAGTTCGTCGGCGCAGGTGCGCAGCATGTGGCGGTCGTGCGAGACGAAGACGACGCCCCCGGCAAAATCCTGCAGGGCAAAGGTCAGCGCTTCGCGCATGTCGAGATCGAGGTGGTTGGTCGGTTCGTCGAGGAGCAGCAGGTTGGGCTTGGTGCGGATGAGCAGGGCCAACGCGAGGCGCGATTTTTCGCCGCCGGAGAAGGGTTCGATGGCGCGCGTCGCCATGTCGCCGCGGAAATCGAAGCCGCCGATGTAGTCGCGCAGTTCCTGTTCGGTGGCCGTCGGGTCAAGGCGGACGAGGTGTTGCAGCGGTGACTCGTCGGGGCGCAGTTGTTCGAGCTGGTGCTGGGCGAAGTAGCCGATGTTGAGCGCCTTGGCTTCCTTGCGCTCGCCGCCTTGCTGGGCGATGGTGCCAGCGAGGAGCTTGATGAGCGTCGATTTGCCGGCGCCGTTGCGGCCAAGCAGGCCGATGCGGCAACCCGGGCGGAGCGTCAGCGTGGCGTGGTCGATGATCTTGTGATCGGCGTAGCCGGCCGAGGCTTTTTCGATGCTGAGCAGCGGGTCGGGCAGGGCGGCCGGCTGGCGGAAGGCGAAATGGAAGGGCGAGTCGACGTGGGCGGCGGCGACCATTTCCATGCGTTCGAGCGTCTTGATCCGGCTTTGCGCCTGGCGGGCCTTGGTCGCCTTGGCTTTGAAGCGTTCGATGAAGCTGGAGAGGTGGGCGATTTCGCGCTGCTGGGCTTCGTAGGACGATTGCTGGGTGGCGAGGCGGGCGGCGCGGGCCCGTTCGTAGTCGGAATAGCCGCCGCTGGTCAGGGTCAGGCGCTGGAGGTCGATGGCGATGATCTGGCCGACGACGGCGTCGAGGAAGTCGCGGTCGTGCGAAATGAGGAGCAGCGTCGCCGGCGTGTTCTTCAGCCAGTTTTCCAGCCAGAAGACGGCGTCGAGGTCGAGGTGGTTGGTCGGCTCGTCGAGCAGCAACAGGTCGGCGCGGCAGGACAGGGCGCGGGCGAGGTTGAGGCGGACGCGCCAGCCGCCGGAGAATTCGGCGACTGAACGCTGAAAGTCAGCATCGGTGAAGCCCAGGCCGTGCAGGACTTCGGCGACGCGGGCCTTGGCCGAATAGCCGTCAATGTCAGCGTAGCGGGCGTGCAGATGGCCGATGGCAACGCCGTCGCCCTTGGCTTCGGCGTCGACCAGTTCGCGTTCGATGCGGCGGAGTTCGACGTCGCCGTCGAGGACGAAATCGATGGCGGCATCGGGCAGGGCGGGGGTTTCCTGGGCGACACGGGCGATGTGCCAGCTGGCCGGGATTTCGACGTTGCCGGATTCGGCGTGTAGTTCGTTGGCGAGCAGCGCGAAGAGGCTGGATTTGCCGCAGCCGTTGGCGCCGACGACGCCGACTTTCCAACCGGGGTGGAGCTGGACGGAGGCGTCGATGACGAGCGGACGGCCGGCGCGGGCGAAGGTGACTTGGCGGAGGGCGATCATGAGGGGGCTGATTATAGCGAGGCAGGGTCCGGAAACGGATTTTTCGGCGTTGCAGCCGACGCCCACGGTCAACCGGAAAAATGGCCAAAATTTGAAACATTACAACGGCTTGCCGCGCCGTTCAGGCAGTTTGGCTAGGATTTGCGGCAGCCTGCTAGAATCACCGCATGATCAAGCAGATCCGTACCGACCAGCTCAAGCCGGGCATGTTCATTCATGACCTCAATTGCGGCTGGCTCGATCATCCCTTCATGTCGAGCACCTTCCACGTGCGCGACCAGGCGACCGTGGACAAGATCGTCGAAATCGGCATCCGCGAGCTCTACATCGATACGCTCAAGGGGGCCGATGTGTGGGAGGCGCGCACACAGAGCGAGGTCAATGCCGATCTTGACCGCCGCCTCCAGGAAATCGCCGAAAAGCCCGTCGACAAGCCGGTGGTGGCTAACCTCAAGGACGAAGCCGTGCGCGCCCGGCGCTTGCATGGCGAGGCCAACAAGGTGATCCGGCAAGTGCTCGACGACATCCGTTTTGGCCAGAAGGTCCGGGTCGACCGTGTCGAGCCGCTGGTCGATAGCATGGTCGACTCGGTTTTCCGCAATCAGGATGCCCTGTTGCCGCTGGCCCGCCTGAAAAACCTCGACGATTACACCTTCGAGCATTCGGTCGGCGTCAGCGCGCTGCTCGTCGCTTTCGGCCGGAGCATGAAGCTGCCCAGGGAAACCATCCGGGAAATCGCCCTCGGCGGCCTGCTCCACGACATCGGCAAGGCGCAGATTCCCGACGCCATCCTCAACAAACCGGCCAAGCTGACCGATGACGAATTCGCCCGCATGCAGTCGCACGTCGCCGAGAGCTTGCGCCTGCTCGAAGACGTGCCGGGGATCAGCCTCGCCACCGAGCAGGTGGTCGGCGAACACCACGAACGCTTCGACGGCACCGGCTATCCGCACAAGAAGGTCGGCGCCGGCATTTCCCTCTACGGCCAGATGGCCGCCATCGTCGACGTCTACGACGCCATCACCTCGGAGAAGGTCTATAACCGCGGCATGCCGCCGACGCAGGCGCTCAAGAAGTTGCTCGAATGGAGCAATCACCATTTCGATCCGCAACTGGTGCAGGCTTTCATCCGCACCATCGGCATTTACCCGACCGGTTCGCTGGTTCGCCTCGAAAGCAAGCGGCTGGGCGTCGTCATCGAGCAAAACGAAGGCAAGCTGCTCGAACCCGTCGTCCGCGTTTTTTACCATGCCGGCCAGCAACACTACGTCCCGCCCGAGATCGTCGATCTCGCCAAGGTGCCGGACCGCATCGCCAGTTTTGAGAGTTACGAAAAATGGAAAATCGACCCCTATCATTGGTTGCCGGCCTGAT
>NZ_JAVHPH010000039.1:0-6577 GCF_036170495.1 Azonexus sp.
TGATTTCGAAGCCGAAGCGGAAGTCACAAGCGGTCGGGGTTTCCCATTTCATTTAAATAGTCTCCGTTATGGATTGAACGTCCGGTGGCAGCTGCCGCCGGTTGTCCGCCGTATTCAGTGAAACGGCGGACTGGATTGAACTATCGCGCAGCCTCCGACAGGGGGCCCCGCGGGATTCATGAATTCGCCCTCCTGATTTTCATGAGATGCAGGGAGCGCCTACCGGGAAGGCGTTATCGATGGTTAGAATGGCCGCCATGTCTGCTGCTTCCGCCGCCTTGCATTCCCCGTCGCCGCCGTTCGATAGCGGCTGGCTGCCCGTTTCCGGCGGCCATCGTCTTTACTTTGAACAGCGTGGCGGGCCGGCGGGGATCCCGGTGCTGATCCTGCACGGCGGCCCGGGTTCCGGTTGCTCGCCGCTGATGGCCGGCTTCTTTGATCCGCAGCGTTATCGCGTCATCCTGCTCGACCAGCGCGGTGCCGGCCAAAGCCGGCCGGCCGGGGGCTGCGAGGAAAACACGACGCCGGCCCTGATCGACGACATCGAGGTCTTGCGCCGACATCTGGCGATTGACCGCTGGCTGGTCATCGGCGGTTCGTGGGGCGCGACGCTCGGCATTTTGTACGCGGCGGCGCATCCAGAGCGTCTCAGCGGCTTGCTGCTGCGCAACCCGTTCCTAGCGCGGACGGCCGATCTCGATTGGTTTTTCGGCGGCGCCCGCCAGCATCATCCCGATGCGTGGCAAGGCTGGGCGGCGCTCGGTGCGCCGGAAGCGCCGGGCGCCATGCTGCCCTGGCTGGATGAGCGCTTCCGGTCGCCATCGGCCGCCCACGTTACCGCTTGGCATGTCTGGGAATGCGCCCTGGCCGGGACGCCGAGCCGGGGCTTGAGCCCGGCTGAGATCGACTTATTGCAGGGGCGCTATCGCCTGCAACTGCATTATTTTCGCCACGCCTGCTTCATTGCGGAAGGCGGCGTGCTGGCGGCCGCTGAGCGTATCGCCGCGATGGCGGCGCCGATTCACATCGTGCAGGGCCTGGCTGACGACGTTTGTCCGGCCAGTGCGACGGCTGTGTTGCAGGCCAAACTGCCGAACGCCGGTTGCAGCCTGGTCGAGGGCGTCGGCCACGATCCTTACGCCCCGGCCATGCGGGCGGCGACGTTGGGGCTGGTCGAATCTTTTGCCGCGCGTGGGCGGTTCGCGCCCTGAGAAAAACGGCAGTGGCGCCTGGCCAAAGCAATTTCAATTTTGGCTGTTATTTCCGGTTGACCGTGAGGATCGCGGATCGCCCCGACGTCAGCCCTTGGCGAGGTGTCGGGCTGCCCGCAATCCGCTGCGCACGGCGCCTTCGAGCGTCGCCGGGTAGTCCGCCCAGGTGGCGTCGCCGGCCAGAAAGAGGCGCGGATGCGAGGTTTTGAAGTCCGGGCGATGCAGGCCGGGGATGGCCGAGAAAGTCGCGCGTTTTTCGCGGATCACCTTGTGCCAGCCGGTCGGGTTCTCCAGCCCGAGTTCTGCGTCGAGGGCGGCGGCCAGTGCCGCGTCGTCGAGTTTTTCCCAGTCGCCATGTCCGCTCAAGACGCAGGCCAGCACAGCTTGGCCACGGTCGACGACCCACTGGCAATGGCCGCCGAGTCGGTTGCTCAGCGGGAAAGGTGATTTCATTTTTGGCTCAAAATTCCGGTAGACCGTAGCAATCGGCTCATAGGCGAAATTCGTCGCCGCCGCCGGCCACAGGGCGCCGACATGCTGCGGCGCGGTGGCGATGATGGCGGCGGAGAAGGGCTCGCCGTTGATGGCGATGCCGTTTTCAGCTTCGGTGATCTGGCTGACCCGCGTGCTCAGGCGGATTTGCGCGCCGTGCGCTTGCAACCATTGTCCGGCTGGTTCGGGCAGCAGTTGGCCGAGATCGACGCGCGGCAGCAGCAGGTCGGTGTCGGCGCGGCGCGAACTGCCCAGGCTGTCGCGCAGCACGTTGGCGAACAACTGCGCCGAGGCGCGAGCCGCCGCCGTATTGAGCGCGGCGAGGCAGAGCGGTTCCCAGAGGTGGCGGCGCAGGGCGCCGGTTTGCCCGGCAGCGTCCAGCCATTCGGCCACCGTCGTTTCGCCGTCCAGCTTGAAACCCCGGCGCTTGATGCCATCCATCCAGAGCGCCGTTCGCAGCTTTTCGCCCAAGCCGACCCCGTTCGCCGTGAGCAGGCCCCAGGCGACATTGAGCGGCGCCGCCAGGCGAGGCAGGGTGAGGCGAAAGCCGGTGTTGTCGATAACCTGCAGCGGGCGGCGGTCGAAGAGTTGATCGGGATCGGCGCCGACCCGGCGCATCAGTGCCAGCGTGTCGCGGTAGGCACCGAGCAGGATGTGCTGGCCGTTGTCGAGCCGGCGGCCATCAATCTCGACGCCCCGGGCCCGCCCGCCGAGCACACGGCCGGCTTCGAACAGCGTGGTTTGAGCACCGGCCGCGGCCAGTTCGACAGCGGCGGC
The DNA here is from genome assembly GCF_036170495.1 of Azonexus sp. Lineage (GTDB taxonomy): Bacteria > Pseudomonadota > Gammaproteobacteria > Burkholderiales > Rhodocyclaceae > Azonexus. The sequence continues at coordinate 2,481 of NZ_JAVHPH010000039.1, forward strand.
AATACCCGCCCAGCCGCCACCGATGACGGCAATTTTCAAGGGATCAGCCCTTGATCCAGGTCTTGAGTGCCAGCCACAGCTTGCGCGTCGGCGGTAGCGAAATGCGCTGGTGCAGGACCTGGAAATTCTCGCGTTTGATTTCGTCGAGCACGGTGCGGTAGATCGCCGCCATGATCAGGCCGGGGCGCTGGCTCTTGCGGTCGACGGCCGGCAATTGGGCGAAAGCCTGCTCGTAGTATTTCTCGGCGCGCTCGTACTGGAACTGCATGAGGGCCGTGAAGTTGTCCGAATATTTGCCGTTCAGGATGTCGGCGGCCGGCACGTTGAACTGCTTGAGTTCATCCATCGGGATGTAAATACGGCCGCGTCGGGCATCTTCGCCGATGTCGCGAATGATGTTGGTGAGCTGGAAAGCCATGCCGAGGTCGTGGGCGTATTTTTGCGTCTGGCGGTCGGTGTAGCCGAAGATTTCGGCAGCGAGCAGGCCGACGACGCTGGCCACCCGGTAGCAGTAAAGCGACAGCCCCTTGAAGTCGAGATAGCGCGACTGCGTCAGGTCCATCTCCATGCCGTCGATGATTTCGAGCAACTGCTCTTTCGGCAAATTGATGCTCTTGTCGAGCCCGGCCAGCGCCTGGCCGACCGGATGCTGCGGCTGGCCTTCGCCGACGCGTTCAATTTCCTGGCGCCACCAGGCGAGCTTGGTCGAAGCGATGGATCCATCGTTGCATTCATCGACGACGTCATCGACTTCGCGGCAGAAGGCGTAGAGCGCCATGATGGCGCGGCGGCGTTGGAGCGGCAGGAACAGGAAACTGTAATAAAAGGAGGAGCCGCTGGCCGCGCACTTCTCCTGGCAGTATTGGTCGGGATTCATGGGGTCACATTCTAATGGAACGGCCAGCCAGAACGAGCCAGTCCCATTTGCCGAGCTTTGGCCGGCGCGTAAAAACGTCGCCGCGCGCCTGCCGGATGCGTTCGAGGATGCGCAGCCCGCCCTGCATGGTCAGCCGGATCTCCCAGCCGAGTCGGCCGGGGAGGGCGTGGACGAGCGGGGCGCCACGCTTCATGAGCGCCGTCGCCCGGTCGATCTCGAAATCCATGAGCGCCGCCCAGTTGGCCGACCAGCGGCTGTGGGCGATGTCGTCTTCACTGAGGCGGAAGTGCGGGAAGTCGGTCAGCGGTATGTAAATTCGATCTTTTTTCCAGTCGACCGCAACATCCTGCCAAAAGTTGATCAACTGCAATGCCGTGCAGATACAGTCGGACTGCTCGAGATGTTCCGGCTCGGTGCGGTCGAAAAGATGCAGGACCAGTCGCCCGACCGGATTGGCCGAACGTTGGCAGTAGGCGAGCAATTCCGGGTAATCGGCGTAGCGCGTTTTCACTACGTCCTGCGCGAAAGCATCGAGCAGGTCGCGGAAGAGCTGGATGGGCAGTTTGTGCTTGGCGATGGCTTCGGCCAGCGCGACGAACAGCGGCGTTTCCGGCACGTTGCCGGCTGCGATCCTATCCAGTTCGGCCCGATAGGCGTTCAGCCCGGCCAGGCGCTCGTCAGGCGAAGCATCGCCTTCGTCGGCAATATCGTCGGCGCTGCGCGCAAAGCGATAGATCACCTTGATCGGCCGGCGCAATTCAGCCGGCACGAGCAGCGAGGCAACAGGAAAGTTTTCGTAATGATCGACGGACATCGTGGTCTGCTCTGGAGATTGCGGCTCAGTCGGTGCTAGAATTCGGCCCGCCTGCCCAAGTGGCGAAATTGGTAGACGCACCAGATTTAGGTTCTGGCGCCGAAAGGTGTGGGGGTTCGAGTCCCTTCTTGGGCACCATTTTCAGCACCTCGCTGAAAAATTGGTCAGCAGGCATCCGGAAACCGGCCGCATTGGGATGGCCACCGCCGCCATAGCGCGTGGCGATTTCCGAAACATCGAGGGCCTTCCCCTTTGAGCGTAGCGAGGCTTTCACTTCGCCATCTCCCGATAATTGCCAGATCAGCCCGAAGCTGCCGCTTTGCTCGGCCAAAGAATTTCCGAGTTCCGAGGCGAACAGCGCATTGGCGTTGATGGCGATGCCGGGAACGGTTAGCCAGGCAAGCTCTTCGTGGGTAACGATAGCTTGGCCATGGCGTTGCGCTTGCAATGCATCGGTCGGTTCGCCACGAAGGAAAGCAGATCTGCGCAGCCCGCTCTGCGCCATGCGCGCGATTTCCATCTGATAAAACTGCTCGATGGCGGCGCCTTGTGTCAATATTTCGAAGTAACGCGGGGCGGTTTCGGTCGGCGTGTCGTGCACTAGTTGATGCCAGACGTTCAGGTCGAAAGGCAGCAGGCGCAGGGCTCGGCAGAAAGGGCGGGTACCGGGCAGGGTGAAACGCCACAGGTCTTGTTCTTCAATGTGCCGAAGCGCCAGCGGTGTTGGCATACCGGGGTGAAAATACTCCCAAGCCAAGCGCGCGCCGGACTTTTCCAGATCGAACGCGACGCGTAACGGCAAGTTCGGATGCTGATAATCGCACAGGCCGTTCTCGCCAGCCTGCAACTTGTCCCCCCAGGCTTTTAGTGCCGAAGCGTGATGGTCGATCTGGGTGACCGAATCGGCAACACCCGCCATCGTTTCAAGGAATTCAGGCGGAAACGAGAAGTCGAGGATGAATACCGCGTGGCCAGCAATATCGGCCAGCGCCCATGCTTCGCCGTGATGCATCGGCCGGTAGGTGGCCGCATCGCCGAAATGGCGCCAGGCAGCATAAGCGGCACCGAAGCCATCAAGGCAGTCGGCGTGGTAGATAACAAAAACTGGGGGCTGTGCCGACATGCTCAGTAATGCGGCGGGAGTTCGTCGCGCAAGCTGCGCTGTTCGTGCGGCTGGGCATTTTGTGCCTGTTCGCGCAAGGCACGTATTTCGCGAAAGAGCAGGTCAATCTGCTCCTGCTGGCGGAAAACCAGGCGGTTCAATTCCTCGACCAGGTCTTCTGTATAGCTGATCTTGATTTCGAGTTCGGTAATGCGCGATTCCACAAAGTGTCCTTATTTTTCGCTGCGCCAGTCGCGCAGAGTTTCCTTGGGTGGGGGCAGGGGCATGTCGTTGCGCGGTGGACGGAGTAGCGGCAGGGCTCCCCCCAACACGACAATCAGACAGATCCCGAGAATAATCCAGCCTTCGTTCATGGCTTTCTCCGTTGCATAAGTGGCAAGTGTACTTGGCTTCTCAAAAAATCGCGAAGGGCTGTTGACATCGGCTTCTACGTCTGTAAAATGCGCGCTTCTTTAGGCGGTTAGCTCAGTTGGTTAGAGCGCCACGTTGACATCGTGGAGGTCGTTGGTTCGATTCCAATACCGCCTACCAAAATTCCTGACGGAGCTGAATTGATGATTTTCCGAACTTGCACCGCAGTTCAGAAACACTAATCGAGTCAGCCTTCGTTTGACCAAAAAAGTGCGGCTCACCCCCGCACTTTTTTTTCGCCTAGAGATTTGCCATGCCTGATATCAAACTGCCCGATGGTTCCATCCGCTCTTTTGAACAGCCGGTAACAATCGCCGAAGTGGCAGCCAGCATTGGTGCCGGCCTGGCCCGTGCAGCACTGGGCGGCAAGGTTGATGGCAATTTGGTCGATACCTCCTATCTGATTGAGAACAATGTCGATCTGGCCATCATCACTGAGCGCGACCCGGAAGGTCTGGAGCTAATTCGTCACTCGACCGCCCACCTGTTGGCCTACGCCGTCAAGGAGTTGTTCCCCGAGGCGCAAGTCACCATTGGTCCGGTCATCGAAAACGGTTTCTACTACGACTTCGCCTACAAGCGTCCGTTCACCCCGGAAGATCTTCTGGCCATCGAAAAGCGCATGACTGAACTGGCCAAAAAGGATATTCCGGTCACCCGTGAAGTCTGGGCGCGTGACGATGCCGTCAAGTTTTTCCTCGACCTCGGCGAAAAATACAAGGCCGAACTGATTGGCGCCATTCCGGCCGACCAGCAGGTTTCGCTCTACCGCGAAGGCGATTTCATCGACCTCTGCCGTGGCCCGCACGTACCGACGACGGCCAAGCTCAAAGTCTTCAAGCTCATGAAGGTGGCTGGCGCCTACTGGCGTG
>NZ_JAVHPH010000040.1:0-18319 GCF_036170495.1 Azonexus sp.
GAACAGCCAAGTCCACCCGCAAGGGTGGATTTCTCTTTTGATCGCGCCGGAACATGAAGAGCGGGCAAAGCAGATGCGGGCCGAGCGTGACCGCCAGTACGGGAACATCTACACCGAGGCCGCCACCGATGAGCGATGGGTGGGCGACCTGGGCGAGATGGTTTTTAACTCGTGGTTCAAGCACGAGGGCATTCAAGGCTTTGAGTGGGTGCTGGACGATGCTGCCGGTCAGCCTGACTTCGTGACGGCTCTGAATATTCGAGTCGGGGTCAAGACCGTGAAGCGCCAGGTTCCGCCCCGCGAGGACTACACCGCCCAAATCACGGCCCGCCATGCAGAGGAACCCATCGACCAGTTCTTTTTCATGAGCTACGAGCTAGCCAAGCGCCGAATGTGGCTGCTGGGCGGCATCGGCCGCGAGTTTTTCCTGCAGGAAGCCCGCTACTACGGGGCCGGTGAATGGGTGCATGCCAACTACCAGATTCGGCAGGGGCATGAGATTTACAACATCGAGATCGCCAAGCTGACCCCGCCCAGGGACTGGATCGGTCAGGTTACTTAGCTCTCTTCGAGACTAGCCGCAAGGCGCTATAATTGAGTCAGCAATCTTGAGCTTCAAACTGAATACAAGACAACAAGCAGACGCCCGATCTTTCGAAGGGGCCGGGCGTCCGAGTTGGTCTTGACGCCCACATGGATTTACCGTGATGGGTAAAAACGCCGGCACCCCCGGCGTTTTTTATTTGGTAGGCACCCGATCAATATCTTGGTTATGGGTTGGTTCTTACGAATCCTCGAAGTAAAGCTCCAGAGCCTCTTTCAAAGCGGCTACAGCTTCTGCTTCGGTAGCACCGTCGCTAGCAACTTCAACATCCAAACAACGAGCCACAAAAGCATCTTCTTCTTGAACCACGACGTAATTAAGTTTGCATTCCATGATGATGGGTATGCTAGCCGCTAAGGCGCTGTAATTGAGTCAGCAAACCCAGCCAGCTTGTGCGCCCATGGGTGCGGTCGGCCAGCCTTAACAAGTCTTCGCCCAGGGCTGCCATCCCGTCCTGGGCGGAGCCATGAAGCTCGATATAGCGTGCGGCCAACTCGGCCAGGTCGTCATTCAATTCGTGCTGTTTTGTGAGCATTTCAGCGTGCATGGTCATACCGGATCATCCCAGTCGACAAATGCCAAGCGCAGCGCATGCGCGACTAGATCGGCCTCCGGATACATGGGCCATCGTTTCTTTTCGGCTGGCGGTGCGAACTGCGGCAGAACTACCGACTCATCTATTGATTCGTAATCACGATCACGCGCCAGCTCAAAGCGCTCGATGTCATCGGGCTTGGTCAGTAACAGATATTCGGCATCTAGCTGTAGATCGCGACGCGGGCGGCCTGGCTTGGCTTTCTCTTCGCCGAACCCCGCCGCATCAAGTGATTGTAAATACAGCCTGGCTGCCTTATTCGCCAGTGTCGGCGCTGCCGGCTTTGCGCCGGCCTGTAGTGCCTGGCACGCATAGGCAAGCACCGGCACTGCATGCCGCAAGCACCAGCGCCGCAGTGCGACCTTCTCTTGATACTGTCGGTCATTTGCAAACTCCCACCAATCGCGCTGCTCGTCCGGTGTTAGTTTTTCGGCAAGGTCGGCGGGCAATTCATCGGCCCAAAATGGCGCAGAGCCAATCACGACTTGTCGAGCGCGCTTTGCGTCGGCGTCATAGCTATAGCGCAGCAGCGAGACATTGAGCGGCACACTCTGCCGGCCCTGTGCTTTGTCGTCTCGTAGTCGAATGCGAATTTCCATTGTTTTTTTTCGTGGTTATGGACTGGGTTCCATACTATCAGCCATGGCTATGGTTGACAACATGCGCGACGGTGTTAAAATGTAATTGAGTAATTGATTCATTGTGCGTAGCATCAAACCATCAAAGGGAGAAAAGCACATGCAAGTAATCGCTGTTCTGAATCAAAAAGGCGGGGCCGGCAAGACGACCATCGCAACCCATCTGGCCCGCGCTTTGCAGCTTGGCGGGTCTGACGTGCTGCTAGTCGATAGCGACCCGCAAGGCAGCGCCCGCGATTGGGCGGCCGTCCGCGACGATCAGCCGGTGCCTGTCATCGGCATCGATCGGCCGACAATCGAGCGTGATCTAAAGAGCGTAGCCGCTGGCAAAGACTATGTAGTGATCGACGGCGCGCCCCAGGCCGCCGACCTGGCCGTGTCAGCGATCAAAGCCGCGAATTTCATCCTGATTCCCGTGCAGCCAAGCCCCTACGATATTTGGGCGACCGCTGACCTGGTTGATTTGGTCAAGCAGCGCATCGAGGTCACGGATGGCAAGCTCAAAGCGGCTTTTGTTGTGAGCCGTGCAATCAAAGGCACGAAGATCGGCGGGGAGGTTGTCGACGCACTGACCGGCTATGGCCTGCCGGTGCTCGATGCTCGCATCACTCAGCGCGTGAGCTATCCCAGCACGGCCGCCACAGGCACGACGGTCAGCGATGCCGAGCCGGACAGCGAAGCTGCCCGCGAAATCATGGCCCTGGCAAACGAAATTAAGCAGTTACTCAGTTAATCAATTAAGCAACAACGCAGGAGAGTAAAAACATGAGCAAACTTGGACTGAGCGCCGGCCGCCCCAGCGAAACCAAAAAAGCGGCTGCACTGGCAGCGGTGGCAAACGACAAAGGCCCGATGGTGCGGGTCAACTTTGAACTTGAGGAAGCCGAGCACCTCAAGCTCAAAATCTATGCGGCCAAGCAGCGCCGCAGCATCGCGGAAATCATGCGCGAACTGATCGACAAGAACATTCCGGCTCAGGGTTGAGTGATTGAGTTGATGATGTGTTGAGGGCTTGTGTATGACAGCAGATAAGTTTGATCCGGAGTTGTTTAAAACAATGTCGTTTGACTTCGACGACCCAGAACCGCCTCACGATCCCGGCAAGTTGATCCGGCATCTGCAAGCCTATCATCGCGATCTGTCAGAACAGATACTCGAATGTAATAGGCAACTGTCCCGACTTGAGGTCGCAGATAATGACGAGGGCAAGGCCCTGCGTCAGCGTGTTGCGGATCTACAGTTCAGGCGCGAAGAGATCGATGCTGATCTGCAGACTGAGATTAGCGCCATTCCGGCCTCGAAAGAGGGCAAAGAGCACAAAAAGGGGTTAATCCGCCAACGTCACCCGAACCGCGATTTTTTCCTCGCTGACCTACTTGATTACGCGATAAAAGACGATGGCGTGACGATGGAAGCGCCGATCTACACATTGTCTACAAAACCCGATTTAGATATCTGGGAGTGGCGCAGCAAGGACGGCAACAAGTACGTCAAAGTTACCCCGTCGGTCTTGGGGCGGGCCACCGTGAAAGACAAAGACATACTCATCTACGTCGTGAGCCAGCTCATTGAAGGACTCAATCGTGGGCGCGAGGACGCGCAGAACAGAACCGCTCGATTCACTGTTCACGACTTTCTCGTAACAACAAATAGAGGTACGAGCGGTGATGACTATGATCGGCTACACGAATCGTTCGAACGCTTACGCGGGACGTCAATTACGACTGATATCCGTACTGGTGGTGAGCGTGTCAAGGAAGGCTTTGGCATCATCGATAAGTGGAAGATCATCGAACGGTCGAAAACCGACGAGCGGATGATTGCTGTCGAAGTAACACTCTCGGAATGGCTCTACAACGCCGTTTCAGCATTCGAAGTGCTGACGATTCATCCGGATTACTTTCGTCTTCGCAAGCCGCTTGCACGTCGGCTGTACGAGCTAGCTCGCAAGCACTGCGGGCATCAAGCCTCATGGGCGATAGGGCTTGAGTTGCTGCGGGATAAGTCTGGTAGCAAGTCGAGTCTGAAAGAGTTTCGCCGCATGGTTCGAGACATCGAGACAGACAACAGCTTGCCGGAATATCAGCTCATGCTGAGCCGGGACGACAAAGTAACTTTTTATGTGCGCGACACAGCCAGATTGGTCCGCAGTATCAACAAGCGACCCGGCGGAGTTTGATACGTGGTTTCACCCACCTATCGTGGTTTCACCCCCACGCCTGTGAATTTGCACGTGGTTTCACCCACCAAAACCTGTGAATTGATACGTGGTTTCACCCACCGCCACTATCGTGGTTTCACCCACCGGGCACCTTTGCAACTCTTTGTCATATAAGCATTTTTTGGATTATCCACAGCCCGTAACGCGCGCGCGCGCGTTTTTAACTTTTTTAAAGTCTTTAACGCCTGGCATTCCCGACCGAAAAATTCACGTTCACCGACCAGGGCAAGGGGCACCCCTCCGGGGTTCCCCCGGCTTCGCCGGCCCCCCCTCCCCGTCAATCGTGGCCCTTCGGGCGAGGAAGAATAGACCCGTCCAGCTCAACCGTCAGCGCCAACACAACCAGCTCACGGCAGGGAGAACGAAAAAACATGGGTAAAACATACCCGTAACTCAAACGGCTACCGCTGCGGCAGGCGGGCGTCCGCCTGCCTGGAACAAGGGCCGGACCTAGGCCCGCAACAAACGCGGGCCAAGTCGCCGTAAAGCCTGTCTGCCGCGCCCTTCGGGCTTGCAGCCATTTACGGCGCGCCTGTGGCGTCCGGCGTAGGAATTTAAGCGTGGGTAGGTCTGCACGAAAGGAAGGGCAAACCGCCGTTGCTGCTGGCCTTGGTTTCATTCTGCATCTATGCGAAAGCTGCCGGCAGGCCCGCCAGCGGCACACACCGCCGCCTCGATCCCGCAGCCCAGGCGAGGACAGCGAGGCGGCCGACAAGCCGCCGCAGCGCAGCGCAGGGGAAAGGCGCGTCAGAAAGGGCGCTGGCGTGACAGATGACCTACGGCCATCGAGCCTTGGCTTTCTTTCCGGTCGCAAATAGTCGCCGCCGGCCTCGTTTTCAGGGCCGTGGCGGGATTTTCTCGACCATCCCCGATCCTCGCGCTGTCCGAGGCGATAAAAACGCGCCTGCGGGCCTTTCTGGCCGGCCGCTCGTAGGTCATCGTCACGCCGGCTCGTGGTTTCACACACGGTCATAAAAGGCGCTTTAGAGACCCAAAAGGTTTTTTTGCAGGCCATCGCCGTCTGGCGGCTGCTGCTGGGAGTCTCGGAGTCGCTGACCGAAAGTAACCCAAGAAAGCACCACTGACCCGCAACGCAGACACCTAAGCCGACAGCACGGCTGCTGCTCCGGCTTTTTCATGCTCATTGTTTGATTGTCACGACCTGGCGCGCAAAAATATTTTTGCTGTATCGCTTGCGTATCGTATAGTATCGTACTAAAATATCGTATCAATACAGCAATACGATACGTTAATACGATATAGGAGATTCGATCATGGCACGCCCAGGAGTAACTTACGAGCAAGTAGCCGCCGCCGCTGATGCGCTTTTGGCCCAAGGTCGGCAACCGACTATCAAAGCCGTCCGCGAAGCATCCGGCGGGTCGCCGAATACGGTGCACAAGCACCTGACCGCCTGGCGGGCGTCCCGGCCGCAGGCTCAGGTAACGGCACGCGAACTGCCGGCCCGGATCATTGCTGCTATCAACGAGGAAATCGAGCAGGCCACGGCCGAGGCGCGCGCAGCACTCGAAGAACAGTTAGTACAGGCCCAGGCCGAAGCCGCAGAACTGGCGACTGCTGGCGAAGTCCTCGAAATCCAGTTGGCCGATCTGTCCGAGCAAATGGCCGAGATTGCGACCGAGCGCGACATGTTGGCCGGCAAGGCCGGCGAGCAGGCCGCCGAGATTGAGAAGCAGCGCGAACAGATCAAGCGCGAGCAGGAAGCCGCCGAGGCCGCCCGCGTCGATCTGGCTACCGCACGCGTGAAGATCGAGCAGACCGACGCCCGCTTGTTAGAGCAGGCCACCGAACTCGACCGGCTGCGCGCCATGTTGGAGAAGTCCGACCAGGCGCGCCAGGAAGCCGCCCAGTCGGCTGCCGTGTTGGCCGCCAAGCTGGAAGCATCGCAAGCCCGCTGCGTCGAACAGGAAGCCCGTGCCGAGCGCGCCGGGCAAGCACAGGCGAAGGCCGAGGCCGAGCGCGACCAGGCGCGGCAGAGCATCGAAACAGCCCGCGACCAGGCGCGGCAAAGTATTGATGCCGCTACTGTTGCGGCTGCTGCAGCCCGAGAGGAAGCCGCTACGCTTCGCGGCCAGGTGGAAGGCTTGAAGCTGTCAAGCATCGCCCAGCCCGCGCCGGCTCCTGAGCCAGTGGAGGCGAAAGCGGCTGCGAAGCCGAAAAAATGAAAATTCCGGAGCACGCAGCCGCCAAGCTGGCCGATCTACGAAAGACGGCCGACACGCTTGACTATCTGGTGCTCAACGGGGAGCTCGGCGACGGGGAGGCGTTTGTTCTGTCAGGGATGGCCAGGGCCATCCGGGCAGATGTTGTCGCGCTTGAGTTGGAATTGTGGCGCGCTACTGGGTGCCCTGACGAGGAAGCAGAACGGCCAGGCCTGTTTCATTGATCGCACAAGCCCGGCGGCCACGTCATGGATGATGAAGATAATCTGGATCATGACGATATAGACAACGAAGGGCATCACGCACAGCAGAATTGTCGCGAGTATCAGTTGCATGTCCATTGGGTGCTCCATCGTCGATGTTTTAATGTAATTGAGTAATCGCGCAATTGATGCAATGAATCTATCATCAATTGCGCGATTCCGTGATTACTTACGCGGCTTGATCGTCTCGCCGATTGTGCCATTGTCATTATTTTGACACTGATAATCGGTGTTGCAATCCGATCCGATCAGCTTGCCGCCGGTTGCGTCCCACAACTTGCCGACGCGGGTTTGCAGCGCAGTGGCCTGCGCTGCGATCTTGTCAGTCGCAGTCGGGCTTGCTGCCGTCGACTGGACCTGCTCGGGCGACAGAAACTGGCAAACATCGTTTTTGCAGACGCTGCGCAGGGCGATCTGCTCGGATTCGGCACCCGCCGGGTGCTTTGTGCGTACCGACGCGCTGAACCGCGCGCCCGGCTTCGGCACAAACGGGATCGTCTCGCCGTGCAGCAACGCAGTGCAAATCGGTTGTCCGGTTTTTGTGCTTGCCCATTCCCATGCCACGCCGTGAGCTTGGACCACCGCCGACTGCATGCCGCCTACTTGGGCTGTCCAAATTTGAAAAGTCGCGAAGGTCGCCGGGCACGGATCTGTCGCGCCTTTTCGTGGAATGAGTCCGATCAGATCCCCGCCGGCCGGCACGATCATCAGCTTGTCAACTTTGCTCGGAAGCGCCAGCACCGGAGTGAGTGCGGGCAGTTTGCTATCGAGGACGGGCAGCGGCATCTGTGCGCAAGCGCTAGCAGAGAGGACAACCAGGGCGGCGGTAAAAATGGTGGTTTTCATTTGTGCAACTCCTTAATGTATAAATGCAGAAAAGCGGATTTACTCAATTGATGCGAGGCGTTAGCGCTCAATAATTGGGATTGCGTAATCGACAGCAGAGCAGGCTTCGCCGCGTGGGCAGGACACCCAAAAGGTTTTTTCGCTTTGCTTTGCGAATCGCGGAAAAACGACTGTCATCCGCCAGACGCCGGCCGGCAGTAACACCCGGCCAGGCGCTGACGGCTGATCCGGTCCAGTGATCGAGATTGCGGACGTGTAGCTAGTCCGATCAGCAGTTGGGCGCATCGTCAATTCGGCAGTCAGCTTGCTTGATGCCGGCCCATTGAATGTCAAATAAGCTGGTTCCTCGGCCGTTGCACACGGGGTCCTGGCCGGCATGCAAGCGAGACGAAACGACAAGGTGTGTGCCGAGGCACTAAAGCCCACGTCCCACTTTGGCATGTAGCCGTTTCCCGACTCCATGTCTGTGCCGTCGTTGCGTCCTTGCCCCTGTGGCGCTGGCGCTGCTACGGGGGCCGGCTTGGGCTGTGCTGCTGGGCGCGGTTGAGGCCGTGCGGGGCCGACGCCAATCTGATCCGACACGTCACGCATGCGCTGCGTCCAGCCACTTTTGTGTGCTTGCCATGCCGCCTCTGGCCACGTCGTCAGCAGCCCGACCGATACGCCCAGCAGGAGCCCGGCGATCAGGCCATCGCGCGCAAAGACCAACATCGAGCGGCCCATTTTTCCCGTGAGCGAGTCGTCGACAAAAACCCAGTTGTGCTCGCGGCGTGCAGCCGCAGTTTTGATCCAAGCCATTTCTAGTCCTTCACATAGAGCGGTTGCATTTGGATGACTTCGTCCACGGCCCTGTCGCCGATATTGCCGATGAACAAACCGTAGTCAGTCGAGAGCCGGCGGAAGTCGTTTGCATCGAAAAGCTGCTGCCGCTGGATCGATGTCGACTCGCTGTAGCTTTGCCCGTTGCTCGTTGAGACGTTCCCCGCCGGCCCGGTCAAAGTCATCACGCCGGCGAAGGCTTCGCCGAAAGAGTTTTGGCCGCCCTGCCGCCCGGCGCTGTTGCTGACACTTGTGCTGGTGCCATCGCTTGTCGATGTGATGAGCACATCGACTTGACCGAGCAGGCGTTGCACCATGCTCATCGTGGCGTCGTCTTCGGTCCGGAAGACGAGCCGCTGCCGGAAGTTTTGCAAGATCGCATCGGCGGTCTGTTTTGATCCGACCGCCTGCAGCAGAGACGAGACGCCCTGCATGCTGACGATGCCGAAACAACCTGCCGATCTGGACTTGTCCCAGAAATCGGTGTCAGTGATCGAGTCGGCGATGGCCTGGTACTCGTCGCACACGAAAGCGACGGGGGTTTCTTGATTCAAATCTTTGCGCGTCCGGCGCTCTCGGATCAGCGACATAAAACGCAGCTTGATCAGCATGTATGCGTACCTCGCGCCCTCTTTCCCAAAAAGAGTCATTGGCAGCGACACAAAGTAGATTGCGCCGTCGAGCAGGGCTGTTAGATCAGCTTCGCCTTCGGCCTCTCCGCAACTAAAAGCATCAACCAGGTCCGGGTGTGAGAACGGCGAGAGCACTTGCGAGACAGTTGTGTTGATGTTCATCAACATTTTGTCGTCGAGCGCGCCGTGAACATTCATAAAATAGTTGCCCACCGCTTCTGCGAGTCGATACTGCCTTCGGTCGAACTCGGAACCTTTTTCAAGCATGCGATTCATCAACGCGTTTCGCTTGTCGGCGGAGAAAACTACGTCGTAGATTCCGACCAATGAATAATCGCCGTCTGCGAGCATGATCAGCGTCAGCGCATTGCGACAAAGCTCAACAGCTTGATCGACGAAAAACGCGCCATTTCCGCTCGCCGATCCGGCAGCGATAAAGCAGCTTTTGAGATAAGACGCGGCCAGTTCGGGCGTTGTGCCACGGATCAAGTTGAGCGTCATCCCGCCGTGGCCGACCGTCAGATATGAGCGGCCCGTCAGCTTTGCGATGAAATCAAGCTCGCGGTCAAAGTCACTTTTGATGTTGAAGATCAGCGCGCCGGCCTGTTGCTCAAAAACTTGCTTGAGCAGTGGGTTGATTGCTCGCGTTGTTTTGCCGCTGCCGATGCCGCCGAAGATGATTGTGTTCTTGCAACAATCTTCTTTGCTCGCGACGATCTCTGTGCCGACTTCGAGGCCGCCGACGTGATCACGCGAATACAGTTCGCCCGTCGAGCGGCCGAACAGCAGACCGGCGAATGTCTTGTCCGCTGGCACGCCGGCCTCCGGCGTTGCTGATGCCTCTTCTGCGACTGGTGCCGGTTCGGCTGCTGCTGCAATAGCGGCTGCTCGTTTTGCGTCAAAGTAGCTGCGCGCAAAGAAGTACACAAAGCCGCCGACGAGGCCCAGAGGAAGGGACCACCAAAACGAAAAGGCGAGTCGGCCGAAACTGTCGGGACGCTGTTCCCAAAACGGCGAGACACCGAGATACATGCCGCCGAATGCGCCTGCCCAGAAACAGCCGATCAGTCGAACCCACAATGCACCCAGCGCGACCGAACCATTTTCAGAGTCCGGCGATTTGTCGTTGCGGTCATACCACATGATTGTTTGCCCCTTCGGATTGCGCCGCCGCAGACTTCTGATTGATCTCTGCTTGCATCGCTAACAGATGATCGCCACGGGCTTTTGCACGAGCAGTAAATGCGTCGCCCTGGTCGCTTTTGAGCTTGTCGACAACATCGAGCAGCGCGCCGAGCAGAACGCCTTTATCCAGATCGGCGAGGCCGGCCAGGGCGACGAGTCCGCCGTGCTGAATTTTTCGCCGTGTCTCTTCTTGCCGGGTTTGTGCTTTGAGCGCCGCCCGTTCACGCGCTGCGAGTTGCGTGGCCTTTGCTTTTAGCTGCTTTAGCCGTTCCTCGCTTTCGCGAATTTTTTCATCAAGTGTTTTGCGTGCCGCTGCCATTTCTGATCATCCTTGTTTGGTTGTAACGCAATCAATATTAAGACGGTTATCATCCATAAGCAAGGCTGAGTAAGTGTTTTTCGTGGTGCGTTGTGTTTCTGTTGTATTTCATTTTATTGTCTCTATGGCTCGTTATTTTGCCATCTGTTGTGGTTTGTGCCGACATTTTGCGGGGTGTGTGGTGCCATTAAATGCGTGTTTTCGTGTCCATTAAATGCGCGTTTTGTTATCATTTAGGCATGTGGACATTGATGACATTTGGGGCCGGTGGGGTTTCACGAAGGGCGCACTTAACGCAAACCCTTCGGGTTTGCCGTGCGGTCAGGGGGCTTTGCCCCCGACACCCCCAGCAGGAGCCGGCGGCCCCTGCACCCCGCGCATTAGATGCGTCGGCTGTGGTTATCAGTTGGCCCTGGCCTGTGCCGCTCGTTGGCGGCTGGCCGGTTGCCGTGTCGGTCTGTTGACATGGCTATCTATCACTTGAGCGTCGGCATCATCAGCCGCAAAGCTGGCCGGTCATCGACCGGCGCAGCGGCCTATCGAGCCGGCGAGCGTGTTGTCGACGAGCGCACGGGTGATGAGCACGATTACACGCGTAAGCAGGGCGTCGAAGATACGCAGATCGTCATGCCCTCCGGTTGCACCTGGGAACCGTCGCGTGCCGAGTTGTGGAATGCCGTCGAGCACAAGAACAAGCGCGCTGACGCACAAGTGGCTAGAGAGTTTGAGGTGGCATTGCCCGCCGAGTTGCCGGCGAGTGCTCGAAAAGAGCTTGCGGTCGAATTCGCGCAGACGATTTCGGATCGGTACGGCATTGCCGCCGATGTTGCGATACACGCACCGAGCCGGAACGGTGACGAGCGAAATCATCATGCACACATACTCACAACGACAAACAGGGTTGAGCAGGATGGGAGGCTGGGCAACAAGGTCCGGGAGTTAGATGCCGTTGCTCATGACCGCTGCGCCACTAATCGCGACAAACCCAACGAGGTTGAGCAGTTGCGCGCCGATTGGTCCTCGCTGACAAATCGCTATTTAGAGCGTCACGGTTTAGAGCAACGTATTGACCACCGTAGTTTGTCGGATCAGCGCACTGCTGCCCGCGAAATTGACGACCAGGACAAAGCCCGTGACCTCGACCGTGAGCCGACCCGGCACATGGGGCCAGCAGCGACAGCAATGGAGCGCGGCAAGCCGCTTTATCGCAACGGTCAAGAGGTCGAAGGAGAGTGGAAGACGCCGCCGAAACGTAGCGAACTGGGCGACGTTAACCGGCGCATCGAACTAGCTTCACAGATCGGCAAGATACAGCGTGAGAAAGAGCACGTAGGCCGCTCAATCATCGACACCGAAAGCAGTATTGCCGATGCCAAGCGAGAGCGCGATGGCTTCCGCGATTACCTCGCTGACCAGCGCGAAACGGCGGGGTCGCGCGGCACCGGAGGCGACCGGAACCGGCACGACAAACCCGACCACATTGCCGCCGCGATCAAGGGCTATGCCGCGTATGCAGAGCCTCGCCCCGCTCCGCTAGAGCGCGAGCGCGACGCGCCGCAAATCATCACCGACCCGAGTGCACAAATGCGCCCGAGCCTGCGCGAGCGCTTTGGTCATCTGATTACACCACCCAAGCAAGAATCACCAACCCGCCTCGACCAGCCTGGCCGGGCACCACAAAAGGAGCAGCAAATGTCACAACTCGTTGGCATGCCACCCGCACAACCAGGGCGCGACCAGGGAGCCGCTTTGCGTCGCATCGAGCAGCAACAGCAGCAACAAGAACAGCCGAAGCCGAAGCAAGAGCAAGATCAATCCCAGCGGCAAGAGCAGCAAAACCAACTGCAACAAATCGCGGCCAGGATGGAACAAAACCGACTTGAGCGCGAGCGCAAACGCCAGGAACAGGAGCAAGAGCGCGGCCACGGATTAGACCGTTAATCGGCACCAATAAGATGACAATCTGTCGGCATTTTTTTAAAGGATGATTTCATGAACAGCCAAAACAAAGCAATCCACGAAACCGACGCCGAAGCCGTCGCGGCTTGGGTGTATCAGCAAACGGGCGAATCGCTGCCCACAGATTTGTACGCTGAATCACTCACAACAGCGGAGGCGATCATTACTGCGTGCCGTGTGCCAGTCTTGGTTCCCGACCTCTGGCCCATCTCGAAACTCGAATTGCTGTATTTGCCTCCGGATGACGTTCAGCCTGGGCCTGCCGTCGCAGCCAATTTTTCCGGGCAGATAGACCGCGCCGTGTTGCGCGCAATCGGCCGCGCTATTCGTCATGCGTTTGAGTCGATGTACGACGACGACTGTGACATGCTCAGTTTCGAGCTAGACAGCGGCGCAACGATCTATATTTTCGTGCCAGAAGCCCGCGAAACGGTTGTCGAAGCGGCCGGCGTTACCCTGCTATCCGAGTGAGGCCGCGCCATGCCCAAATACTGGATTTTTGACGCTGACGCTTGCACCTTCGAGCGTTGCGACAAACAAGCCGCCCTTGATGCAGACATGCCCGTAATCGTTAGTGACGGCGACGTGCATGTGCGGATCGACGGCGAGTCCCGGCGCTGGCCGAGTGGCGAGACGCTGACCGTGGCGGGTGTGCAATTCGACCGAGAGGCCTTCGAGGATGCGGTTTCACAGATGCATCTCTTCATGCAAGCCGCAGTGCCGGTGGCCGATCTGGAAATCAAAGCGCTCATTGACGACGAGCGGGATTGACTCGATGAAAAAGGATCTCGTTGAGTCATTATGTTTGCGCTATCCGCTGATTTTCGCAGGTCGGCCCGGTATTGCCTGCGGAGACGGCTGGTTCGACCTGCTCGACGTACTTTGCGAACGTCTGCAGGATTGGACGGATCACAACGGAGCACCGCAAATTGTCGCCCACCAGGTGAAGGAAAAATTCGGAGAATTGCGCTTCTATCCGCGAGATGCCAGTCAAGAACAGCGGGGCATGATTTGGATGGCTGAAGCTATGTCATCGCGTATTTGTGAGCGGTGCGGCCGACCAGGCACGCAGCTAGTTGCAGGGGCACTTATGACTCGCTGCCCAGATCATGCGCCGGCAGATGCTATGCCGCGTGCCGAATTTTTGGCTAAACAGGTTGGGCGAAGATCATGACCCGCGACGAACTAATCGCCGCTGTGCCAGTGCATTACCAAGACGGTCGCCCCTATTTTGTTGCCCTGGAAGAAATCCCAGAGCCTTGGTGCGAACAGTTCTGGGGCGCTTTGTATGGCTCCCAGTGTCCAGTCGTGCCGGGTGTGGAGCGAGCAGCCTATGCCTGGGATTGGAACAGTTGGGTCACTGACAGTTGGTACGGTGGGCGCAACGGGCCAACAGGACTGACTGACGGAGGTGCGGCCGATCATGCATCGCCGGGCACTAACTGCCGCAACGTCTCGCCAGTCGAGGAAGCCTTCATTCGCTCACTTCTTGATATAGAGAGGAAGCCGTGATTCTGTTCCTCGATTTCGATGGCGTCTTGCATCCAGACGCTGTTTATCGTGAGCGCGGCCGGCCTGTACTGCGTGACCAGGGAGAACTTTTTATGTGGTCCGGGCTGCTGATTGATGCGCTGGCCAGCCGCCCGGAACTGCGGATCGTGTTGAGCACATCCTGGGCGCGGGAGTTTGGTTTTTCCCGTGCCCGCCGGTATCTTCCGCAGGCCCTGCGGTCCCGTGTCATCGGCGCAACTTGGCACAGCGCTATGTTGCATGATGCCGATTATCGACCGGGGAACTGGTGGGAGCAGGCTACGCGGCATGAGCAAATTAACCGATGGGCCAGCCGCGCAGCGGTGCATGACTGGATCGCGATTGATGACCAGCCGGAAGGCTGGCCCGATGCCGAGCGAGGCCGACTAATACAGACAAACTCAGCGACGGGATTGTCTGACCCCGCCGTGCTTGATCGGCTGTCCGGCCTACTGCGAGTTGATGTGTGAGCGTTTCAGCGTGTCCAGAAAACGACCGTTTTCTGAACAGTCTGCAGGGTCTCTATTTTTCATGCCTGGCAGCGTGCAAAGTCGTTAAGATAGCCGTCAATTTTTCTATGTTCCGGTACTGTCAATGAATCAACGCATTGGATACGCCCGTGTTTCGACGGACGACCAGCACCTAGACCTACAGCGCGACGCGCTTAAGCAGGCAGGGTGCGCGCTGATCTACGAGGAAGCGGCAAGCGGTAAGAATGTGGCACGTCCGGAGCTTGAGCAGTGCCGGAAGGCTCTCCGGGCCGGTGACACCCTTGTAGTGTGGCGGCTGGATCGTCTCGGCCGCAGTCTGCCCGACCTGGTGCAGATCGTGGCCGACCTTGAGCAGCGTGGCGTGCACTTCGAGAGTCTGACCGAGAAGATCGAGACCGGCAGCGCAGCCGGCAAGCTGCAATTTCATGTTTTTGCGGCGCTGGCTGAGTTCGAGCGTAGCTTGATCCGGGAGCGGACGCAGGCCGGGCTGGTAGCAGCCCGCGCCCGAGGCAGGGCCGGAGGCCGCAAACCGAAGTTAGACGAGCAGCAAGTGCGAGAGATCAAAGCACTGTTGCGCGATCCAGATATTAAGGTGGCCGAGGTTGCGCGCCGTTATTGCGTGTCCAGAACCACCCTTTACAAGCACGTCGGCGTCATCACGCCGCGTCAATGAGGACTTGGGATGCTCCAACAACTAGACACCGCAGATAGCGTGCGCCGCGAGGTAGCACCCCGTACGGCGCAGAAACACAAGGCCGAGTTCGGCCAGTTCATGACGCCATCCAGCGTGGCACGCTTCATGGCCTCCCTGTTTCCTCCCAGTACCCTGCAGACTTGCCGCCTACTGGATGCCGGCGCGGGCGTTGGGGCTTTATCCTGCGCTTTTCTCGACCGCTGGGTGACAGCCGGTTTTGGCTTTGAGTCCATCGAGGCGACAGCCTACGAGATCGACGAGAAGCTGCGCGGCCACCTTGCCCAACACCTAGCAGGATACAGCCGCGTAATCCCTCGCATCATTGCGGGTGATTACATTGAGCAGGCCACCGCCGAAGGTCTGCAGGATCGAGGCTATACCCATGTGATCCTCAATCCGCCTTACAAGAAGATCAACAGCAGATCAGAGCACCGCCTGGCACTGCGCTCTGTCGGGATCGAGACGGTAAATCTGTATTCGGCCTTCGTGGCGCTGGCCGTGGCCGAGGCCGCACCGGGGGGCCAGATCGTGGCGATCATTCCGCGTAGTTTCTGCAATGGGCCGTACTACCGCCCGTTCCGTGATTTCATCCTTGAGCGGGCAGCGATCCGCCATATGCACCTCTTCGACTCGCGCAGCAAGGCATTCAAAGACGATGAAGTGCTGCAAGAGAACATCATCATTCGGCTTGAGCGCGGCGGCCAGCAAGGGCCGGTGACGATCACGACGTCAACCGATGACAGCTTCGAGGACATAGCCACGAACGAACACCCGTTCGAGCGGATCGTGTTCCCGGATGACCCTGAACGGTTTATCCATGTGCCTACTACGACCGACAAAAGTACCATCGAGCTATCGCCAGGCGTGCGCTATACCCTGGCCGATCTAGGTATCAAGGTATCGACCGGGCCTGTTGTCGATTTTCGCTTGAAAGAGCAATTGCGCGACATGCCAGAGGATGGCACCGTACCGTTGATTTATCCCGGACACCTGAGTATCACCGGGACGGTGTGGCCCGTACCAGGCTTGAAGAAGCCGAACGCGATCCTGCGCAACGACACGACCGAAAAGTGGCTTTATCCGAACGGGTTTTATTGCGTGGTGCGGCGCTTCTCATCGAAGGAAGAAAAGCGCCGCGTGGTGGCGAGCGTGGTTGATCCTACGGCCTTTGGCGACCATACCGTGCTGGGCTTTGAGAACCACATGAACCTCTTTCATGAGAACAAGCGCGGCTTGCCTGAGTTGCTGGCCAGAGGGCTGGCCGTCTTCCTAAACACGACGGCCGTAGATGAGAGCTTCCGACGCTTCAACGGCCACACGCAGGTCAACGCAACCGACCTCAAGCTGATGAAGTACCCCAGCCGTGAGGCGCTGACCATGCTTGGACAGTGGGCCAAGCAGCATAGCGAAATCACGCAGGAAATGATTGATGAACAATTTGGGAAACTGACTGCATGACAAACAATAAAGACAACATCGAGGCGGCGCACCAGGTCATTATTTCGCTTGGTCTGCCGAGGGCACAACAGAACGAGCGATCAGCCCTTTCTTTGCTGGCGCTGTTGAACCTCACGCCAGGCAAAGCATGGGCCGATGCCGAAAACCCACTTGTGGGCATCACGCCGATCATGGATTGGGCGCGGGAACACTACGGAAAGGCGTACGCCCCGAACACCCGCGAAACGTTCCGTCGTCAGACCATGCACCAATTCTGCGACGCTGGCGTTGCCCTCTACAATCCGGACAAGCCAGATCGGCCGGTGAATAGCCCGAAGGCGGTCTATCAGATCGAACCCGCTGCACTGACCCTGTTGCGTAGCTTTGGCACTCCTGCATGGCATGACAACCTCACCGCCTATCTGGCCGGGTGTCAAACACTGGTCGCCAAGTACGCCAAAGAGCGCGAGCATAATCGCATCCCGGTTGAGATTGCACCGGGCAAGGAAATCACCCTCAGCCCCGGCGAACACAGCGAATTGATCCGCGCCATCATCGAGGACTTCGCGCCCCGTTTTGCACCTGGTAGCGTACTGGTCTATGCCGGCGACACTGGCGACAAGTGGGGCTACTTCGACGCCGCCCTGCTGGCCGGGCTGGGGGTTGATGTGGATTCACACGGCAAGATGCCCGATGTGGTCTTGCACTTCGTTGAGAAAAATTGGCTGTTACTGGTGGAGTCCGTCACCAGCCACGGCCCGGTCGATGGTAAGCGCCACGCCGAACTCGCAAAGCTGTTTGCGGGGTCAAAGGCGGGACTGGTCTATGTGACCGCATTCCCGAACCGGGCAATCATGGGCCGCTACCTTGGTGAAATCGCTTGGGAGACTGAGGTGTGGGTGGCTGATGCACCGTCCCACCTGATTCACTTCAATGGCGTGCGCTTCCTTGGGCCATACCCCGTGGAGCAAAAATAATGGCAGACCATGATTTTGTGAAGCGATGCGCTGATAAGGAAATCTATGCTTTCGGCACGGCATACATCTTTGAAATGCGCTCGCAATCTCTACGATTCAGACTGCGTATTCTCAGTTTCCTATCCCTAGTAGTTCCACTCAGCGTTGGTGGAATTGCTATGGCCTCTGCGGATACAAAGCTTCTCCCGGTAATAGTCACAATCAGTGGACTGCTAAGTATTCCATTGTTTGTTATGGCGTTATGGTCCCTTGTTTTTAGATGGGAAGAGCGTCTTGCAGCTTCAGAACACGCATGCAAGACAAATACAGGGTTAAAGAATCGCTGGGAAGATTTGGCGAGATATGCGGGCACAGACGCCGAGGAAAAATTTGCTGCATTGCTTGAGCGAGATCGAGAACAAGAACAGAGCGATGTGATGCAAGGTGTTTCCGCAAAAGATAAGCGACGCATGATGAGGGCCAGCCTGATCCAATATCGCCGAAAATGTGCCACTTGCGGAGTCAAGCCGACATCCATGTCTGCAAACGGTTGTTCGTGTGCCACTTGTGGCGATTTTTAAGGGGGAATGTATGAGTGATAAAGCAAAGCTTGTTTTGGCCGTGTGGTCATCTCTGACAGATGCCGAAAGAGACGAGGCGGTAAAGCTGTTAAATGAGTATCAAAACGGAGATGAAAAGCGCCGCAAGGAACTGGCGCTGGAATCGATTAATGAAGCCAGCACGGTCCGAAAATCCTTGTCTATGAATTTCGGACCATTAGGCGGCGGATGCCCATATTGCGGGAAGTGAAGTAAATGACGAACAGCCAAGTCCACCCGCAAGGGTGGATTTCTCTTTTGATCGCGCCGGAACATGAAGAGCGGGCAAAGCAGATGCGGGCCGAGCGTGACCGCCAGTACGGGAACATCTACACCGAGGCCGCCACC
>NZ_JAVHPH010000041.1:0-6571 GCF_036170495.1 Azonexus sp.
AATGCACTGCTTAAACTGACGGCATTACTGTCTTGACTCAGGGGGCCACTTCAGTCGACCAGATAGAAGCCATCGTTGCGACGTTCGACGCGTGCATGCTGGCGGGAGGCCTTGCGGTCATCGATGATGAGCTTGCAGCCGAGATCGCGGCCAATAGTAAGAACCGGGGTTTTATCGTCGAGCAGGAAGGCTTTGCCGCGATGGCGAACACATAGCCGCTCGGGTGGGAGTGTGCTGCTGGGGCCAAAAGCGGAATGTGCTGAATTGGCAGTTGCCCCTTGATAATTCGGCCAGTTGATCTGGAAAAGCGGTAGTGCTTCGCCTTCTTCGGGAACGCTACCAAGTTCTGGCATGGGATCGGCAGAAATAAAGCTTGGTTCGGACAGTGCCTGGACCAGAAGCAAGCTACACAAAATCTGATTCCGTCGCGCAATACCGGCGATACGCGCAGCCGTAGAGATGGCTGATCCGGTGAGTTTGTTGCCATCGTCGGCCACCTCTCCGCAGTGCAGACCGATGCGAATAGTCAATTTCAGGCCTGAAACAGGTGGCAAATCGGCAATCCGTTGTTGCATGTCGATTGCCGCCTGGCATGCGTCTTCGGCTGTTTCAAAGGCCCCCAGCAACTCGTCCCCGACAACCTGTATGGTCTTGCCCTTGTAGCCATCGATCGATCGCTTCATGCGCTTGAGGCAACGTTCAACCGCATGCATTGCCTCTTTGTCTCCTAGACGCTCGAAAAGCGCCGTACTGCCCGAGACATCGGCGAACATCACAATCAGCTTTCGTTGCGTGGCGCTCATTGTCTACCTGGAGTCCATGAATAAACGACTGCTCATTATATGTTGATCGTGCGGCCTCTGCATTATGCCGAAAGGCTTATCGGGATGGTCCCGCTGATTGGTATTTCCGGGGGGTCGAAGGCAATATCACCCTCTTCAACCGGGGTGTCCAGTGTCAAGCCATGAAAGTCGAACAAGTTGCCATCTGCCAGGTGGGAGGGAACGACATTTTGCATGGCGGTGAACACGGATTCGGTACGGCCGGGATAGCGCTTGTCCCAGTCCTCCATCATTTCCCGGATTTTCTGCCGTTGCAGGTTGTTCTGCGAGCCGCACAGGTTGCAGGGGATGATCGGGAATTCCATGCCACGGGCGAATTTGGCGATGTCCGCTTCGGCGCAGTAGGCTAACGGCCGGATGACGACATGCGCCTTGTCGTCGGTGACGAGTTTGGGCGGCATGCCCTTGAGTTTGCCGCCAAAAAGCATGTTGAGAAAGAGCGTATGGACCATGTCGTCGCGGTGATGGCCGAGGGCGATCTTGTTGGCGCCAAGTTCCTTGGCCGTACGGTAGATGATGCCGCGTCGAAGCCGCGAACAGAGGGAACAGGTGGTCTTTCCTTCGGGTATCTTTTCCTTGACGACCGAATAGGTGTCAGCTTCGACAATCCGATGCTCGATGCCGATCGAATCGAAGTAGCGTGGCAGAACGTCAGCGGGAAAACCCGGCTGTTTTTGATCGAGATTCATGGCAATCAGGCGAAATTTGACTGGCGCCCGCTTCTGCAGTGCCATCAGCATGGCGAGCAGCGTGTAGGAATCCTTGCCGCCAGAAACGCAGACGAGCACGGTGTCGCCATCCTCGATCATGTTGTAGTCGATGATTGCCTTGCCGGTACGGCCTTCCAGATATTTGCGCAGTTTGAGCAGGTTGTTCGATTGGGTCATGGCGGGGAGACGAAGGCGGCGTGTGAACCAGGCAGTGGAGTTGCCACGGTCAACCGGAAATTTTGCCTAAAATTGAAAATGGCGAGTGTACCTTGTGCCACCCGCCTGGCGTAAAAATTCTGCTTTGAATCAGTGGTTTCCGCCAATGGCCAGCAGTTTTTCCTGCAACTCTTTGATCCTGATTGGTTTCGACAGATAGTCGTCCATGCCCGCTGCCAGGCAGGCGTCGCGGTCGTCCTGCTGGGCTGCGGCAGTCATGGCGATGATCGGCGTACGCGTCTGGTGATATTCCGCCTCGCGGGCGCGAATGTGTTGCGTTGCTTCGACGCCGCCCATGACCGGCATTTGCATGTCCATCAGGATCACATCGAAGGAACGGGTGGCCAGAATATCGAGCGCTTCCTGGCCATTTCGGGCCAGCATTGCGG
Organism: Azonexus sp.; assembly: GCF_036170495.1. Classification (GTDB taxonomy): domain Bacteria; phylum Pseudomonadota; class Gammaproteobacteria; order Burkholderiales; family Rhodocyclaceae; genus Azonexus. The sequence goes on from NZ_JAVHPH010000041.1 coordinate 2,158, forward strand.
CGTGCCCCCATTTACCAAGCAGGCCGATGGCGAGTTTCTGGTTGGTCGGATGATCTTCGACGAGCAGCACGTTTAGCGCGCGTCGGGATTCCCGCAGCGAATGGCGGGTGACCAACGGTGCGCCTCCTGGGTTTTGGGTCGGCGGTACGCTGTCGAACAGTCGTCCAAGTGCGGCATGCAACTCGTCCAGTGAAATGGGTTTGGAGAAAAAACCGGCAATTCCGGCTTCCTGGCATCGCTGGGCATCGCCACGCAAGGCTCCGGATGAGAGCATCAACATCGGCGGCAGATGTCCGTAGCCGGCGTGCAGGCGCCGCGCCAGTTCGTAACCGTCGATCTCGGGCATTTGCGCATCGAGCACGATACAGTCGAAATCCGTGTTGCCCTCGTGCATCAACGCTAGCGCTGCCTGCGCTGAGTCGACAGCGCGGGGAACGGCTTTGAGCAAACTCAACATACTGCTCAGGATGCGCCGGTTGGTGGCGTTGTCGTCGACCACAAGGATGCGGCGGCCGACCAAATTAACCTGGCTAGCCTGGGTCGATGTCGCCTGCTCAGACAACTCAAGCTGCACCGAAAAGTGGAAGGTGCTGCCTTCCCCCAGTTGGCTGTGCAGCCAGATTCGGCCGCCCATCAGTTCGACCAGACGGCGGCAAATGGATAGCCCGAGACCCGTTCCGCCATACTTGCGCGTTGTCGAGGTGTCTTCCTGCGAGAAGGCATCGAAAATCAGATCCTGCTTGTGGGAGGAAATGCCGATGCCGGTATCGCGCACGGCGAAATGGACGATGGCGTGGCCATCCTGCAACTGCAGCAGTTCGGTGCGCAAGGCGATTTCGCCGCTAGCGGTGAACTTGATGGCATTGCCGAGCAGATTGATCAGCACCTGCCGAATCCGGCTGGGGTCGCCCCGAACGTAGCGCGGGACATCGTGAAGCACCTCGCTGAGCAGCTCGACTCCCTTTTCGGCGGCGCGCAGGGCCAAGGGTTTAAGGACGTCGGCAATGAGCTGAAACAGATCGAAGGAAATCTCTTCGACGAGCAGCTTCCCCGCCTCGATCTTCGAAAAATCCAGGATGTCGTTGATGATGGTGAGCAGCGACTCGGCGGAAGACTTGGCGATGCTCAGGTATTCGCGCTGCTCTACGGTCAACGCCGTTTCCAGGGCCAAATCGGTCATCCCGATGACGCCGTTCATTGGCGTCCGAATCTCATGACTCATGTTGGCGAGGAAATCGCTTTTCGCCCGGCTGGCCGCTTCAGCAGCCTCCTTGGCGCGCAGGACTTCGATCTCGGCGCGTTTTCGCTCGGTGATGTCGACGATGACACCGAGCAAGCCGGAAACGCTTCCATCGCGTCGCGTCAAGACCGCTTTGCGATAGACCGTATCGTGAATCAGCCCGTCACTGCTGTGCACGGCAGTCTCGTAAGACTGGATGCCTTTGCTGGCAAACAGTTCGGCGTCCTTTTCGGTGTGCAGGCGGGCGTCCTCCGGCGGCAGGAGATCGTTCAGCGTGTGGCCCAGCAGTTTCTCGCGACTGATCTGGAAAAACTGCTCGAAGGCTCGGTTCAGGCGAACATAGCGTCCAGCGCTATCTTTCAGATAAACCGGTAGCGGGATGGCTTCGATCAGTTCTTCGACCAGATGGAGCTGCTCCGAGAGTTGTGCCTCGATGCGCTTGCGGTCGGTAATATCGGTGCGGATGGCGATATACCGTTCGGGCTCTCCGGCAGCGTTCAAGAGGGGAACAATGGTGGCGTTAACCCAGTACAAATTCCCGTTTCGCGCCCGGTTGCAGACTTCGCCACGCCAGACCTGGCCAAGCGAGATGGCCTGCCACATGTCGCGGAACATCCCGGATGGATGGACGCCGGAATTGACGATGCGGTGGTTGCGACCGAGGAGTTCCTCGCGGGCATAGCCGCTGATGTCGCAAAAACGGTCGTTGGCATACAGGATTGTGCCGGCGCTATCGGTAATGCTGACGATGGCGTGCTGGTCGAGGGCGAATTTCTGCGTCGCCAGCTCACGTCGGCCATGCTCGCCTTCGGCGACCATCGAAGCGATTCGCTTGGAAAGTTCGGCGATGTCTGCATCGGCAAACGTATCGGTGTGGTCGCTTGGATCGGTGTCCGGTAACAAATGGCGGACGGTATCGCGCAGCGAACGCAACGCGTTTTCGCGGTCAGCCAGTGACAGGCGCAGCTTCTCGTTGCTGTCCGAGAGCTCGGACGATGAAATTTCCAGACTGCGGGTGCGTAAATCCAGATCGCGCTCGTATTGTTCATAGCTGCAATCGACGTGCTTGAGAAAATCGCCAAAACCATCCAGCGCAGTTCGCAAGGCAGGGTCTGCAGTCGTTGCGGCGCGATTCATTGAACTCAGCAACGCAGCCAATTCAGCCTCACTGCCAATACCGAGGCTGCGTTTTAACTGACGGAGAAGCGCTTTTTGCATGCGGTTTAGGTCAGGCCTCGCTCAGGCAGGTGATGGTCATTGTCTGATTGTGCAGTTTGCACGACGCGCCGGGGGCGAACGGGCTGATTTCTCCATACGAATAAAAGCCGGTCAGTACGCCGGCCTGGCCAAAAACCTCGCCGACCGCCTCGACTTCTTCATCAACACGGTCACCCATGACCAGTTTCCGGCCAACGCAGCTGACCAGAATGGCGACGCTTTCGCCAGTGCCCTGCAACATCGCCGCCGCGGCGTCCGCTGCCGATTCGGCCCCGCTAACCAGCTTGTCGGTGCTGGCGTGCATCAGCCGCAAATAGCCATCGGGATCGATTTCACCCGCCAGGATCAGGCTGCCGCTAGCTTCGTCGATGCCGAGAATGGTACGGATCAAGCCGACAGCGCTATGGTCTTCGCCGAGCATGGCGAAGGGAAAAAGCAGGCCGGATGCCGGTAGTCCCTTGGCGTGTTCGCCCAGGTAGCGTCGGTAAATTTCGAGAGCCGGTTCGCCTTCGAGTTCATGCAGGATATTGCCGTCGCAGCGCGTCACCTTGCGGGCCGGACCGAAAGCTTCCCAGCCGCCGAAGGAGCCGTGGCCAAAGCGTAGCTGGTCGCCACTCAGGCCGACGGCGACGATATGGTCGTTGGTCACGCCGTGCTGGCCGATAGTGAATGTTTCCTTGAACGCGCCGCCGTCGCCGGCCAGGCCGCCGGTAATCGGGATGGCGCTACCAATCGCGCTGCTGATGCCATTGACCAGGGCGCTACCATTGATCCGTACGCCGGGACCGAAAAGGAGGACGGCTTTGAGGTCGGCTACGGCAATTTGCTGCCCCAGCCTTTCGCCCGCAGCGAAGGAGTCCTCCATGCCGGCCAGACGTGCGCTGCCTTGATGGAGGCGGGTGGTGTCAAACTCGATGGCGGTGATGGTGCAGGTTCCATCGTTGACACCGTCCGCAGTAATTTCGCCAGCAGTCGAACAGCCGAGCAGCATGGCCCCAGGAAATGCATTGTTAAGTGACTCGCGCAAGCCAGGGAATGTCAGGTGTTCGACGCTGCCGAAAATCAACAGCAGATCTGCCGTTTCATCTTTCAGATTACTTAGCGCAGAAGCTAGTTCCGTCGGCTTGCGATTGATTATTTGTTTGATGCGCAAGGGGCGTGTCCTCCTTTGATGCAGAATGCAAAAATAGCATAGGCAGCGGAGGAATTCTCCTTGTTGCCTTAAAATTGACACTTTTTGAACTTGCCATGAATAATCTGCCGATTCCCGCGCCGGAAGCATTGGTGCACAGCCAGCGCTTGCAAAAAATGCTTGTCAACGAGGTTTTTGCCGCTGCGGGCTGGCTTTCCTTTGCGCGTTTCATGGAGCAGGTTCTTTACGCCCCGGGACTGGGTTACTACGCAGCCGGGGCGCGCAAGTTCGGCGCGGCCGGTGATTTCGTCACGGCGCCCGAAATGAGCGGATTATTCGGGCAGGCGCTCGCTCGTCAGGTCGCTCAGATCATCGCTGCATCGTGCCCCGTAGTGCTTGAAGTCGGTGCCGGCTCCGGGCGTTTGGTGGTCGACTTGCTGCTTGCTCTGGAGGCAACCGAGGCGCTACCGGAGCGCTACCTCATTCTCGATTTGTCGGCCGATCTGCGCCAGCGTCAGCATGAAACGATCGCTGCGGCGGCGCCCCATTTGTTGCCCCGGGTGGAATGGCTGGATCGCCTGCCTGAACGTTTTTCCGGCGTTGTCGTGGCCAATGAACTGCTTGACGCTATGCCGGCCCACATCGTCGCCTGGCGGGAAGATGGCATTTTCGAGCGCGGTGTTGTGGTTGATGAGTCAGGTGGTTTCACGTGGAACGAGCGCCCGGCCAGCGGCGCCCTGCTCACTGCCGCCGAAGAGATCGGTGCGCACTGCCACCTGCCGCCGGGGTTCGAGAGCGAAATCAGTCTTGCCGCGCGGGCCTGG